>NZ_JBSGYT010000078.1:0-20466 GCF_053610645.1 Streptomyces sp. NPDC054883 | reverse complement strand
AGGGCCGGTCCCGCGGGGCCGGCCCCTCCCCCACGTCTGCGGATCAGTTCCAGGCGTTGTTCTGGTTCTGGGCGTGGGCGCCGTGCTGGCCCATGCCGTACTGCGCTGCCAGGCCCTGGCCGAGCTGGGCGTTCTGCGGCGGCAGCAGCTCGCTGGGCTGCACCAGGGCGAAGCCCGTGCCGAGGAAGCTGAGCTCCCAGCCCTCACCGGTGTTGCCGCGCCGCCGCCAGACCCCGGTGGAGTGCGTCTGGGCCTGCATCTGCACGCGCAGCGACGTGGACCAGGCGACGATGGCGTCCGCATCGGCGTTGACGTACTTGTCGGGCGTGACCTGCATCATCAGCGGCTGCCCCGAGGTCATCAGGGCGACCTTGCCGCGGCCGGTGATGTTGAGCTGGTACTTGCCCGAGCCGGAGATCCCGTACTGGCTGTCCACCGCGACGGCCTCGGTGTGCAGGGTGGAGTCCAGGGCCAGCACGTAGCTGCTGTCGACGGTGAGCCCGTCTACGTCCACGTCCACGACGTGGACGTACTGCGCGAGGTTGGCCAGGTAGACCGTGCCCTGCCCGGAGCAGCGCATGAGGTCCAGGCCCTCGCCGGTGCGGGCGCGGGCGGTGCGCTGGGTGGTGCTCTGGTACTCGCCGTCGAAGTCGATGATCCCCTGGTAGGCGACCATGGCCCCCTTGCGGGCGAGCACGTCGTCGGAGCCGCTCAGGGAGACCCGCAGCAGCTGCGGGTTCTGGACGGTGTACCGGTCCTGGGACTGCGCTTCGGCGTGGGCGAAAAGTGCGCTCTGCATGATGTGTCCGCTCCCCCTCAGCCCCGGGCCCGGAGCCGGTCGGTGCTGTCCTCGCTGGGCTGTACGACGACGATGCCCTGTCCGGAGAAGGCCATCTGGTAGGCCTCCCCGCTGCCCCGGCCGATCATCGACGAGGCCTTGAAGCTGCGCTTGCCCTTGACCTTGAGGTTGGGGGACCAGGCGACGAGCGCGTCCGGGTCGACGTACGTCTCGTCCTCGCCGCGCCCGCAATCGACCACGATCGGGGTGCCCCGGGAGGTGATGGCCACCCAGCCGGTGCCCGAGATCTGGACGTTGAACAGGCCCTGTCCGGCGAACTTGGCCATGCCCTTGACCCGCTCGACGCCCCACTGGAGCTGGGCGTCGAAGGCCAGCAGGTTGGTGCCGTTGACGGAGAGGGCGTCGTTGTCGAGGTTGATGACGACGACGTCCGCGCCGTAGTCGGCGAGGTAGAGCAGGCCGTCGCCGGTGCACTTCATCAGCGGGGCGCCTTCGCCGGTGAGCCACTGCGAGGCCATCTGGCGCACGGCCGGCGGGTTGGGCTCGTACTGGACGAACCCCTCGTAGGCGACCATCGAGCCGGTGCGCGCGAAGAGGTCGTGGCCGCTCTGCATGGCGACCTTGAGCATGGCCGGGCCGTGGTTCTCCATGCGGGCCGTGACGGGGGTGGGGGCGTAGCCCGCGAGCTGCTGGTTCATTGCGTTCATGGCATTCATGTGGGGCTCCCTCAGACCTCGTACGGCTGGACGACGATGAAGTTGCCGGGGGCCCCGCGGAACTGGAGGTTCACGGTTTCCCCGCTGTGGCCGGGGTAGGCGTTGCGGCGCAGCCGGACCTGGCTGGAGATGATCACCTGCGAGGCGGCGGACCAGGCGACGATGGCGTTGCTGTCGGCGAAGGTGGTCGGGGTGACGGGCAGCACGACGGGCGTGCCGTGCGTCTTGACGATGACGGTGCCGGTGCCCTGGAACAGCATGGTGAACAGGGCGCCGCCCGGGATGCCGTGGCCCTCGATCCGGCGGACCTCGTGCTGGAGGGATTCGTCGAAGGCGAGGACTGACTCGGCGGAGACGCAGATGCCGTCGCCCTGGAGCTCGACGGCGTGCAGGTGGGCGCCGTTCTCGGCGAGGAAGACCTGGCCGCGGCCGGTGCAGCGCATGAGCTGCATCTCCTGGCCGGTGGCGTTGCCGACGATGCGGCCGGCGAAGCCGGCGCCCTTGTAGCTGAAGTCGACCTTGCCCTGGTAGAGCACCATGCTGCCCTGGCGGGCGAGGACCGGCTGGCCGCCGCCGAGGGCGAGGTCGACCCGCATCAGCTGGTGGTTCTGCGGGGTCCAGCGGGCGCCGGTGGGGGCTTCCTTGTACCGGCTGAGCGCGGCGGTGAGTCCCGGGGCGCCGGCGGCCGGCTGCTGGTGGCCGGGCTGCTGGCCGTACGCCGGCTGCTGCGGGTACCCGGGATGCTGGCCGTACGCCGGCTGCTGGGGGTACCCGGGCTGCTGGCCGTAGGGGGCCGGCCGGCCGTGCGGCGCGGGGACCGGGCCGGGCGGGGGCACCTGGCCGCCGTACGAGGGCTGCTGGTTCGGCACTTGGCCGTACGAGGGCGGCCCGGGCGGCTGCGGCGCGTGCGGCGGCTGCCCGTAGGGGGCGGCCGGGGGTGCGGGCACCAGGGGGCCGACCATCGTCGGGGCCGAGTGCACCGGCTGGTGGGGAGCGGGTGCGGGAGCGGGTACGGGTGCGCCGAAGGAGGGCTGCGGGGCGGGGGGAGCGGGCGGGGCCTGGGGCGCGGGCGTGCCGAACGCGGGTTCCGGGCCCTGCGGCGGCGGGGCGAAGCCGGGCGCGGCGGCCGGGGGCTGGTGCTGCGGCCGGCCCTGTGCCGCTGCCTGCGGTTCCTCCTCGGCGACCTCGCCGCCGAAGTTCTCGAGCAGGGCCGCGAGCCCGCCGTCGAAGCCCTGGCCGACGGCGGCGAAGCGCCACACGTCCTTCAGGTAGAAGTCACCGATCATCAGCGCGCGCTCGGTGCTGAACTCCGAACCCGTGAACGAGTACCGGACGACCTCCTCGCCGCCCGCGACGACCCGGATGTAGCCGGGGCCGATCTGGGACATCTGGCCGGCGCCGTCGATGGAGGCGGCGAAGGACAGCCTGTGGATGTGCGCGGGCACACGGTCGAGGGTCACCCGGAAGGACTCGGTGTCGCCCGCCTGGGCGCCGAGTTGCTGGATGGACTCCTCGGGCGACTTCGGCTGGTTGTAGAAGACGAAGTAGCGGTCGTCCGAGAGCTGCTCGTCGGCGTCGAGGCCGAAGCAGCTGATGTCGATGGAGAGCCCCGCGCCGGCGATCCGGACGCCCACGTACAGATCGGTGCCCGCCGTCAGATCACTGACCTTGGCCTTGTGGCCGCGTTGGAATTCCCTGGCCATGCGTACGACCGTCCCCCATCCCGACTGTGAATGCGCGCACCCGCTCCGAATGCGTGCCGCTCAGGCTAACGGCTCGCGCGGACATCCGGCCAAGTCGGTACCGAGCCGGTACACGTCGCCCGTCCGCGGCCTTGACCGGGCGGGTCCGGAGCCCGGCCGAGGGGTCATTCCCCGCGGGCGGCGGGGACGGCGGGCGCGGCGGGAAGGCGTTCCGCCGCGACGACCCCCTCCAGATATCCGCGGGCGCGTTCGGTCTTCGGGTACGCCTCCAGCAACTGCCAGAAGCGGGGCCCGTGTCCGGGTACCAGGAGGTGCGCCAGCTCGTGCAGCAGGACGTAGTCGACGACGTACTCCGGCATGCCCTGGAGGCGGTGCGAGAGCCGGATGCTGCCCTCGGCCGGGGTGCAGGAGCCCCAGCGGGTGTTCTGGTTGGTGACCCAGCGCACCGAGCGGGGGCGGGCGCGGGAGCTGAAGTACTGCTCGGACAAACGCTCGGCGCGGGCGGTGAGTTCCGCGTCGCCGAGGGTCCGCTTGCCCTCCTGGGCGGCGAGCTTGTCGAGCATCACGCCCACCCAGCGCTCTTCCTCCGCCTCGGACATCCGGGCGGGGATGAGGACGACCGTCCGCTCGCCTTCCCGGTAGGCGGATACGGTCCTGCGGCGGCGCGCGCTCCGGCGTACTTCGACGGCGCGCTGCGAGGGGTCGGCGGACACGCCTCGACGGTACCCGGTCGCCGGGGCGGGCGTCCCGCTCGTCCGTGGTTCGAACATGATCGATTCATCTGGGATCCGAAACACCCCTTTTCTTCATCTCATATGCCCAATACCTCGTAGCTGTGGACAAATTCCCGCACGTGTTCCGGGGAGCGGGCAGTGTGGCGGAAGACGCGGAGGAACCGCGGAAGAAACAGGGACGGACCGGACGGGAATCGGGGGGATGGTCATGTATCCGAAGGTGAAGCCGGCGCTGGCGCGGGCCTGGCGCGATCTGCTCACGGTGCAGTGCGGGGTGACTCCCGCGCACGCGGTGGCGCTGGGTCCGGTGGACACGGCGACGGCATCGCTGATCGACCGGATCGACGGGACGCGGGGCATGGAGTTGCTGCGCGAGGAGGCCGGGCGGATCGGGCTGCCCCGGACCCGGGCGGACGAACTGGTCCGGCGGCTGGCCGGGGCCGGGCTGCTCGACGACGCCACCGCGGGCGGCCCCCGGGCCCAGGCGGTGCGCAAGCGGCCGGAGACCCTGGAGCGGCTGGGACCGGATCTGGCGTCGCTCTCCCTGGTGCACCGCGAGCCCGGCGGGGAGTTACGGGCGGTCGCGGCCCGGCGGGCGATACGGGTACAGGTGCGCGGGAGCGGCCGGGTGGGCGGGGTGATCGCCGCCGTCCTGGCGGGAGCCGGCGTGGGCCGGGTCGAGGTGCTCGACGGCGGGCGGGTGCAGCCGGGCGATGTGGCGCCGGGCGGGCTCGGCCCGGACAGCGTGGGGCGGCTGCGGGCCGAGGCCGCGGCGGCGGTGGTCCGGGAGGCGGCGCCCGGGCGGCCCCCGCGGGCCGGGGAGGTCGGCGGGCCCGAACCGGGGCTGGCCCTGGTGGTGGTCGCCCCCCGGGACGGGCTCCAGGCGTGGGCCCCCGACCCCGAAGCGGCCGCCGAGTGGGTGGCGGCCGGGATCCCGCACCTGTACGCGGGGGTGTTGGAGGGCACCGGGATGGTCGGACCGCTGGTGCTGCCCGGCGCCGCGGCCTGCGCGGGGTGCATGGAGCGGGAGCGGGTCGACCGGGATCCCGCCTGGCCCCGGATGCTGGTCCAGTGGCGGTCGGCGCACCGTCGCAGAGCCGTCGCCGCCTGCGATCTGGGCCTGGCCGCGGCGGTGGCCGGTCTCGCCGCCGCGCACGCCCTGTCCTTCCTCGACGGCCGGCTGCCGGCTTCGACGGCGGCCCGCTGGGAGGCCGCCCTGCCGGGACTGCACTGGGAGCGTTCGGAGGTCCGCCCGCATCCGGAGTGCCCCTGCGCGGCGGGGGCGGTGAGCCCGGGCGGCACCGGGAGCGGTCCAGCGGTACTGCAGGGGCGGGAGGCAGGATCGGGCTGACTCTCGCACAGCAGGCCATGACAGGATGCGTTCGACCGAAGGCCAGAGGGGACACCCCCCGAACCGCCGCTGGCGGCACGGCTGTCTCGGAACTGGAGGGGCGTATGTCTGATCTTCCCCGGAAGGCGGTCACCCGCACCGTCAAGCTGGCCGCGCTGCCACTGGGCATGGCCGGCCGGGCCACCTGGGGCCTGGGCAAGCTGATCGGCGGCAAGTCCGCGGAGATCGTCGCCCGCGAGCTCCAACAGCGCACCGCAGATCAGCTGTTCCGCACCCTCGGAGAGCTGAAGGGCGGCGCCATGAAGTTCGGGCAGGCGCTGTCGGTCTTCGAGTCGGCTCTGCCCGAGGAGGTGGCGGGCCCCTACCGGGCAGCGCTGACCAAGCTCCAGGAGGCAGCCCCTCCGCTGCCTTCGGCCACGGTGCACCAGGTGCTGGCGGAGCGGCTGGGTGAGCACTGGCGGGAGCTGTTCGAGGAGTTCGAGGACAAGCCGGCCGCGGCGGCCTCGATCGGGCAGGTGCACCGGGCGGTCTGGCACGACGGCCGGCAGGTGGCGGTCAAGGTGCAGTACCCGGGGGCCGGAGAGGCGCTGCTGTCCGACCTCAAGCAACTGGGCCGGTTCGCGGGCCTGCTGGGGCCGCTGATCCCGGGCATGGACATCAAGCCGCTGATCACCGAGCTGCGTGACCGGGTCGCGGAGGAGCTGGACTACGAGCTGGAGGCCGAGGCGCAGCGGACGCATGCCGACGCGTTCGAAGGCGACGCTGACGTGGTGGTGCCGGCCGTCGTGCACCAGGGCGACCAGGTCCTGATCAGCGAATGGATGGAAGGGACCCCGCTGTCGGAGGTGATAGCCGACGGCACCCAGGAGGAGCGTGACCGGGCGGGGCAGTTGCTGGCCCGGTTCCTCTTCTCCGGACCCGCGCGCACCGGGCTCCTGCACGCGGATCCGCACCCGGGGAACTTCCGGCTGATCCAGGCCGCCGACGGCACGGCCCGGCTGGGGGTGCTGGACTTCGGCACGGTCGACCGGCTGCCGGGCGGCTGGCCCGAGCCCATCGGCCGGTCGCTGCGGATGACGCTGGACGGTGACGCCGAGGGGGTGTACGGGCACCTGTGCGCGGAGGGCTTCGTGAAGAAGTCGATCGAACTCGACCCGGACGCGCTGCTGGACTACCTCAAGCCGATCATCGAGCCCGCCGAGGCGGAGGAGTTCACCTTCACCCGGCCGTGGCTGCGCGGCCAGGCGGCCCGGATCGCCGACCCCCGCTCCCCCGCCCACCAGTTGGGCCGTCAGATCAACCTGCCGCCCTCTTACCTGCTGATCCACCGGGTGACGCTGAGCACCATCGGCGTCCTGTGCCAGCTCGGCGCGACGGTCCGGCTGCGCGACGAACTGGAGTCCTGGCTCCCCGGGTTCCTCCCCGAGGGCTAGGGCGTGCCCGGCGGACCAGGGTCGGGCCCGGCCATGATCCGCCGGACACCCCTAGAGGACGGCCGGAAGCCGGGCGGCCTCGCGGGGCGCCGGGTTACCACCAGGAGGAGTCGAGGCGGCCCTCGATCGCCCTGAGGTTGGCGCGTGCGCAGGCGACGCAGAAGTACTGGCGGGCCCCGTTCTCCACCGAGCAGGTCCAGGTGGGCGGGGCGCCGTCGGACGACTGGGTGCCGCAGCGCGCGCAGAGGACGGGCTGGGCCTTGGGCCCCGGCGGGGTGGGGCGGGGAGTCGGCTGGTCCACCTGCCGACGATATCCCCGGACGGGGCGCGGTGCGCGTCCGCAACGCCCCGGGGGGACCGGTCCGTGCGGACCGGTCCCCCCGGGAGGTTCCTGCTGGGCTGTCAGTTCATGACGGCCATGGCCAGCGCGCGCCGGGCGCGCAGCGAGACGCGCTCGGCTCGACGCTGCATGCGCCGGGCGGCGACCAGACGCGTGGCGTGACGCCCGGCGTCGGCCTCACGCATGCGGTCGTCCATATGGGCACGAGCCAGGGCTTCTGGGATGAGTTGCATTTCGCGGGTCCTGTTCTGACGCGAGGTGATCGCGCCGGCGGTGATGAAGTCTGCGGTGGCGGAGCCGTACGGCTGCTCGCTCGTGGTGGCGAAGGGGGACATGGGGGCCTGCTTCAAGGGGTCGTGCGTCAGGGGGCGGTCGATGGTTCCGATGGCGGTCATGCCGCGACAACCGGGTTCTTGCGCGGACGGCCACGGGGCCGCTTCCGGGCGACGACCACACCCTGGACGAAGAGCTCTCCGCCCCAGACGCCCCAGGGCTCGCGGCGCTCCTTCGCCCCGGCGAGGCACGCCTCGACCAGGGGACAGGTGCCGCAGAGGGACTTCGCGTACTCGACATCGGCCGGGGACTCGGCGAAGAAGACCTCGGGGTCGAAGGTGCGGCAGGGGACGGGGACGCCGAGGTTCTCGATGGCGTCGTCGAGCGCGGTCAGCGCGGTGAGGGGAGTCAAGGCGGAGTCCTCCGGGACTGCGGGCGGGGAGATCGTTTGGGTCTGCGGTACGGACGGGGCGTGCGCTTCGAGTTGCACGGTGGTTTCTTCCTCGTCTTTGTTGACTAGTCGTTCCGGCCCGGTTCGGCCGGGGTCGGCTGGTACCTGTTCTTGCCAGTCCCGAGGCCCCTTCGCTCTGCCGTCCCCGTTCGGGGACAAACAGAAGGGCCGCGGATCCCGGGTGGGGTTCCGCGGCCCTGAAGGCGCCGGCCTGATCTTGAGATCAGACTGGATCACTCCAGGGTTCGAGCCCACGGAAGGCCCACATCAGGTGGTGCTGCTGCTTCGTCTGCTTCGTCTGGGATCCGGCACCGGCCGCGGCGGCGGAGCCATAGGCGCCATGCGCCTGGGCTTCTGCAGCCAGTACTGCCACCGGTGCCTGGGTCGGTCGCTCATTCCGGACGCTGACGATCAGCGCGCAGGGCGCGGACGTCAGGGCAGGGCCGGCCGCGGGAATCCGGGACAGACCGGTACCCAGGACCGGGAGGAGCGAGGAGGAGCCGAGCGTGCAGGAAGCGGCGACCGAGCGATCGGTCATTTTGGTGAAGGTCATGAAGCTGGTCACTGGTCTCGCCTCCTCTCGGCGTCTCGGGGACCGGCCCGGGGGCCTGTCCCAATGCGTATTCGGATAAGTACAGCACGGATCAGGGGCTTCGGAGAAGCCACCGTTTCCGTTGCTAAGAACCTATGGGGATCCGCTGGGCATGTGCAAACTATTTTCCCGACGAGTTTCTACGCGTCGTCAGGTTCCTCGTCGCCGGGTTCCTGGCCTGCGCAGATGGCCAGGACGTCGGCTCCGTACCGGTCGAGCTTGCGGCCGCCGACTCCAGAAATCATCGAGAGCTCTCCCTCTTCGGACGGTCCGGCCTCCGCGATCGCCATCAGCGTCTTGTCGGTGAAGACGCAGTAGGCCGGCAGGCCCTGCTCCTTCGCCTGGGCCGCGCGCCACTCCCGCAGCCGCTCGTAGAGGCCCTCGTCCATGTCGGACGGGCAGTCCTCGCAGCGCATCAGCTTGAGTTCGCCCGCCTCGGTCAGCGTCTTGCCGCAGACCCGGCACAGCACCGGGCCGCGGCGGCCGCGCTTGCGGGCCGCCCGCTCGCCCGCGGCGCCCGCCTTGGCGCCCGGGGCCGCCGAGCCGGGCCGCAGGCCGTTCAGGAACCGGCTGGGGCGCCGGGAGGCCCGCCCGCCGGGGGCGCGGGACAGCGCCCAGGAGAGCGTCAGGTGCAGCCGCGCCCGGGTGACGCCCACGTACAGCAGCCGGCGTTCCTCCTCGACCTGCTCGTCGGTCTTGGCGTAGGTGATCGGCATCATGCCGTCGGTGAGGCCCACCAGGAACACCGCGTCCCACTCCAGGCCCTTCGCGGCGTGCAGCGAGGCGAGCGTGACGCCCTGCACGGTCGGCGCGTGCTGCGCGGCCTTGCGCTCGTCCAGCTCTACGGTGAGGTCGGCCAGGGTGGCGCCGGGGCGGCCGCGGGCGAAGTCCTCGGCGAGGCGGATCAGCGCGGCCACCGATTCCCACTGGTCGCGCACGGCTCCGGAGCCGGCGGGCGGCTCGCTGGTCCAGCCGGTGGAGCTGAGCACGGCCCGGACCTGCGAACCGAGCTCCACGACATCGTCGAGCAGCGGGTCGTTCCCGCCGGAGCGGGCGGCGCCGCGCAGCGCGAGGATCGCCTTCTGCACCTCGGCCCGTTCGAAGAAGCGCTCGGCGCCGCGCAGCTGGTAGGGCACACCGGCGTCGGCGAGGGCCTGCTCGTAGACCTCGGACTGGGCATTGATGCGGTAGAGGACCGCGATCTCGCCGGCCGGGACCCCGGCGGCGATCAGGTCACGGATCCGGGCGGCGACGCCCTCGGCCTCGGCGGGCTCGTCCGGGTACTCGGCATAGACCGGGTCGGGGCCGGGCTCGCGCTGGGACACCAGCTCCAGCCGGTGCTCGGCGGCCCGGCCCCTGGCCTGATTGAGCAGGCCGTTGGCGAGGTGGACCACCTGCGGTGTCGAGCGGTAGTCGCGGATCAGCTTGACCAGGGTTGCCTGCGGGTATCTGGTGCGGAAATTGAGCAGGTGGTCGGGGGTGGCGCCGGTGAAGGAGTAGATCGTCTGGCTGGCGTCACCGACGACGCAGAGGCTGTCGCGCTCGCCGAGCCACAGGTCCAGCAGGCGCTGCTGGAGCGGGCTGACGTCCTGGTACTCGTCCACCACGAAGTGCTGGTACTGGGCGCGGATCTGCTCGGCGATGTCGTGGCGGTCCTGGAGGATGCCGACGGTGAGGAGCAGCACGTCCTCGAAGTCGATCATGTTCCGGTCACGCTTGAGCTGCTCGTAGACGCCGTAGATCTGGGCGATCTCCGCCATGTCCCGGGGCGCCTCGCGGCCGGCCTTGAGGGCGGCCGCCGGGTAGTCGGCGGGGACGGTCTGGGTGACCTTGGCCCACTCGATCTCACCGGTGACGTCGCGCAGCTCGTTGCGGTCGAGACGGATGCGGCAGCGCGACCCGGCCTCGGCCACGAACTGGATCTTGCGCTCCAGCAGCCGGGGCACCTCTCCGCCGATGGCGCGGGGCCAGAAGTACTGGAGCTGGCGCAGGGCCGCGGCGTGGAAGGTCCGGGCCTGGACACCGCCCGCGCCCAGGCTGCGCAGCCGGCCGCGCATCTCGCCCGCCGCACGGTTGGTGAAGGTGACGGCGAGCACGCTGGCGGGCATCAGCTGGCCCGAGGCGACGCCGTAGGCGATGCGGTGGGTGATGGCGCGGGTCTTGCCCGTACCGGCGCCCGCGAGCACGCACACCGGCCCGCGCAGGGTCGTCGCGACCTCGCGCTGCTCCGGGTCGAGGCCCTGGAGCACCGCGTCGGCCGAGTCGGCGCCGGACGGGAAGGATGAGGAGTGCGTTGCTGCTGTCACCCCGCCATGCTGCCAGGTCCGGTGTGCCGGGCGGGAATGTTGTCCACAGGCCGCCGGTATCCGTCGTACTGATCCGCGGCGGGCGCGGATACGAGGGCGGGGAGGCCGCCCGTCCGGGAATGGGGCGGCGGTGGCGTACGTTCGAGTACTCGGACCACCGAGCCTCACGAAGGAGAGCGCAGCATGCAGGACACGGGTTCCGTCACGATGTACAGCACGACCTGGTGCGGCTACTGCCGCCGGCTGAAGAGCCAGCTGGACCGGGAAGGCATCGCGTACAACGAGATCAACATCGAGCTCGACCCGGCGTCCGCGGCGTTCGTGGAGCAGGCGAACGGTGGCAACCAGACGGTTCCGACGGTGCTCGTGAAGTCCCCCGCGGGCAACGAGTCCGTCATGACGAACCCGAGCCTGGCCCAGGTCAAGCAGGCCCTCGCGGTCTGACGGGGAGCACGCCCCACACCGGAAGGCCCCCGCCGCGGCGGGGGCCTTCCGGTGTGACCAACGTTACGGGCCGGGTACGGGCGGGCGGTCAGCCCGCGGGCCGCGGCAGCGGCTCCCCGTACCAGAGCTCGACCAGCCGGGCCGCGATGGAGATCCCCGACGGCGGGAGCACCTCGCCCGACTCGATCGCCTCGCGCAGGTCCTCGCGGGAGAACCAGCGGGCCTCCTGGATCTCCTCGCCGTCGACCGTGATCTCCGAGGTGACGGCGCGGGCGGTGAAGCCGAGCATCAGGCTGTACGGGAACGGCCAGGGCTGGCTGGCGACGTACTCGACCTCGCCGACCCTGACGCCCGCCTCCTCCCACACCTCGCGGATCACCGACTGCTCGATGGACTCGCCCGGCTCCACGAACCCGGCCAGCGTCGAGAAGCGGCCCTCGGGCCAGTGCACCTGGCGGCCCAGCAGCGCGCGGTCGTGCTCGTCGGTCACCAGCATGATCACGGCCGGATCGGTGCGCGGGTAGTGCTCGGCCCCGCAGCCGGGGCAGCGCCGGATGTGCCCGGCGGCCGCGACGACCGTGCGCTCGCCGCAGCGGGAGCAGAAACGGTGCATCCGCTGCCAGTTCTCCAGCGCCACCGCGTGCACCATGAGCCCGGCGTCGCGCGGCGACAGCAGCAGGCCCGCCTCCCGCAGTCCGGCGGCGCGCGCCGACTGGTCAATCCGGCCCGGCAGGGCGTCCTTCTGCAGCGCGAAGTACCGTACGCCGTCCTCGTCGGTGCCCAGGAAGTAGCGGTGCGTCTGGGTGACCGGCGCCTCGAAGGCGGGGGTCATCACGATGCCCGTGCCGCCGTCGGGGGTGTCGTCGATCAGGACCTGGCCGCCGGAGACGACGAAGACTCGGGTCGTCGGGTGGCTCCAGGCGGCGGCGAGCCAGGCCTCGTCGAGGCGGTGGTGCGCGGCGCGGTCGATGCCGCTGGGCGCGGCGAGCGAGAGCGGGCGCTCGGTACGGGTACTCACAGGTACTTCCAACTCCCCCGGTGGTGCAGGCGGACTAGGCAGGCGGCGGACGTGGGTTCGGGTGCTCCGGTCCTCAGGGCTTCCAGTGGGCGGCGAGGTCCCCCCACAGGTAGGCGGCCGTCTCCACGCCCTTGAGGAGCAGGTCCAGCTCGACCTTCTCGTTCGGCGCGTGCCAGCCGTCCGAGGGGACGGAGATGCCGAGGAAGAGGACCGGGGCGTCCAGGACGTCCTGGAGGTCGGCGGCGGGACCGGAGCCGCCCTCGCGGGTGAAGCGGACCGGCTGACCGAAGGCGCGGCCCATGGCCCGTACGACGGACTGCAGGGCCGGGTGGTCGAGCGGTGTCAGGCAGGGCCGGGTGGGGGCGCCGAAGACGATGGAGTGCCGGATCCCGTCGGGGACGCGCGCCGCGACCCAGTCCCGTACGGCGGCCTCGACCTCGTACGGGTCCTGCCCGGACACCAGCCGGAACGACAGCTTCACATGGGCGGAGGCGGGCACGATGGTCTTGCCGCCGGGGCCCTGGTAGCCGCCGCCGATGCCGTTGACCTCGGCGGTGGGGCGGGCCCAGACGCGCTCCAGCGTGGAGTAGCCCTTCTCGCCGGCGGCCGCGTGCGACTTGGCCGTACGGAGCCACTCGGCCTCGTCGAAGGGCAGCTCGGCGATCAGCCGGCGTTCGGCGTCGGTGAGCTCGGTGATGCCGTCGTAAAAGCCGGGGATCGTGACCCGGCCGTCGGCGTCGTGCAGCGCCGCGACGAGGCGGGCGGCGGCGGTCGCGGGGTTCGGGACGGCGCCGCCGAAGGCGCCGGAGTGGATGTCCTGGTCGGGGCCGTGCAGGTCGATCTCGCAGTCGGCGACGCCGCGCATGCCGGTGCAGACGGTGGGCGTGGTCTCGGACCACATGCCGGTGTCGGAGACGACGACGACATCGGCGGCGAGGCGGTCGGCCTCGCGCTCGACGAGGTGGCGGAAGTTGACGGAGCCGGACTCCTCCTCGCCCTCGATGAGGAGCTTGAGGTGCACGGCGGGGGCGTCGGCGCCGGTCGCGGCGAGGTGCGCGCGCACGCCGAGGGTGTGGAAGAACACCTGACCCTTGTCGTCGGCCGCGCCGCGCGCGTACATCCGGCCGTCCTTGACGACCGGCTCGAACGGGTCGGTGTGCCAGCCGTCCGCGCGGGCGGCGGGCTGTACGTCGTGGTGCCCGTAGACGAGGACGGTGGGGGCGGCCGGGTCGGCGCTCGGCCACTCGGCGAAGACGGCGGGGGCGCCGGGGGTCTCGAGGACCTCGGCGACCGGAAAGCCGGTCTCCTTGAGCTTGGCGGCGAGCCATTCGGCGCTGCGCCGTACATCGCCCGCGTGCTCGGGCTGGGCCGAGACGGAAGGGATGCGCAGCCAGTCCGCGAGGTCGTCGAGGAACGCGGCGCGGTGGGTGTCGATGTACGCGCGGACGACGCTGTCCGCCGGGGTGTCGCTCATGCCACGAGCCTAACCGTCCACCTGGGGGTCGCCGTCCGTGCCCGTTTTGCCTTGGAGGATCCGCTCAAGACGGGCCCGGTCGGGCAGGTCGCGGGGGCGGATCACGCGGCCGCTGCGGACGTGGAGGAACGCGGCGGAGACCCGGTCGAGAGGGGTCTCGGTGGCTTCGGCCCAGGCCAGGCGGTAGACGGCGAGCTGGAGGGGGTCGGCCTCGGTGGTGCGGCCGGTCTTCCAGTCGACGATCTCGTACGAGCCGTCGGGGTTCTTGTAGACGGCGTCGATCCGGCCGCGGACGACCCGGCCGGCGAGGGTGAGCTGGACCGGGGCCTCCATCCGGTGCGGGGTGCGGTCGGCGTACTCGCTGCGCTCGAAGGCGGCCTTGAGGGATTCGAGGTCGGCCTCGTCGGCGATGTCCTGGTCGGAAGCGGCGCCGGGCAGTTCGGTGGCGGGGTCCAGGACGTCGAGGAGGGGCAGCGGGAGCTCGTCGAAGCGGGACTCGACCCAGGCGTGGAAGCGGGTGCCCTGGCGCGCGGCGGGCTGGGGCGGCTTGGGCATGGGCCGGGCGAGCTCGCGGGCGAAGCCCTGCTCGTCGGCGGCGAGGCGCAGCAGCTGGCTGGCGGAGAGGGAGGCGGGCAGCTCGACGTCCCGGACGGCCGTACGGGCCCGGCGGAGCTCGCCTTCGAGGGCGTCGAGGTCCCGGTCCCATGAGGAAACGACCCGCGCCTCTTCGGCGCTCAACCCGCCGCTCCCGCCCCGCGGCCCGGCCGCCCGTACGTCGGCCTCGTGCCAGAGGTCGTCCGCGGGCGCGGGGAACTGGCCCCGCGGCCCGTGGCCATCGCCGGCTGCGGCGCGGCGGCCCTGCGGCCCGACGTGGTCGGCGGGCATGGCGGAGCGGGTCCGGGAGTCGTCTGCGGCGGCCCCGCGCCCGACACCGGGCCGCCGCTCCGCAGCGCAGGCATCGGCCTGGGGAGCAGCGGCGTCGGCCTCCGGCCACAGCTCGTCCGCAGGTACGACGGAGCGGGCCTGCGGCCCGACGTGGTCGGCAGGCACGGCCGAGCCGGACCCGGACGCAGGGGCATGGGGAGCCCCGCCTGACGGGACGCCCGCTCCGGCCTCCGCCCCCGGGTCGGCAACCGCCCCGGCCGGGTGGGCCTGCGGTCCCGGCCGGGAGGCCTGCGTCCAGCCCTCGGCCTCGGGCCACAGGTCGTCCGCAGGCGCGGCGGAGTGGGCCCGCGGCCCAGAGCCGTCGGCAGGCACGGCCGAGCCGGACCCGGGCGCACCGGCATTCGGAGCCCCGCCAGGGTGGGCCTGCGGCCCGACGCGGTCGGCGGGCACAGGCGGGCCCGGCGGCCGGAGGGCCGGAGCCCAAGCTTCGGCCTCCGGCCACAGGTCGTCCGCAGGCGCGGCGGAGTGGGCCCGCGGCCCAGAGCCGTCGGCAGGCACGGCCGAGCCCGGCTGAGAGGCCGGAGCCCAACCCTCGGCCTCCGGCCACAGGTCGTCCGCAGGCGCGGCAGAGTGGGCCCGCGGCCCAGAGCCATCGGCGGGCACAGCCGAACCCGGTCGGCGGGCCGTGGCCCAGGCGTCCGCCGGGGCGGCCGGGGGGCGTGGGGCCGGGAGGGTGGGGGTGGCGGCTGGGTGCGGGTCCGGCCACGGGGGGTCGTCGTAGGACGGTTCCTCGCAGTGGGGTGGCCACAGGTGGGCCGCCGACAGGTGGGACTCCACCAGCGCCGCCGCGCGGCGGCGCAGCGCCAGCGAGGCCGGGTCCAGCGGCAGCGGCCAGGCGTGGTCCGCGGTCGCGGCGTCGGCCAGGGCCGGGTTCTCGTCCTCCGGTTCCGGCTCGGGCGCCCACTCCTCGATCTCCCCGTGCCCCGCCTCGCAGTGCGCGTACAGCGCCTCCAGGAACGCCGACGGCCCCCGCCGCTTCTTCTGCGTCGGCCCCCACCAGTGGCCGGACGCCAGCAGCAGGGAGCGCGGCCGCGTGAACGTCACGTACCCCAGCCGGAGTTCCTCCACCGCCTTGTGTTCCTTCAGCCCGGCCTTGAAGGACTTCAGCCCCGCCGAGGTCCAGGCCGGGTCGCCCGGCAGCGTCGCCGCGTCGCCGCGCAGGGCGTACGGCAAGACCTTCGCGTACGAGGTCCAGGCCTCCGGCGGCTTCTCCTTCGGGAAGGACCCCGCGCACAGGCCGGGTACCGCCACCACGTCCCACTCCAGCCCCTTGGACTTGTGGGCCGTCAGCACCTTGACCGTGTTCTCCCCGCCCGGCAGGGCGTGGTCCAGGCCCTTCTCGTACTGGGCGGCCGTCCGCAGGAAGGCGAGGAACGCCAGCAGCGAGGCCTCCCCGTCCAGCGAGGCGAACCCGGCGGCTACGTCCAGGAACCCGGACAGCGTCTCGCGGCGCCGGGCGGCCAGGGCGTGCGGGGAGGCGGACAGCTCCACCTCCAGCCCGGTCACCGCCAGCACCCGGTGCAGTACGTCCATCAGCGGGTCGGCGAGCGAACGCCGCAGGTCACGCAGCTCCTGAGCGAGGTGCGCGAAGCGGACCCGGGCCTCGGCCGAAAAGGGCAGGTCCGCCCCGGCGACGGCCCCGGCGGAGTCCAGGAACGTCTCCAGCGCGTCGGCCAGCGAGACGACCTCCACCGGGTCCACGCCCTCGACGGCGGCCGCGAGCCGGGCGTCCGGGTCGGCCTCCGCGCCGCCCGGCGGCCGGCCGTGCACGAGCTGCCGCGCCCTGCGCCCCAGCAGTGCCAGGTCGCGGGCACCGATCCGCCAGCGCGGGCCGGTCAGCAGGCGCACCAGCGGGGCGTTGGCGCCCGGGTCCTGGAGCACCTCGCACACCGCGACCAGGTCGGCGACCTCGGGCAGGTGCAGCAGCCCGGAGAGCCCGACCACCTCGACCGGCACCTCGCGCTCCACCAGGACCGCCTGGATCCGCGCGAAGTCCCCGGCGGAGCGGCACAGCACCGCGATCTCCCCCGGCGCCGTCCCCGTACGGACCAGGTGCGCGACGGAGTCGCCGAGCCACTCCAGCTCCTCGGCGTGCGTGGGCAGCAGGGCGCAGCGGACCGAGCCGGCCCGCTCCTCCCCCGGCGCGGCCCGCAGCGCCTCGACGCCCTCGTGCATGGCGCGCAGGGGCGCGGCAAGGCCGTTGGCCAGGTCCAGCAGGCGGCCGCCGCTGCGCCGGTTCTCGCTGAGCGAATGGCGGGCGGCGGGGCTGCCGTCGGCGTTCGGGAAGTGCTCGGGGAAGTCGTCGAGGTTGGCGACGGAGGCGCCGCGCCAGCCGTAGATCGCCTGGCAGGGGTCGCCGACGGCGGTCACGGCGTGGCCGGTGCCCGCGCCGAACAGGCCGGAGAGCAGCAGCCGCTGTGCGACGGAGGTGTCCTGGTACTCGTCGAGCAGGACGACCCGGAACTCCTCCCGCAGCAGCGCGCCCACCTCGGGCCGGGTGGTGGCGAGCCGCGCGGAGAGGGCTATCTGGTCGCTGAAGTCGAGCAGGTCGCGAGAGCGTTTGGCGGCGCGGTAGCGCTCGGTCAGCTCCAGCAGTTCGAGCCGGCCGCGCACCGCCTCGGGCACCTTGCGCAGATCGTCGTTGGTCAGCTTGGTGCCGGCGAGCTCGTCCAGGAGCCGGGTGTCGTACGCATGCAGCTCCTCGGGGTCGACCAGGTGCTCGGAGAGTTCGGCGTCGAGCGCGAGCAGGTCGCCGACCAGGTCGGGCAGGGACTTCGTCAGCGACGGGTACGGGCCGGGGGCCTCGCGCAGCACGCGGGCGGCGAGCTGGAAGCGGGTGGCGTCGGCGAGCAGCCGGGAGCTGGGCTCCAGCCCGATGCGCAGGCCGTGGTCCTTCAGGAGCTGCCCGGCGAAGGCGTGGTAGGTGGAGATGCGGGGCTCGCCGGCGGCCGCGCCGCCCTCGGCGGGGAGGTCGCCGGGGGACGGGTCCGGATCGCTGATGCCGGCGCGGGCGAGGGCCTTTCGTACGCGCTCGGCGAGCTCGCCGGCGGCCTTGTTGGTGAAGGTGAGGCCGAGCACCTGGTCGGGCGCGACCGCTCCCGTGCCGACCAGCCACACGACGCGGGCGGCCATGACCGTGGTCTTGCCGGAGCCCGCTCCGGCGACGATGACCTGAGGGGTGGGCGGAGCGGTCGCACAGGCCAGCTGTTCCGGCGTGAAGGGGATCCCGAGGAGCTCCTTGAGCTGCTCGGGATCGGTGAGGGCCGGTGGGCCGGCCGGACGCGCGGACACCCGAAAAGGCTAGCGGCCCGCACCGACAATCCCCGCCGCCCCGGTGTCCGGGCGGCTCACTCGACGGTGTGGCGGCCCTCGGGGCGGGCGCTGCACGCGCTGCGGAAGGAGCAGTGGTCGCAGTGCTGTCCGGTGGTGGGGGTGAAGCGCTCGTCCAGGACCCGGCCGGCGGCGGTGGCGAGCAGGTCGCCGGCCCACTCGCCGCCAGCCCCGTGCAAGGGCTGCTGCGCCTGGACCTTCGGCACCTCGTCGCCGCCGTCGCGCTTGGCGGCGCCCTGGCGCAGCTGGACGAGTTCGGCGCCGCCGGGTTCGGGGCGGCGGCCGTCGAAGACCTCGTCCACGGCGCCTTCGCGGACCGCGAGCTGGTACACGGCGAGCTGGGGGTGGCGCGCGACCTCGTCCTTGGTGGGCGCGGCCTTGCCGGTCTTGAAGTCGACGACGTACGCCCGCCCCTGCGGGTCCGCTTCGACCCGGTCCATGGAACCCCGGATGCGCACGGCGAAGTCGCCCGCTTCGAGCGTGACGTCGAATTCGTGCTCCGTGGCGACGGCCGACCGGCCCCCGCGGTCGGTGGCGTGCCAGCGCAGGAAGCGTTCGAGGGCGGCGCGGGCGTTGTCCTTCTCCTGGCGGGACTTCCAGGGGGCGTCGAAGGCGAGGGCGTCCCACACGGAGTCGAGGCGTTCCATCAGGACGGCGAGGTCGGCGGGGGTCCGGCCGGAGGCGACTTCGTCGGCGAGGACGTGGACGACGTTGCCGAAGCCCTGGGCGGCGGTGGCGGGGGCGTCGGCCTTGACCTCGCGGCCGAGGAACCACTGGAGGGAACAGGTGTTGGCGAGCTGGTCCAGGGCGCTGCCGGAGAGCGCGACGGGCCGGTCGCGGTCGCGCAGCGGGACGCTGCTGCGGGTGGGCTCGTACAGCCCCCACCAGCGCTGCGGGTGCGCGGCGGGGACCAGGGGGCGGTCCTCGTCGTCGGTGAGCGCGGCGAGGCGGGCCAGGCGGCGGGCGGCGGCGTCGCGCACCGCCTCGGAGGCCTCGGGGTCGACGGTGGTGGCGCGGAGTTCCGCGACGAGCGCGGGGACGGAGAGGGGGCGGCGGGGGCGGCCGGTGACGTCCTTGACCGGTACGCCGAGTTCGGTGAGGAAGCGGGAGGGCTGGTCGCCGTCTTCGGCGGGGGCCTTGACGGCGGTGACGACGAGGCGGTGGCGGGCGCGGGTGGCGGCGACGTAGAACAGGCGGCGCTCCTCGGCGAGGAGCGCGCCGGGAGTGAGGGGTTCTGCGAGGCCGTCGCGCCCGATGCGGTCGGCCTCCAGCAGGGAGCCGCGGCGGCGGAGGTCGGGCCAGAGCCCCTCCTGGACGCCGGCGACGACGACGAGGCCCCATTCGAGGCCCTTGGAGCGGTGGGCGGTCATCAGCCGGACGGCGTCGCGGCGGTGGGCCTTGCGGGTGAGGGTGTCGGCGGCGATGTCCTCGGCTTCGAGCTGTTCGAGGAAGTTGAGGGCGCCGCGGCCGCCGGTACGTTCCTCCGCGCGGGCGGCGGTGTCGAAGAGGGCGCAGACGGCGTCGAGGTCGCGGTCGGCGTGGCGGCCGGCGGCGCCGCCGCGGCGGGCGGCGCGCTCCAGGCGCTGGGGCCACGGGGTGCCGTCCCAGAGCAGCCAGAGGGCCTCCTCGGCGGTGCCGCCGCCTTCGAGGAGTTCGCGGGCCTTGCGCAGGAGCAGGCCGAGGCGCTGGGCGCCGCGGGCGTAGCCGGGGTCGTGGGCGACGAGCCGCTCGGGCTCGGCGAGGGCGCGGGCGAGCAGCACGTCGGAGGGCGCCGGCACGGTGACCCCGGCGGCCCGCTCCTCGTCCCGGAGCGCCCGCCCGAGCCGCCGCAGATCGGCGGCGTCCATCCCCCCGAGCGGCGACCCGAGCAACGCCACGGCCGCCTCGACCCCGAGCCACCCCTCATCCACCCCGGCCGGCCCGGCGGCGGCGTCGCCGGAACCCGGGCCGGAGCCCTCGGCCGAAGCGGGGGCGGCGGAGCCGGACCCGGGCGCAACGGCGGAGCCGGTGCCCCCGGCCGGCTCACCGGAAGCAGGCCGGCCCGCCTCGGTGGCCCCGGCCGAGCCCTCGTCCGGGCCACCGGAACCGGCCACCGCCGGACCAGCGGCGTCACCGGCCTGGGCAGCGGCGGCGGAGGCCGGGCTCCCGTCCGGGCCGCCGGTGCCGGATGCATCCGGGACAGCGGAGGTGCCCCTTGAGGCGCCGGGCGTGGATGGGTCGCCGGTGCCGGCCAGCGAGGCCGCACCAGCGGAACCGGGCACCGCAGCGGCCACGACGTGGCGCGGTGACCCCGCGGATCCGCCGTGCCCGGCAGCAGCGACCGACTCGTCCGAGCCGGTCCCACCTGCGCCCGGGTCGCCGGCGTCGGACCCGGCGGGACCGGGCACGCGCGCGCCGGCCTCGCCCGCAGCGGCGGAACCCGAGGCCGGACTCCCGTCCGGGCCGCCGGACCCTGATGCCGCGGCCGCACCAGCGGAACCGGACAGCGCGGCCGGCACGGCGTGGCGCGGTGGCCCCGGGGGACCACCGTTCCCGGCAGGCCGGACCGACTCGGGCG
>NZ_JBSGYT010000077.1:0-21161 GCF_053610645.1 Streptomyces sp. NPDC054883 | reverse complement strand
CTCCTCGACCAGCCCGTCGACGCCGCTCCCGGCGACGCCGTGACGCTCACCGGCGCGGAGGCGCACCACGCGGCGACGGTGCGACGCGTCCGGGTCGGCGAGGAGGGGCACGGGCCTCAGGGGGGTCCGGGGCGGTGCTCAGCCGTGGGAGGCCTCGGTGTCGGGGATCCAGGAGCCGTGGATGCCCGCGGTGACCCGGCGCGGGAGGTGGACGGCGGCGATCCGGTCGAGGCCGGAGGCGTCGAGCACCAGGAGCCGGGAGGTGTCCTGCTTGAGGTCGGAGATGACGGTGAGCAGGTAGCCGTCGTCCTCGCGGGTGGCGCCCGCGGCGGGCACGAAGACGGCTTCGCTCGGCAGTCGGGCGTCTCCGGTCTGGTGGATCCGGCGGCCACCGGTGGCGCGGTCGTACTTGACGATGCCGTATCCGCCGTAGCCGCGCTGGTCGGGGAAGGACACGGCGTACTGGTAGCGGTGCTCCGCACCGAGGAAGTCATCGTTGAGGGTGGGGAATTCGACGGCGAGGTCGTCGACGGTCTGCTCGTGGACCCGGCCGTGCGCCAGGTCGATGGTCCAACGACGGGTATGCGAAAGGGTGCTGGGTTCGGTACCGCGACCGGGGGCGCCGACCCACCAGTTCCAGGAGAGCCGGAAGCCTTCCCGGTCCACGGTCGGGCCTTCCAGCACGATCCGGCCCTGGGCGTCCTCGTAGGCGTTGGCGGCGTGCAGCATGTTGCCGGGCTCGACGGGGAACCAGCGGATCTTCCCCGCACCCTGCGGGCCTCGGGGCATGACGCCGATGCGCGCGGGCTGGTCGTCGTTCCAGCCGTAGGGGATGCCCGAGTGCTCGGCCGGGTCGAAGGTGACGGTGCCCTCGATGAAGACGATGTGGTGGCGGGTGATCGCGAAGTCGTGCTTGAGGGAGGCGGTGGCGCCCGGCACCTCGAAGCTGTGCGTTACCCGGCCCTGGGCATCGGCCACGTAGTACATGAGGAACGGCGGGAACGGCGCGGAGCCGAAGAAGTGCAGTTCCCCCGTCACCGGGTCGGTCTTGGGGTGGGCTGTCATCGCGCTGCGCAGCTTGCCGCCGAAGTCGTAGGGGCCGACGGTGTCGAGGTCGGGGCCGATTTCCACGGGGAAGTTGGCCTCGCACAGCGCGAGGAGACGGCCGGCGTGCTCGATGACGTGGGTGCCCGCCGTGCTGGCGGTGAGGTCCGGGCCGTGCTCGGTCATGTAGGGGGCGCCGTCCAGGGCCGGCGTGCGGACCCAGCGGTTGCGGTACCAGTCGGCGCGGCCCTCGCTCAGGCGGATGCCATGGACCATGCCGCTGCCCTTGAACCAGTGGGTGGGGGTGACGCCGGGCTTGGGGTTGTGGCTGTTGCGGATCAGCCGGCCGGTCAGCTCGGGGGGCAGGGTGCCTTCGACGGTGAGCTCGGTGGCGCTGATCTCGTCGACGGCGGGGGTGTAGTGGCCGGTCAGGTAGGGCTTGCCGGTCATGGCGGAACCTCGCTTCTCGGGATGGCTGCTGGGAGCGGATCGGGTGCCGGGCGGGATGCGGTGGCGTCAGCCGGTCCGCTCGGCGGCGGCCTTGAGGGAGGCGAGCCAGGCTGTCAGGGACTGCCGCAGGGCCTGGCCGAGCTGTTCGGCGGCGGCGTCGACGGGCGCGCCGCTCCAGGACTCCTCGGTGCGGACGGTGACGTGGTCTCCGGTCCGCTCGAAGGTCCATACGTGGATGCCTTCGATGCCGTCCGCGGGGCCGCCCCACACGATGCGCTCGCCGGGGATGATCTCCCGGACGGTGGAGGTGATGTCCAGGCCGTGGGTCTTCCAGCGGAAAGAGGTGCCGGGCAGCAGCGGCCCGTCGAGCTCGGCCCGGTCGATGTCCGCGTTCCAGACGGCCCAGGCGCCGATGTCGGTGTGCAGGGCCCAGACGCGTTCCAGCGGGGCTTCGATCACGGTGGACAGGCGGACGACGGCGGGGGCGGACTCGTCGATGGTGAACATGGTTCCTCTGTTTCTCAATTGGGTGTCGTCTGGTGGGTGGCGGTCTTGCGCTCAGGGGTGGCCGTGGAGGTCGTGGACCGGGGGACGTGCCCGGGCCGGCGGGCGAGGAGCAGGGCAAGGGCGGCGGCGGCCACGAGGACGGCGGCCGAGATGCCGAAGGCCGTGCGGTAGCCGGCGGTGAGGGCTTCCAGGCCCGGCTGGTGGGCGGCCGCACGGGCGGTGGTGGTGCCCGCCAGGGTGGCGAGGACGGCCAGCCCTAGCGCGCCGCCGACCTGGCGGGTGGTGTTGACCAGGCCGCCCGCCAGTCCGGCGTCCTGGGGCGGAACCCCCTCGACGGCCTGGGCGGTCAGCCGGACGAAGGCGACGCCCAGGCCGAGACCGATCAGGACGACGGGGCCGAGGACGTCGGTCGCATAGCTGCCCTGGGCGCTGATCCGGGACAGCCACAGCAGGCCGGCGGCTTCGGTCAGCAGTGCGCCGGTGAGCGTCGCGGTGGCGCCGATGCGGCGGGAGACCCGCGGGGCCAGCATGGAGCCGAGCACGTTGGCGAAGGCGAGCGGGAGCTGGCCCAGGCCGGTGACCAGGGGCCCGGTGCCGAGGACTTGCTGCTGGTAGAGCGGCAGGAAGAAGAAGACGGCGATCCACACCGAGCCGAGGAGCGCCATCAGCAGGTTGGCGGCGGCGACCCGTCCGGTGCGGAACAGGCGGGCCGGAAGCAGCGGGTTCGGGTGTCGGCGTTCGACCAGGACGAACGCGGTCAGCAGCAGGGCGGCGGCCGCGAGGGCTGCCAGGACCGCGCTGTCCGTCCAGCCCGAACGGCGTGCCGTGGTCAGCGCCCACACCAGGGCGGTGAGCGCGAGGGTGACGGTCGCGGTCCCGGGCAGGTCGAACGGTCCGCCGCCCCCGGCCGGCAGCGTCGGTACGGTGGCGGCGGCCGCGACGAGGACCAGGAACGCGCCGATCGCGACCGCGTGGAAGATCCATGGCCAGCCCCGGGCCTGCGTCAGGACGCCGCCGAGGAGGACACCGGCCGCGGCCCCGGCGCCGGAAACCGCACCCCATGTCCCGAGCGCCTTCCCGCGGCCCGGTCCGGGCGGCACCAGGGCCATCACGAGGGCCAGCGCCGCGGGGGCGATGGCCGCCGCGCCCAGGCCCTGCACCGCGCGGGCGGTGATCAGCACGGGGGGCGAGGCGGCCAGACCCGCCGCCAGCGACGAGGCCCCGAACACGGCCAGTCCCGCCAGCAGCGTCCGGCGGTGCCCCAGCAGGTCCGCCGCCCTGCCTCCGGCCAGCAGCAGCGCCCCGAAGGCCAGACCGTAGGCATTGACCACCCAGGTGGTGCCGCCGTCCGACAAACCGACGCCCGACCGGATCTGCGGCAGCGCCACGTTGACGATCGAGGTGGCCACCATGACGGTGAACTGCGCCCCGGCCAGGGCCGCGATGGCGGCCCCTGGGCGTCGGCTGATGCCGGTGGACTTCACGTGAACCTCCCTGTGTGGTTAACCACTCACAAACGTGGCCCAAAGTCGGCGGGGCTGCGTGCCCCGCCCGGCCGGCGCCCGCGCGGGCGCGGCAGCCGTGTCAGTAGTGCCTGATGCCGGCCGACAGCGCCCGGGTCCAGGGGGCGTCCACCTCTTCGGCGCCCATGGAGACGATGAGATGGCACAGCATGCCCAGCGCGAAGAACTCCTGCACCTGGGCGTCCGTGCCGCCGGACGCTCCGCGCACGTACTCCACCAGCCGGGCGTATCCCCGTCGGACCGCCTCACGCACAGCGGGCTCCGAGACGGCCGCCGCCTGGGCGTGGAGCTGGATCAGCATCAGATCGTTGTTGGTGATCAGCTTGGCGTAGGCGTCGCCCATCGCCTTCAGGGCCGCCTCCGGGGAACCGCCCCCGGCGTCGGCGGCACCCCGCTCCAGACTGGCCCGCACCTGCACGAAGCAGTGCTCGACCACCGCCGTGAACAGCAGTTCCTTGTTCGGGAACAGGCGGTAGACGTACGCCTGCGAAATCCCGGCCGCCTTCGCCACCTCGGTGGTGGTGGTGCCCCAGTAGCCGCGGGCGGCGAAGGCGCCGATGGCGGTGCGCAGCACCGTCTCCCGGCGTTCGTCGGCGGTGGACAGCTGGCGGGGGCGTTCGCTCTTCATGTGAGTACTCAACCACTCACACTTTTGCATGTCAACATCCGCGCTCGCTTCCGGTCCGGAGCACTGCCCGGTCCGCGCCGCCCTCAGGCCCGCAGCCCCGTGACGTCACCGACGTGGCGCAGGCTCGGTTCGAGCAGAACCGCGTGCAGCCGCCGGAAGACCTGCCTGGCCGCCACCGCGTTCCAGTCCGCCGGCAGCAGTTCCACGGGCAGGCCCGGGTCCTGGTACGGCAGCCGCCGCCACTGGGTGAGCAGGGGAACGTAGTGGCGGAAGGCCTCGGCGGGGTCCGCCATGGCCCAGCCGTCCGCGAGGTCGGCGGGTTCCAGGCCGGCGAAGATCCGGTGGTCCCCCTCATCGAAGACGGGGAGCACGGCGGGGCTCAGCCGGTAGCCGGTGGCTCCGCGGCGCTCCGGTTCGAGGACACCGCGCTTCTTCAGCCGGGAGATCGCCGAGCGCACCGCCGGGCCGTCGACTTCGAGCTCTCCCATCAGCGTGATCAGGTCCGCGATGGACGTCCAGCCGCCGAGGCGGCGCAGGAACGCCCCGTAGACCGTGTTGATCAACGAGCTGGGCCCTGAAAGGGCTGTCCGACATGATCGCCTTCCGTTGTACGCGGTCGCGATCGTATCGGGGCCCCCTCGGGGCCCGGCCGGTCAGGCATGGGCCCCCGAGAGCAGGTGGCCGGCGCCGGGGGCGACGGCCGGGAGGTCCAGGGCGCGCAGCATCTGGTGCGGAAGAGCATGTTCCGCGTGTTCGACTTCTGCTTGGTCACTCCATTGAGGCGCAGCGAGAGGTCCAGGTCCACGGGGTCCGGGACCTCGTCGGCGGTGACGACCACCGGGCCGAAGGGCGCGTGCGAGTCCTGGCCCTTGGAGAAGAACCGTTGGCCGGAGCGGCGCTGGTCGCGGGCGCGACACACCCCGCGCCGCGGCCGTCGCGAGAGCACCCAGGCTGCCCGACTCGCCGCCTTCCTGTCGGCGTTGGCCGATCACGACTTCCGTCGGGGCGCCCTCGCCCGGTTCGGCTCGCCGGCCGTGCCGGGGCAGACCGTCTGGCCCGCGACCGGGGCCGGGACGGGTACGGTGCGGACGCTCGACCCCGTCGGGACACGGACGGGTACGTCGTTCGCGGCGGACCACCGGTGCGCCTTCTGGCGGACCCGGCCGGCCGGGCCGCCGCTGTAGGCCGCGACTGCCGGGCGGCGCGGGGCGGATCAGCCGGCCAGCGCTGCCCGGTAGGGGCGGAAGAACGCGCGTAGTTCCTCCGCGTAGAGCCCGGGTTCTTCGAAGGGTGCGAAGTGCCCGCCGCGCGCGGGTTCGGTGACGCGCACGACGTTCGCCGTGCGTTCGAGCCACGCCCGCGGCGGGCGGACCACGTCACCGCGGAAGAGGGAGAAGCCGGACGGCACTTCGACCCGGCGGGCGTGCTGGGCGGGAGGGATCGAGGCGTTCGCGCGGTACATGCGCATCGAGGAGCCGATGGTCCCGGTGAGCCAGTAGAGGGTGACGTTCGTGAGGATCTCGTCCTTCGTGAACGACCGCTCGATGTCGCCGCCGCAGTCGCTCCAGGCCCGCATCTTCTCCACGATCCACGCGGCGAGCCCCGCCGGCGAGTCGGTGAGTCCGACGGCGGCGGTCTGGGGTTTCGTACGGTGCATGGCCGCGTAGGCTCCCTCACCCGTGCCCCAGGCCGCGGCACTTTCGAGCCAGGCGCGTTCCTCGGGCGCGAGGTCCGCCGGGGCGCCGGTGAAGACGGGCAGGCCGGCGTCCGTACGGTGGACGGCCACGACCCGGTCGGGGTGGTCGAGCGCGAGGTAGCGGCAGACGTGACTGCCGATGTCCCCGCCCGCCGCGCCGAACCGGGCGTAGCCGAGGACGCCCATCAGCCGGGCCCACAGGCCCGCGACGGCGATGGCGTCGGGCGGCGGCCCCTTGGGGCGGTCGGAATACCCGTAGCCCGGCAGGTCGGGCACGACCACGTCGAACGCGTCGGCGGGGTCGGCGCCGTGCGCGGCCGGGTCGGTGAGCAGCGGGACGACCTTCGAGTAGCGTCAGAACGAGTCCGGCCACCCGTGGCCGAGCACCAGGGGCAGGACGGGCCCGGCCGGGGCTGTGGCCCGGACGTGGACGAAGTGGGTCCCGAGGCCGCCCAGCGTGACGCGGAAGCGGGGAAGCCGGGCGAGCGCCGCCTCCTGCGCCGGCCAGTCGAACCCGTCCGCCCAGTACGCGACGAGTTCGCGGAGGTAGTCGAGGTCGGCGCCGAGCGACCATCCGGCGTCCGCCGGCGCGTCCGGCCAGCGCGTGGCGCGCAGCCGTGCCCGGAGCTCTTCGAGCGCCCCCGGCTCGGTCGACGGGGTGAACGGCTCGACGGGGGGCGGTGCGTCCGGCATGGGACGCATGCTAACGCCGCGCGCAGCCGGGCCGGTTCACGCCCTCCGGCAACACGCGGACGCCCGTGGGAACGGATTTCGGCGTGGGCCTGTCTTACCCGACGCGCCCCTCGACGGGGTGCGACCGGGCTGCCCGCGGTGGTCCGTTCCGACACGACGCGGAGGCCTTACCGACCCGTGAGCCTGACGAGTGCCATGCCCTTGCTCTTGGCCGTCCTCATCCTGGGGCTGAGCTCCGCCGCCGTGGTCCGGTGGTGGCCGTGGCTCGCGCGGCGGGGCTGGAGACGGGTGACGGGGCGGGTGGGTCTGCTGTTCCTGATACAGGTGCTGCTCCTGGTTACCGTCGCACTCGCCGCGAACCGCAGCTTCCTGCTCTACGGGTCCTGGGCCGAACTCGCGGGCCGTTCACAGCCGGCGCCCGTGCCGGGCCGGTCCACCGGGGCGGCCGTACACGTCCTCGGCCGGCAGCAGACCGGCACGCCCGGCGGCGGGCCGCCCCAGGTGGCCGGGGTGATCGAGAAGGTCACGGTGCACGGTGCGCGCTCCGGCGCCGACGTTCCGGCGTACGTCTACCTGCCGCCCGAGTACTTCCAGAAGGGGAACGAGAACAGGAGGTTCCCGACGGCCGTGGTCCTCACCGGGTTCCCGGGCATGGCGGAGAACCTGATCAAGGGGTTGGACTACCCGAAGAAGGCCTGGGCCCTCGTCAAGGAGAAGAAGACGCGGCCCATGATCCTGGTGATGATGCGCCCCACCACCGAATCGGCGCGCAACAGCCAGTGCATCGACGTCCCGGGCGGCCCGCAGAGCGAGACCTTCTTCGCCGCCGACCTGCCGAAAGCGGTGTCGGCCACCTACCGCACCGGCGCCGCAGCCAGCGGCTGGGCCGTCATCGGCGATTCCACCGGAGGCTACTGCGCACTGAAGCTCGCTCTGCAGCACCCGGAGAGCTACGCCGCCGGGGTGGGCCTGTCGGCGGACTACAAGCCGGAGGTGGACGACGACTCGGGTGACCTCTTCCACGGCAACGGCGCCGAGGAGCGTCGCTCGGACCTGCTGTGGAGCCTGGACCACCTGCCCCAGGGCAGGACGTCCTTCCTCGTCACCACCTCGCTGCAGGGCGAGGCCAACTACAGGCCGACGCAGAAGTTCATCGAGAAGGTCAAGGCGCCCGCCCGCGTCTCGTCGATCACCCTGGACCACGGCGGGCACAGCTTCGACACCTGGCGCCGGGAGATCCCGCCCGCCTTGGAATGGCTCGGCGACCGCATCGCCGGCGAGTGACCGCTTCCCGTCGCGGTCTGCCGGGCGTTCCGGTACCAGGAGGGCCGGCCGCCCGGCCGAGGACGCCTCGCGGAGCCGGGCGCCGGAGGTCAGCCCGCCGCCTTGGCGATCAGTTCGGCGATCCGTGCCTCGACGGCGGCGGTGAACTCCGTCAGGGCGTAGGCGGTGGGCCACATGGCGCCCTCGTCGAGGTGCGCCTGGTCGCTGAAGCCGAGCGTGGCATAGCGGGTCTTGAACTTCTGGGCGCTTTGGAAGAAGCAGACGACCTTGCCCTCCCTGGCGTACGCGGGCATCCCGTACCAGAGCTTGGGGGAGAGCTCCGGCGCGGTGGACCTGATGATGTCGTGGACCCGCTCGGCGAGTACCCGGTCCGCGTCCGCCATCTCCTCGATCTTCGCGCGCACGTCGCTCTCCCCGTCCGCCTTCGCGGTGCGCGGGCTGCGGCGCGCGGACGCCTTCAACTCCCGGGCGCGGTCCTTCATCGCGTCGCGTTCCTCGGTCGTGAACGTGTCGGACTTCTGCGTGTTCGTCATGGCAGGTTTCCTCTCTGTACGCTGTTTCAGGGGAGCCGGTGCTGGGTGTCCGCTGTCGGGCGGCGCCCCGCGGGTGCGGCGGTCAGCCGAGCCAGCGGCCGTCGCGCATGAGCTCTCGTCCCGGCAATTCGTCCGCCTCGCGCCAGGACTGGATGTGGCGCGGGGTGACGCGGAACCAGCGGTACGACGCGGCCGCCGTGCGGGGGTCGAAGCCGGTGCGGGCGGTGAACCGGTCACCCTGCTGCTGCGGCAGGGAGTCGAGGTCGAAGACCTCGGCCTCGCCGTCGATCACGGACACGTCGCGGGTGTGGCCGAGCCCCAGGCGGGTGGTGCGGGTGCCGGCCAGGTTCCTGCCGGTCGGGCCGTCGGCCAAGGTGGCCATGAGCAGCGTCCGGCCGTCCCAGTCGAAGGACAGGGGCACCAGGTACGGCGCGCCGTCCGCTGAGGCACTGGCCACCCAGAGGTCGACGTCGTGGGCGAGCCGGTGCTCGGTGTCGTGACGGCGCTGGGCCCGGTCGCGGGGTGCGGCGCCCTTGGTGGCGGAATCGGTCATGGTCGCTCCGGTGGTCGTGGGGCACGATCGGCCCGGTGCGTCCTGCCGGGCTCGGTCTGCGTGCTCACAGCCTCTCCCGGCCGGGTACGGTCCGCCTCCGTGCCGACCACGGAGAGCACTACGGATAATGAGCCGGTGTCCACTCCAGCCACTCCAGTGATCTCCGCTCGGGAAGCCGAAGTGCTCGCGCTCCTCGGTGAGCACCTCAGCAACGCGGAGATCTCCGCACGACTGTTCATCTCGGTGCGCACCGTCGAGTCACACGTCTCCGCGCTGCTGCGGAAGTTGGCGGTGGCGGACCGGCGGGCGCTGTCCCGGCGCGCTGCCGGGTCGGCCCGCGCCGGGCGGTCGCGCCCGGCGCCGGCCCTCCCGCAGCCGTTGACGGCGTTCGTCGGCCGGGTACGGGAGCGCGCCGAGCTGGCCGAGGCGCTGAAGACGCGCCGGCTGGTCACCGCGGTCGGCCCGGGCGGGGTGGGGAAGACGCGGCTCGCACTGGCGGTGGCGGCGGAGGTGGCGGACGACTTCGCCGACGGGGTGTGGTTCGTCGACCTCGCCCCGGTCACGGACGCGGGGCGGGTGGGGGCCGCCGTCGCGGCGGCCCTGGGCGTGGGCGAGCAGCCCGGGCGCGGCATCGACGAGGCGGTGCCGACCGCGCTGGCGGACCGGCAGGCGCTGCTGGTGCTGGACAACTGCGAGCAGGTCCGCGACGGCGTGGCGCCTTACGCGGAACGGCTGCTGGTGGCCTGCCCCCGGTTGCGTGTGCTCGCGACCAGCCGGGCCCGGATGATGGTGCCGTTCGAGTGGATCGTGCCCGTGCCGGCGCTGTCCTGGGCCGACGGGGCCGAGTCGGAGGCCGTGGCGCTGTTCGTGGAACGGGCGGCTGCGGCCGGCCGGCCGCCGGATCCGGGTGTGCGCGACCGGATCGCGGAGATCTGCGAACGGCTCGACGGCATGGCGCTGGCCATCGAGCTGGCGGCGGCGCGCTGGCCGACGCTCGGGCTGGACGGTCTCACCGCCGGTCTCTCGGACCCGCTGCGGATCCTCTCAGGAGGACCCCGCGCGGACGACAGGCACCGGTCGGTGCGAGCGGCGCTGGACTGGAGCCACGACCTGCTGGAGCCGCGGGAGCGGGCGCTGCTGCGCCGGATCTCGGTGTTCGTCATGCCGTTCACCGCGGGGGCGGCCGGGGCGGTCGCCGGGTTCGCCCCGCTGGATCCGGCCTCGGTCGCGGACGGGCTCGCCAGGCTCGCCGAACAGAGCCTGCTCACGGCACTGCCGTCCGCGACCGGCACCCGGTACGGGGCTTTGGAGACCATCCGCGAGTACGGTGCGGAGCGGCTCGCCGAGGCAGGCGAGCTGGTCGACGTCCGGTCCCGGCACGTGGGTTGGTGTTTGAACCGGGCGGCCGGGCTCGGGGGAGGCGGGGGCACGGACTGGCGTGCGCAGTTCGACGCGGCGGCGGATGACTTCCGATCCGCCCTCGCCTGGGCCGCGGACCGGCCGGAGCGGCGCGGGGACGCGTACCGTCTCGCCTCGTGCCTGGCCGCGTTGGCCTTCGCCCGCAATCTGCTCGGCGAGGCCCAGCAGCGGTTCGAGCAGGCGGCCTCGCTCGCCGGTGACGCCGCGGCCGCCCCGGCGTTGCGCGAGGCCGCCGGGGTGGCCGGTTGCCGCAGGCTCGGCGACGACATGTTCCGCCTGCACCGCGGCGCCGCGGAGGCCGCCCGCCGGGCCGGGGACAGCGCCGGTGCGGGCCGTGACCTGGCGGCCGCCGCCACCGTCGCGTACCGCTTCTCCAGCGAGTTCGCCCTGCTGCCGACCGTCGAGGAGGTGGCCGCCGTCCTCGCGGCGGCCCGGGAACTGTCCGGCGGCGGTCCGGCGGCCGGGGCGGCTGTCGCGCTGGCGGAGGCGGCGGTGGTCACGGATGCTTTCGGCGCGGGTCCAGGGAGCTGCGGACAACACCGCGCAGGAGACGGTCGCCGCCGCCGAACGCGCCGTCGCGCTCGCCCGGCGGGCGGGCGACCCGGTGGCCGAATCAGCCGCCCTCGACGCTCTCTCCGGCGCCCTGACCTGGGCCGGGGACTCCTTCGGCGCAGCCGCTGCGGCCCGCCGCCGGATCGACGTACTGGCCCCGGTACCCCACGCCCCCGCCAGTACGCACGAGCGGATGGACGCCCTCGCCATGGCTGCCGGGACCGCTCTCGGCGTCGGCGAGTTGGCGCAGGGCCGCCGGTGGGGCAGGGAACTGGCCGACCATCCGCTGTTCGCCGAGGTGGGCCACCACGCCACGTCCTGGCTCCTGATCGCGGAGGCGCTCGCGGGCAACGCGGACGAGGTGCTCACCGGCAGCACGCGGTTCCTGGACGCCTGGGAGCGCGGCGGCCGCCCGAGGTCGGTCTCCCTCGGCCCGGCCGCCGCGTCGGTGGCGATGATCCACGGCTTGCGCGGGGATGACGACGCCCGGGCGAACTGGCTCGCGGTGGCCGACCGGACGGGCACTGCACCGGAGTACCGCCACGGCTACGGTGCGGTCTTCGACGCCATGGTGCTGCTGCACCACGGGGACCCGGAGGCGGCGCTGGCACGGATCGCACCCGAGCCGGAGCAGGTGTGGAAGTGGATCTCCTGGATCTGGCTGCACTGGTACCTGGCGCTCAGGGCGGAGGCGGCGGTGCTCGCCGGGCGCCCGGACGCCCGCCAACGGCTGGACGCCGCCCGGGCGGTGGTCGCCGGCAACCCGGTCGCCTCCGCGCAGCTGGACCGGGCGGCGGCGCTGCTGGACGGCGACGTGCCGCGGCAGCTCGCGGCCGCGGCGGCGTTCGACGCGGCGGGCTGCCGCTACCAGTCGGCGCGCACGCTGGTGCTGGCCGGGGCCGGTCATGCAGCCGCCGGTACGGCGGCGCTCGCCGGCCTCGGCTTCGCTGCCGGCGCCGCGCGCACGGACGAGGGCGCCGTCAGCAGGGGGTCGAGGGGCCCTTCTGGCGGGTGAGGTTGTCGTTGGACATCCAGCCCGCGGTGTTCGTGCCGTCGATGCGGACGTAAGTCCACTTGTTGCCGTGGGCGTTGACGACGTAGCAGTGATACCAGAGCTTCGTGCCGGACTTGGCCAGGCCGACGGCGGGGCACGTCTGGTAGGGGCCGGTCTCCAGGTGGTAGTCGCCGGCCATGTAGCCATAGCTGCCCGGCTTCGGGTCCTTGTGGCTCCAGCCGCCACAGCTCGTCGGTACGGGGCCGGGCTGCGCCGCCGACGCGCTCGGGGTCCCCCCGTGGGCCGTGCCCGAGGGCGTGGGCTTGGCCGACCGGGTGCCGCCGGAGGCCCGGGAGGGGGACCCGCCGGGAGTCTTCGTGGCCGGCCGGCCGCTGCTCGCCGAGGGGGTGGCCGCGGGCAGCGCCGCCGGCGCCCGGCCGCCCTTCGCCCCGCCGTGTCCGCCGGTGAGGGCGTAGGCGACGCCCCCTGCGGCGAGTACGGCGACGGCCGCGCCCACCGCGATGAGGGTACGTCCGCGTCCGCGCGCGGGCCCGGCCGGCGAAGGTCCCGGCGGCTTGGGCAGGGGCGGCCCCGCGACCGGGGCGTAGCCGAGGTGCGCGGGCTGCTGGTACGGGTGGTGGACGGGTACGGGACCGACGCCTGACATCGGAGCGGGACCGAAGGCGGGCGGGGCGGGAGCCGCCGCCACGACGGACGGCTGCGTCGGCGCCGGCCCGGCCGCCGGGGGCACCGGTGGCGCGCCGGGACCCGCCGGGCCGCTCCCGGCGAGCTCCGCCAGCATCGCGCGCGCCCGGTCGGCCGTCGGCCGGTCGGCGGGGTCCTTCGCCATGAGCGCCCGGAGCACGGGTCCGAGCGGTCCGGCCCGGCGGGGCTCGGGCAGCGGATCGGCGACGATCGCCGACAGGGTGGACCACACGGAGGTACGGCGGAACGGTGACGTGCCCTCCACGGCCGCGTACAGCGTCATGCCGAGCGACCAGATGTCGGATGCGGGTCCGGGGTCCTGCCCCTGTGCCCGCTCGGGCGGCAGGTAGTCCAGCGAGCCGACGAGTTCACCGCTGCGGGTGAGCTTGGCGAGGGCCTCGTCGCCGGGGCCGTCCATGGTGGCGATGCCGAAGTCGGTCAGCACCACCCGCCCGCCGCGCTCCAGCAGTACGTTGCCCGGCTTCACGTCCCGGTGCAGGACCCCCGCGCGGTGCGCGGCGTCGAGGGCGTCCATCAGTTTGGCGCCGATCGCCGCCGCCTCGTGCGGGTCGAGGGTGCCGCGCTCGGTCAGGACGTCGTCGAGGGAGGGTCCTTCCACGAGTTCCATCACGATGACCGGCAGGCCCTGTTGCGAGGTCACGTCGTGCACGGTGACCACACCTTCGTGCCGGATCCGGGCGGCGGCCTGCGCCTCCCGCTGCATCCGGGCGCGCAGATCGGCGAGTTCGGGACCGCCGGCGTCGGTGTAGGCCCGCAGGACCTTGACGGCGACCTCGCGGTCGAGCAGCGTGTCGTGGGCCCGGGCGACCACGCCCATCCCGCCGCGGCCGATCATCGCCGTCACCCGGTAGCGCCCCCCGAGTGTCCTGCCGACCAGTTCATCGTTCGTCTCCCCCGTCGGCACCGCACACTCCGTTTCGCGACCGCTCGTCAAATAGCCCTCTGGCGGAACCAGAGTAGAGGCATGATCACGGCGGCCGTCCCGGAGGGCGCGGGCGGCCCGGTCAGAAGTGCGGCAGCTCCACCGTCAGTTGCGGGCTCAGCGCGCGGAGGAAGTCCGCCGCGTCGAACATCGCGCCGGCCGAGGCCAGGCCCGTCGTCCGGGTCCGCCCGGCCAGGATGCGCCGGACGGCCTCCACCGCCAGGGGTGCGGTGACCGCGTAGATGTCCCGGCCCCGGGCCGTCGCGCGGCGCTCGACGCCGCCCGCGCGGACCAGGACGTCCACGACGAACGTCTGGTCCGACCGGCCCAGCGCGTCGACCGGCTCCGGCTCCGGCGTGTCCTGCCCGGCCAGGTCCCGCGCGGCCTCGACGGTCATGTAATTGCGGACTTCCGGCACCGCCAGGTGGCTGGGAACGGTGACGACGTCGGCCATGGTGAATTCCGCGATCACCGCCCGCCGGCCCAACGGCTGCGGAAACGGCCACTCCTGCTCCTGCGGCTTGTCGTCGTGGTACCGCAGCGCGCCGTCCGCGAACCGCACCCGGCGGCCCCCGCGGCGCTGATGGGAGACCTGCCCGGCCTCCCGGGTCCCGGGCGTGGGGTGCCAGCTGCTGAGCCCGTACGCGACGTGCACCTCGTCCGCCGCGCTCCACTCCCCCATCGCGGCGGTCACCAGCAGGTCACCCAGTCCGCCGTAGAACGCCATCGCCGGCACCACGGGCGTGCCTGCCTCGCGGGCCGCTTCCGCGTGGTCGGCGAAGGTCGAGACGTTCGCTTCGATCTCCGCCGCGACGTCGACGTACGGGATCCCGGCGCGCAGGGCCGCCTCGACCACCGGCCCCGCGGTGACAGCGAACGGCCCGGCGCAGTTGACGACCGCGGCCGCGCCGGCGAGGGCCCGGTCCAGCGACCCCGCGTCGTCCACGGTGGCCGGCCGCACCACCACGTCCGGCCGGTCGGCGGCCAGCAGCTCCAGCCGGGCCCCGTCCCGGCCGGAGGCGATGGCGGTGAATCCGCGCCTGCGCAGTTCCGCGACGACGAACCGGCCGGTGTGCCCCGTCGCCCCGTACACCACAACCGCTGCCGCTGTACTCATGGTTCCCCCGCTCTCGACGTGCTGATGGATCCAGTCTGGCGGCGGACCGGACGAGGCCGTGATGGTCCGGAACGACATCACCCGCACACTTTCGGACATGCCCGCTGTCGCGCTGCTCGCCGCCGGTCACCTGCTGCACTTCGAACGCGGCGGGGCCTACGAGGTCCTCGGCAATCCGCCGCGGGAGGCCGCCAAGGGCCGGTACGACGTACTGCTCCGCGGGCCGGTCCGGGGTGGGGCCGGCCGTTCACGGTCGAGCCGGAGCACGGACTGGTCCTGCTGGACGGCCGGCGGGCCATCACGCAGCGGGCGGGCGGCCAGGCCCGGTTCGGGGCCACGCCCGTGCGGCTCAGCGGGGAGCAGGCGCTGACCCAGTTGCTCCCCTGGGTCCAGCAGCGGCCGGACCAGCCGAACAGGCGCAGATCAGGCGCCGCCGTTCTTGAGGCGGCGGACGAACTCGTCGGACAGGCGTTTTTGCAGGTCGGCGAGTTGCTCGGGGGTGTACCCGGTGAGGTCGGCCTCGCCCGGTGGCGCGGCTCCGCCGTCCTTCGGTTTCTGCTTCTCCTGCTCCCGGCGCTCGAGTTCCTCTTCCTCCGGCGATCCGGGGGCGGCGTACGCACACCGGATGAGCGTCCCGTCGGCGGCCTTCAGGCAGGTCGCCTCGCGGCCGCCCACCTGGCCCCGGCCCTCCACCCGGTACCGGATGTTCTGCTCGCTGCCGATGGTGGCGGTCCAGGTGCTGCCGCCGGTGGGGACGACCTCGAACACCCTGTCCTCGTTGTAGCAGCAGACGTCCCGGTACTCGGCCTTGACCAGCTCGACCAGTGCCTTCGGTGACGACCACGTCGGGCTGAGCCGGTGGACGGTCACCGGGGCGCGGCCGCTGCCCTGGTGGCGGGTCGGGACCGTCGACACCGCCACGACCGAGCTGGCCTCGCCCTGTGGTGTGAGGGGAGTGACGTACGCGCTGTCCCCGGTCGCATCGCGGTAGCGGAGGGTGAACTCCGAATCGTTGCCCTCGTTCGCGCCGTCCTCGGACGCGTCCCAGCCGCTGCGCTCGAACCACCAGTCGGTGAAACTGCCGACCGCGGCCGTTCCCTCCCGCTGCCGGGACGCGAGGCTGAGCGGATAGGACGGCCCGGGCACCGTGGCCGGGTCCGTGGTGATCGTGAGCTTTCCGGTCCGTCCGTCGTAGAGCGCCACACCGGCGGGGCGTTCGGTCACCACGAGGATGCCGGTCTGGCGCTTGAGGGGGACGACCACGACCGGGGTGTCGCCCGAACAGGTCACGTAGGCGTCCGAGGCCTCGAAGCGGACCCAGCGCTGCCGGGCCGAGATCTTCCGGCCGAGGTTGTGCGCGAACCAGCCGCCGATCCGCGCGTCCGCCCGCTCCACGTCGAAGGAACAGCGCTGCTGGTTGCGGCTGTTGCCGCCCAGCGGGATCTCCTGCACGAGGCCGACTTCGTACCCGGCCAGCCAGCCGCGCCGTTCCACCAGGGTGGCGAACCGGTCGGCGTCGGGAAGGTAGGTGACGTCGGAGATCTCGCCGGTCACATCGCCCAGGTGTGGTGCCGCCTGTGCCTTTCCGACCAGGTAGGGGGCGCGGGGCGCCAGGTCGGGTACCGGCTCCGACACGATCCGGACGTCCTGCATGTACTCCCGGTCCTGGAGGTACGCGCCGTACACGAGCCACCAGACGGCGAGGCCCAGCCCGAGGACTCCGCCCACCCAGGCGAAGGCCACCGTCGCGGCTCCCCCGCCGGCCCCGCGCCGTTTGCCGCGGACCGGTCTCACCGCCTGCCACAGCGCCACGGCCGCGGCCGCGGCCAGTAGGGGGACGGCCAGCCAGGCGAAGACCTTCCGCAGCTCCCAGACCACGATCGTGGTGTAGTACGAGCCGTACCAGAGCGCCAGACCCGCCGGCACCAGCCCCGTGCCCCACCGCAGTGCCCGCCCCATCGGCCCCCCCGACGTCAGTTGCGTCGATTGTCCACGCCGTGTCGGCACCTGTCATCAGCCGTGGACCGCGTGCGCCCGCCCGGCAGGTCACGGGCGGGCGGGTGGGCGCGACCGGAGGATCAGACGATGCCCTCGGCGATCTCCGCCTGCTCGCGGGCGTTCCCGTAGGCGGCCGGAGTCCCGTAGGAGCGCCGGGCGACGGACCACCACACGCTGGCGAGGACCAGTACGACGGCCAGGGCGATCACCGCGTAGTTCATCGAGTCGACGGTGACCGGGGACTTCTGCGGCAGGCAGAACAGGACGGTGACGACGGCCACCCATACGACGGCGATCCAGCCGATCGGCCTGCTCCAGCGGCCCAGGCTCCACGGCCCCGGCTGGAACCGCTTGCCGGCGCGCAGCCGCAGGTAGATCGGGATGGCGTAGGCGGGGGTGATGCCGATGACGTTGATGGCGGTCACGGCCCCGTAGGCGGTGGCGGAGTAGAGCGACGGCAGCGCGAGCACGCCCGCGACGACGACCGAGAGCCAGACCGCCGGGACCGGGGTCTGGGTGCGGCCGCTGACCTTGCGCCACAGGGCCGAGCCGGGGAGCGCGTTGTCCCGGCTGAACGCGAAGACCATCCGGCTGGCGGCGGCCACCTCGGCGTTGCCGCAGAAGAGCTGCGCGACGATGACGACGAGGAGCAGGGCGGTGGCGCCGCCGGAGCCCAGGGCGTCGAGGAAGATCTGGGCGGGCGGGACGCCGGTGACGCTGTCCTGGACGGCCGCGTAGTCCTGGATGGCGAAGGTGAGTCCGGCGAGCAGGGCGAATCCGGCGATCCAGGAGACCCAGATGGCCCGGACGATGCCCTTGGCGGCGGAGACGGAGGCGTTCGAGGTCTCCTCCGAGAGGTGCGCCGAGGCGTCATAGCCGGAGAAGGTGTACTGGGCGAGCAGCAGACCGACCGCCGCCACGTAGAACGGGTTGGCCCAGCCGGTGTCGTTGACGAACTCGGTGAAGACGAAGGAGGGCGACTGGTGGTGGTCGGGGACGATGGCGAGGGCGCCGACGATCAGCGCGACGCCGCCCAAGTGCCACCAGACACTTACCGAGTTGAGGACGCTCACCAGGCGGACGCCGAAGAGGTTGAGCGCGGCGTGCAGCAGCAGGATGCCCAGGAAGATCAGGAACGTCGATCCGGAGGTGGGCACGAAGCCGAACTGGAGGTTGAGGAAGGCGCCGGTGAACAGGGCGGCCCCGTAGTCGATCCCGGCGATGGCTCCGAGCAGGCCGAGCAGGTTCAGCCAGCCCGTGTACCAGCCCCAGCGGCGTCCGCCGAGCCGGTCGGCCATGTAGTAGAGCGCCCCGGAGGTGGGGTAGGCGCTGGTCACCTCGGCCAGGGCGAGACCCACGCAGAGGACGAAGAGGCCGACGCCGACCCAGCCCCACAGCATCACGGCCGGGCCGCCGGTGCCGAGGCCGAAGCCGTACAGGGTCATGCACCCGGAGAGGACGGATATGACCGAGAAGCTGATGGCGAAGTTGCCGAAGCCGCCCATCCGGCGGGCGAGGACGGGCTGGTAGCCGAGCTCTCTGAGCCGTTCCTCCTCGTCCTGCGGGCGTGGGGCATTACGGCCCTGGCGGGCTGCCCATGCGGTTCGGGACATGGTGGTACCTCCGGGTGGGGTGGTGGGGCACGGGGACGGTGAGCGGGTGGGGCGGGGCGGGAGGGTCAGTCCCGGCCGGCCAGGCTGCGGGACCTGGCCTGCAGGAACACCTCCTCGGCCAGCGCCTGGTCGGCCGGGGCGCGGGTCCGGTAGGCCCACGGCAGGGGCGTCCAGTACGGGCCGATCGCGTCGAAGACGCGGGCCGCGTCGTCGAACTGGAGGGCTCCCCACAGGGCGTGGGCGAGGTGGTTCAGGTCGAGCGGGGAGGCCTGCCGCGGGTCGGCGCCGCGGAACCAGCGGTCGAGGGCGTGTCCGGCGTCACGGACGGATTCCTCGGCGACCCAGTGCAGGTCGAGGGCCCGCTCCTGGCCGCCTTCGCGGCGGTAGCGCTCCACCCGTACGTAGAGCGGCAGGACGTGCGCGGCGGACCCGGGCGGCGCGGAACCGGCCGCCCAGTGGACGAAGTTGGCGGCCTCGGAGAGCGGTCCGGGGTGGCCCGCGTACAGGAACTGGAGCATCCGGTGGTACGCCTCGCGGTTGTGCGGGTCGCGCTTGTCGGCCTCGGCGAGGATGCCCCAGGGGCCGGGGGGCAGCATCGGGCCGGGCGGCGCGAGCCGGTGCTCGTCCATCCGGCGCTGCTCGTCGAGGGGTGCGAGGGCGAGCAGGCAGACCCAGGGCACGGGGTCGGCGGGGCTGAGGGCGGCCGTGTCCCGGCAGGCGCTCCACGCCTCCTGCCACAGCTCGTGGGTGCGGGGGTGCCCGGCACGGTGGGCACGGACGGCCCGTTCGACGGCGACGCGGGTGTGCATCACGGTCGCGGCGACACTGTGCGGTTCCTCCCTGCGCCACGCCGGGACCACGTCGGATCCGGCGGCGACCGCCGCGAGCACCTGGGTGCGCTGGGTCCACAGGCCCCAGCCGTCGGTCCGTTCGAGCAGCCGGGCCATCGACACCCAGCGGCCGGTGCGCAGGTCCTGGACGGCGGCGCGCAGCTCGTTGTCGTGGCCGGCGGGGTGGTAGACGGGCCGGAAGTCGCTGGCCGCCATCACCTCGTCCCGGTCGACGGGCAGCCCGTACGGGCGCGTCCTGCGGTGGTCGTGGTCATCAGTCCTCGGATCGCGTAGAGAGTGGGTCCGTCCGGCGCTCGGCTGCCGCGCTGCAACCGTGCCGTGCCGGGGGTGCCCGGGAGCCGTGGGTGAACCGCGCTCCCGATCACCGGCGTTGACCCGCGGTCGGCGTCCTTCCCGTTGATCGGCGATCACTATAGGGCGCTGGACGGTTACGCATCCAGATTCTTGTTCGAACGCAAGTTACCGGCCATTCGTGCCATATGACTTTGCGTCAGCGCCAGGGGCGGCCCGCCGGGGATCTTGACGGGCGACGCCCGCTGATGGAGGCTTCCGAGCGACGATCAAGAAGCGACACCAGGGACGGAGCGGTGATGACGGGCCCGGTGCTCGCTGTCGACCAGGGCACCTCGGGAACCAAGGCCCTCGTCGTCTGTCCGGAACGCGGGGTCATCGGATCGGGGACCGCCCGGGTGCGGCCCCGGTACCTGTCCGGCGGGCGGGTGGAGGTCGACCCGCGGGAGCTGCTGGACTCGGTCGTCGGCGCCGGGCGGGCGGCACTGGCCGCGGCCGGTGAGCCGGTCGCAGCCGTGGGCTTGGCCAACCAGGGCGAGACCGTACTGGCCTGGGACCCGGCGAGCGGTGAGCCGCTGACCGACGCGATCGTCTGGCAGGACCGGCGCGCCGAACCGCTCTGCGCCGAACTGGCCTCGCACGCAACGGTGTTGCGGCAGGCGACCGGCCTGCCGCTCGACCCCTATTTCGCCGCGCCGAAGATGGCCTGGATACGCCGCCACCTGACCCGGGACGGCGTCGTCACGACCAGCGACGCGTGGCTGGTGCACCGCCTCACCGGGGCGTTCGTGACCGACGCGGCGACGGCGGGCCGCACCCAGTTGCTCGACCTCGACACCGTGGGCTGGTCCCCGGCGGCGCTCGACGCCTTCGGCCTCACGGACGAGCGGCTGCCGGAGATCGTCGACGCGGACACCCGTGTCGGCGCCACCACCGCCTTCGGGCCCGCGCTCCCGCTGACCGGGCTGCTCGTCGACCAGCAGGCAGCGCTGCTCGCCCAGCGGGCCCTGGCGCCGGGCACCGCCAAGTGCACGTACGGCACGGGCGCGTTCCTGCTCGCGCAGACCGGCCCGCTCCCCCGCCGCAGTGCCTCCGGGCTGGTCGGCTGTGTGGCCTGGCGGCTCGCCGGGCGGACCAGCTACTGCCTGGACGGGCAGGTGTACACGGCTGCCTCCGCCGTGCGCTGGCTGACCGAGCTCGGCGTGATCTCCGGCGCCGAGGACCTCGACACCGTCGGCGGCGGCGTCCAGGACGCGGGCGGCGTCACCTTCGTCCCCGCGCTCGCCGGACTCGCCGCCCCGTGGTGGCGGGGCGATGCGCGGGGCTCGGTCACCGGTCTCTCCCTGTCCACCACGGCCGGGCACCTGGTGCACGCCCTCTGCGACGGCATCGCCGCCCAGGTGGCGGAACTCGCGGACGCGGTCGCCACCGATCTGGGCGCCCCGCTCACCACCCTGCGGGTGGACGGCGGTCTGACCCGGTCGGCGCTGCTCATGCAGGCCCAGGCGGACCTGCTCCAGATCCCCGTCGAGGTGTCGGCGCTGCCGGACGCCACCGCGCTCGGCGTCGGCGCGGTCGCCCGGTTGGGGCTCGATCGCGCGCTCACCGTCCGGGAGGCGGTGCCGCGGTGGGAGCCGTCCGCCGTCTACGAGCCCAGGGCGGACGCCGGACTGGCCGCGGAGCGCCGCGCCCGGTTCCGCGCAGCGGTGTCGGCCCTGCTCGACGGGCCGGCATGACCGCCGGCGGTCCCGGCGCGCCGGGACCGCC
>NZ_JBSGYT010000076.1:0-23005 GCF_053610645.1 Streptomyces sp. NPDC054883 | reverse complement strand
CTTCCCTCCGGGGAGGCGCGGCCACCGCCGTTTCGGCCACGGGGGCACGGCCGCGCGGGGGCGCTCGACCGGACGTTCGTCGTCTGACCGGATCTTCCCGAGTCGAAAACCGGGACATGTGCCTGCAAACTGACCGGGCCGGGATCTTCCCGGGTCCTTCGGGGAGGAGGTACGGGCGTGGGCGCGAGGCCGAGCCGAGCGGTGTCACTGCTGGTCACCCCGGTGGCCCTGGCCGCCCTCCTGATGCCGGGGGCCGTCGCACAGCCCGCGAGCGGCGAGCCCGCGCCGGGGGCCCCGGCCGCGGGACCCCTCGGCTCCGCGGACGTGGCCGTCGTGGACCTGGCCGAGATCCCCGCCGAGCCTCCCGTTCCGTCCGAGCCGCTCGGCCGGGAGCTGTTCGGTGCCGACTGCGACACCGTGATCGAGGCCTCGCAGGTGACGGCGTACTGCCACAACAGCTTCCCGCGGACCGACCTGGTGCGGCTGCACGTGGAGTGCGACCGGTGGTGGGACGTCGACGGGGACGGCGCGGCCGTCGCCGTGGGACCGGCCGGCCGGGTCGAGCTCAGCGGCCGGTGCTGGAAGGAGGTCCGCTCGGCGTGGGTGAGCCACGAGCGCGGCTGAGCCGACGGCTACCGCTCGCGCAGGCAGGCGAACGGGTAGCCCGCCGCCTCCGAGGCGGCCGTGTCCGCGTCCCCGCGCCGGATCGCCTCGACCAGCCGGCCGTGGTCCAGGTGCGTCTGCGGACTCAGTTGCGGGCCGACGTCCGCCCGCAGCCAGTCGGCCACCAGGTCGCCGAGGTCCGCGTACAGGCCGACCAGCACCTCGTTGTGCGAGGCCGTCACCACCGCCATGTGCAGGCTGACGTCCGCCGCGACGAACAGTTCCGCGTCCCCGCTGCGCCAGGCCTCCTCGCGCCGGGCCAGCAGCGCGTCCAGCTGGGCGAGGTCCCGCTCGGTGCGGCGCTGGGCCGCCAGCCGGGCCGCCGAGGACTCCAGCGTCGAGCGCAGCTCCGCGATGTGCCGGGGGTCCGCCGCGGCGAAGCGCCGGTGCATCACCCCGGCCAGCTCGCTGGTGGCCAGTACGTAGGTGCCCGAGCCCTGACGGATGTCGAGCAGGCCGTTGTGGGCGAGGGCCCGGACGGCCTCCCGCAGCGTGTTGCGGGCGACGCCCAGCAGCTCGACCAGTTCGGGCTCGGTGGGGATCCGGGCGCCCACCGGCCACTCACCCGAGGTGATCTGGTTCCTGAGCTGGGCGATCACCTGGTCGACGAGCGCGGATCGCCGGGGCGAGGTCAGCGGCATGCGGTCGGGGTCCTCTCGGGGCACGCGGGAGAAGCGTGGGAGGGCGGGGCTGGACAACCAATCATCCCATGATTCTATGATGGACCAATGTCCGAGGATGATGTCCAGACCATGAACCGGCCCGGAGCCACCCGCTCGGCGCCCCCGCAGCCCCTCGCCGCCTCCGCCACCCCCGAGCCGACGTGGCTCGGACCCGTGCTCATCGTCGGCATCGTGATCGCCGCCCTCAACCTGCGGCCCGCCATCACCAGCCTCGGCGCCCTCTTCGAGGAGACCCGTACCGGTCTCGGCATGAGCGGCACCGTCGCCGGCCTCGTCACCTCGGTTCCCGCCCTCTGCTTCGCGGTCTTCGGCGTCACCGCCCCCCGCCTCTCCCGCCGCTTCGGACCGGCCGCCGTGGTCTGCGCCGGCATGGCCGCCGTCGCCGCGGGCCTGCTGATCCGGCCCTTCGCGACCAACGCCGCCGGGTTCCTCGCGGCCAGCGCCCTGTCGCTGGCCGGCATAGCCCTGACCAACGTGTTGCTCCCGGTGATCATCAAGCGCTGGTTCCCGGACCGCGTCGCCGCCATGACCGGCCTGTACTCCATGGCCCTGGCCGCCGGCACCTCCCTGGCCGCCGCCGCGACCGTCCCGCTCACCTCCGCACTCGGCGGCAGCTGGCGCACCGGACTGCTGGTCTGGGCCGTCCTCGCCGTGGCCGCAGTCCTGCCCTGGCTGCCCATCGCCGTCGCGAGCCGCCGGGCCGCCCGGGCCGCCGCCCCTGCCGGGACCGGCGCCGATACCGGCCCGCGCGTCGTGCGCAGCCGTACCGCCTGGGCGTTGGCCTGCTACTTCGGCCTCCAGGCCACCGGCGCCTACGTCACCATGGGCTGGCTCGCGCAGATCTTCCGCGACGCCGGCGTCTCGGCGTCCACGGCCGGCGTACTGCTCGCCGTCACCATGTTCATGGGCGTCCCGCTCGCCTTCGTCATCCCCCGCCTCGCCGGGCGGATGCGCCACCAGGGTCCCATCGCCGTCACCCTCGGCCTCTTCGGCTTCCTCGGATACGCGGGCCTCTGGTTCGCCCCGGCCGCCGGGGCGTGGGCCTGGGCGCTCATGCTCGGCGTGTCCAACTGCGCCTTCCCGCTCGTGATCACCATGATCGGGCTGCGGGCCAAGTCGCCGGCCGGAGTCGTCAAGCTGTCCGCCTTCGCCCAGAGCGCCGGCTACCTGATCTCCATCCCCGGCCCGCTGCTCATCGGCGCGCTCTACCAGCACAGCGGCGGCTGGGACCTGCCCCTGGCCCTGATGGCCGGGCTGCTGGTCCCCCAGATCGTGCTCGGCGTGCTCGCCGGACGGGACCGCACGATCGAGGACGAATGCGGCATGGGAGACTGAGCGGCATGTCGCCCGTACTCGAACCGAACCCCCAGCACGGCCACCGCAAGCTCGGCCTCGTGCTCGGCGCCATGCTCGTCGTGACCGTCGTCATCGCCGTCATCGCCACGATCGCCTCCCCCTGACCCCCACCACCCCCGGGGCGGTGGAAGGTGGGGACAGCCCCCCTACCCCTAGGGGGGCAGGCTCAGGGTGAACTGGGGTGTGCCCCGGATGGGAGCCGCGGCGCCGGATCAATAGATTCGACACCGCGAGCCAGTCCCACCCGCACACCCACGGAGGCGGCCATGTCGGCCCCCACGCACACCCCGTCCGGCACCCGCCGGCGCCCCCTCGGACCCGGTACGGGGGCCAGCGCCCGGCTGCACTGGTGGGCGCTGGCGCTGCCCGCGCTCGCCTTCTGCCTCCTGCTGCTGCTCCTGGCCGGATCCGGTGAGGCGCACGCGGCGGGCGGGGAAGGCCCCTCGCTGCTCCACGTCACCGCACAGCTGCTGCGCGCGGTCGGCTGACCGGCGTACGCCGGGGCGTGCGGGGGGCGCAGGCAAGCGCCGTGCCCCGGCCGCGAACCCCTCAACACCCCGCGCCCCATGGCTCGTTTCATGCGAAGCTGGGATCCATGAGCGCCGACACACCCCGCAGGATCGTCCTCCTCCGGCACGCCAAGGCCGAATGGTCGGACGGCCCGGACCACGAACGCCCGCTGGCGGATCGCGGCAGGCACGACGCCCCCGCCGCCGGCCGCAAGCTCGCCAAGACGGGCATCGGCTTCGACCTGGCCCTCTGCTCGACCGCCGCCCGGACCCGCGAGACCTGGAAGCTCGCCGTCCAGGAGCTGCCGCACCGGCCGCGGACCGCGTACGAGGAGCGGCTCTACGACGCCTCGCTGGGCGAGCTCATCGCCCTGCTGAACGAGACCTCCGACGAGGTGGCCGACCTCCTTGTCATCGGCCACAACCCCGGGATGCACGCCCTCGCCGACGCCCTGTCCGGCACGGCCCAGGATGACGCGCTCCAGCGGATGGGCCGCAGCGGCTTCCCGACCTCCGCCCTCGCCGTCGTCTCGTTCACCGGCACCTGGAAGTCCCTGGAGCACGGCGTCGGCACCCTGCTCGACTTCTGGACCCCGTCGGACCACTGATACCCCGACGCCGTAAGCGGCGGCCCGGCCCTTCGTGGCCGGGCCGCACGGGCCGGCCCTCAGCGCCCGGACGCCGCCCCCGGCAGTGCCGCGTCCCGCGCCTGCCACAGCTCCGGGTAGAACCGCCGGTGCACCGCCGCCCGCAGGTGGGCGACGCCGGTGCTGCCGCCCGACCCGGGGCCCGCGCCGATCTGGCGCTCCACGAGCAGCGCGTGGCAGGCCCGCCACTCGGTCCAGACCTCGTCCAGGTCCACCAGCGCCTCGGCCAGCTCGGCCAGCTCCGCGAACTGCGCGGGATCCCCGTCCGCCCCGGGCGCCGCCAGCCGTTCGTACGCCGCCCGCCGGCCCTCCTCGTCCGCCACCGCGAAACCCGCCTTGCCCAGGAGCGCCAGGAACGCGTCCCACACCGTGGCCTGCGCCAGCCGCTCGCGCAGCCGCTCCTGTTCCGGCCCGCTCAGCCCCGCGACGGCCCGGGCCCCGTACGCGCCGTGCACCCAGTCGGCGCCGCACAGCGCGGCGATCTCGATGTACTGCGCGGACTGGGCGCCGCTGCTGCTGCCCAGCACGCCCCGGAAGGCGTGGAACTCGCGGGGCGGCATGCCGCGCAGCGGACGGATCCCCGCGATCAGGACCCGGGTGATCGCCACGCACCGCACGAGCCGGACCCGGGCCGTGCGGGCGTCTCCGTCGAGCATCCGCTCGCGGGCGTCGGCCAGTTCGGCGAGCAGCTGGCCGAACCACAGTTCCTGCACCTGGTGGACGGTGATGAACAGCCGCTCGTCGTGCACCCCGTCGGCCAGCGGAACCTGGAGCGAAAGCAGTTCGGGCAGCCGCAGGTAGCCGGAGTAGGTCACGGGCCCGGGCTCCGGCGTTCCCTCAGACATCGGAGTCCTCCGGCGCGCGCAGTCCGTACGCCGCGAACGCCTCGGTGACGCCCGGCAGGTCGAACGCGTCGACCTGGGCGCACAGCCGCAGCGTCGAGCGGGAGATGGTCTGGATGCGGTCCGCGCCCGCGTCACCGCCGTAGCTGTCCGCCAGGACGGCCTCGACGCGGTCCCCGTCGAGGCCCGCCAGCCGCAGCGACACCCGGACCGGCTCCAGGTCCCAGTCGAGCGCCGCCCGGATCATGGCCGGCAGGGCCCGCGCCGCCGCGATCCGCCGGCCCGGGTCGAGCCGCGCCCACAGTTCGAGGAAGAACGCCGAGAAGAAGCGGTGGTGGCGGCCCTCGTCCTTGGCGTGGTCCCGCATCAGTTCGCGGACGGTGCTCACCACGGTCGGGTCCTGCGGCACCTCGTTGAGCACCGCCGTGATCAGCGTCTCGAACACCACCGCCTGCAACTGGCCCGCCAGCACCGGGTCGTGGGGCAGCAGCCGCCGCCCGCTGTCCTGGAGGGCGGTGACGAAGCCGCCGTAGTCGACCTCCGGGACCGGGATGCCGGTGACGGCGGCGACCTGGTCGGCCAGGTCGAGGCTGTAGAGGGCGTGGTAGCCCTCGTCGCAGTAGACCTTGAAGGCGTCCATCCGCAGTGCGGTGGGGAAGTGCAGCCCCGAGATGCCGTTGGCCACGGGCTCGGCCGCCCCGTTGACCACCCGGGTCTCCAGGTGCGTCGTGGAGTGCAGGAACTGGTACAGGTGCCGTACGGAGACCTCCCGGATCCGCTCCGGGGCCAGCGCCTTGACCTCCGGATGGGACAGGTGGGGCACCAGCGCGTCGGGGAAGAAGACCCGCCCCTGCTCGGCCTCGGCGTGGAAGATCCGCCGCACCCCGCCGCGTACGCCCGCGGTCTCGTACCAGCGGTCCAGCGGTCCCGGTGCGGCGCTCATGAGCGGCCTCCGCTCGCGACGGTCTGCGGGGCGGCGGGCGGGGCGGCGAGGTGTGCGGCGATCCGCCGGACCGCCTCGGCGACCAGCGGCGCGTCGACGGTGTGGCACAGCCGGAACCAGCCCGGCTCCGGCGAACGGAACGCCCCGCCCGGCAGGATGCTGACCCTCGCGGAGCCGAACAGCTCCCGCCACAGCCGCTCCTCGGCGTCGAAGCCGGTGCCGGGCAGCCACCGGCGCAGGTCCAGCCAGACGGAAAAGCCGGCCTCGGCGGCCGCGTACGGGATGCCGTGCGCCTCCAGCAGGGCGACGAGGTGGCCGTACGAGGCGGCGAGCCGCTCCCGGCCCGCTTCGAGGAAGCCGGCCGTCCACTCCTCGTCGGCCAGCAGGGCGGCCAGCGTCTCCTGGGTCGCGGTGGAGACGGGCGCGAAGTAGGCCATCGCGCGGGCGGCGGCCAGGACCTTCGGATCGCGGGTGTGCAGGACGCCGGTCTTCAGCCCGGGCAGCCCGAAGTCCTTGGCGAAACCCCAGACGACGTGGGTGCGCCCGGCCCAGTGCGGGTTCACCGCCGGATCGGCGGCGCTGGTGAACTCGCGGTCGCCGAAGACGGCGTGCGCGTAGATCTCGTCGGAGATCAGGTCCACGTCGTGCGCGCGGACCACCCGCAGCAGCTCGGCCAGCACCTGCGGCGGATGCACCTCGCCGACGGGGTTGGAGGGGGAGGAGAGGGCCACGGCGCGGACCGTCGTACCGGCCGACCGGGCCTCGCACAGCGCCCGGTCGACGGCCTCGGCGCTCAGTCGGAAGCCGTCGGCGGGAGAGAGCGGCGCGGGCAGGATCCGGGCCCCGGAGCGGCCGCCGAGATCGGTGTCGAAGGCGCCGTAGTAGGGGGCGGGCACCACGATCGCCTCGCCCGGATCGCACAGGACGGACGCGATCGCGTCCAGCGCCCCGGTCGCGCCGCTGATCACCACCAGGTCCCGCGCGGCCGGCGCCGTACCGAAGGCCTTGGACAGCAGGGCGGCGACCCGCTCGCGCAGTACCTCCGTGCCGTGCAGCGGCGCGTAGCGGGCGGTCGCCTCCCGCATGGGGGGCAGCGCGGCCAGCCGGTCGTCGAGCAGGTCCCACAGGAGGCGGTTCTCGGCGGTGCCCAGGTTGAGGTAGCCGTCGGGGCGCAGCAGGGCGTCGTACGGTTCGGCCTCGGCGCGGAAGTGCGCCTCGGCGATGGCGGGGGTGTCGGCGAGGAGCCGGGCGGCCTGGCGGGAGACCATCAGGCCCTCCCGCTGTCGATGCCGGCGGCGGTCAGCAGCCCGGGGTTGACGCCGAGGCCCATGGAGGCGTCGATGACCGCGCCGTGCAGGGCTGCGGAGTGGTCACTGGCCAGCCACCACACGAACTCCGCTATCTCCTCGGGACGGATCATGCGCGAGCCGGGCAGCTGCGCGGTGAGCGCGCCGCGTTCTTCGGGCGTCAGCCGGTCCAGGGTGCTGGCCTGGAACATGTTGGTCTCGACCACCCCCGGGCAGAGGGCGAAGACGTCGACCGGGTCGTGCGCCAGCTCGGCGGCGAGGTGACGGGTGAGGTAGGTCAGGGCGGCCTTGCTCATCCCGTCGGCGGGGTGGAAGCCCGGGAACTGGAAGATCCCGCCGCCCACGCTGGAGATGTTGACGATCTTGCCGAAACCGCGCTCCAGCATGCCCGGGAGCAGACCGTCGACGAGCCACAGCGGGCCCACCGCGTTGATCTGGAAGAAGGCCGACGCCTTGGTGTGCCGGGGGCCGTCGGTGTGCTGCTCGATGGTCTTGGAGCCGACGGCCGCGTTGTTCACCAGGACGTCGACGGGGCCGGGCAGCCGGTCCAGCAGCCGCTCGTGCTCCTCCCAGTCGCCCTGGGCGAACGGGAAGGCCTCCACCTTGGCCCGTCCGGTCAGGGCCAGCTCCTGTACCAGTTCCTCCGCCCGCTCCCGCCCATGACGGTAGGTGAACCAGACCGTCCAGTCTTCTTCGCGGGCGAATCTCTCCACGCAGGATCGGCCGATACCGCCCGACCCCCCTGTGATGAGTACGCTTCGAGTCATTTGGGCTCTCCTTGGACGACACGGCCGGATACCGCTTTTCTAGCGAAGGCGGCTCGAGAACCGCTCGCTAGAAGGCCGGTCGAGAGCGGCTCGGAGAGGACTCGGAAGCGGTTGACACGCAGAGGTGCCCGGCCGGAACGTCCGGCCGGGCACCTGTTGTCAGCAGACCGCGCGGTATGGAATGGCGTGGGGTGAAGCGGCGGGGCCGTCAGGCCAGATCGGCGGCTTCCACTTCCTCGCGCGTGATCCCCAGCAGGTACAGCACCGCGTCCAGGAACGGCACGTTCACCGCCGTGTGCGCGGCCTCGCGGACCACCGGCTTGGCGTTGAAGGCCACGCCCAGCCCGGCCGCGTTCAGCATGTCCAGGTCATTGGCGCCGTCTCCGATGGCGACGGTCTGGGCCAGCGGCACACCCGCCTCCGCCGCGAAGCGGCGCAGCAGCCGGGCCTTGCCCGCCCGGTCCACGATCTCGCCCGTGACCCGCCCGGTCAGCTGCCCGTCCACGATCTCCAGCGTGTTCGCCGAGGCGAAGTCCAGGCCCAGCCGCTCCCGCAGGTCGTCCGTGACCTGCGTGAACCCGCCCGAGACCACCCCGACCTGGTAGCCCAGCATCTTGAGCGTCCGGATCAAGGTCCGGGCACCCGGGGTGAGCCGCACCTCCGAGCGCACCTTGTCCACGACGGAGGCGTCCAGCCCGGCGAGGAGCGCGACCCGGGCGTGCAGCGACTGCTCGAAGTCGAGCTCCCCGCGCATCGCCCGCTCGGTGACTTCGGCGACCTCGGCCTCACAGCCGGCGTGCGCCGCGAACAGCTCGATGACCTCGTCCTGGATCAGTGTCGAGTCCACGTCCATCACGACCAGGCGCTGCGCCCGGCGGTGCAGCCCCGCCGAGACCACGGCCACATCGACGCCGATCCGGGCCGCGGCGGTCGCCAGCGCGGTCCGCAGCGGCTCCGTCTCCGCGCCGGACACGGCGAATTCGACGGCCGTCACCGGATACTTCGCCAGGCGGAAGATGCGGTCGATGTTGCCGCCCGTCCCGGTGATCCTGGCCGCTATGGCCGCCGTCGACTCGGCGGTCAGCGGGTGTCCCAGCACGGTCACGTGCGAGCGGCCGCTGCCGCGCGGCCGGTTGTCACCCGTGCCCGACAGGATCTCGGCCTGCATCTTGAGCGACTCGGCCCAGCTGTGGACCGTGGCCCGCAGCTCGCCCTCGGTGCCGCCGACGGGCATGGTGACGAGGGCGCACAGGACGATGCGGCCGCGGGTGACGACCTGCTCGATGTCGACCACGTCGACGGAGTAGGCGGCGAGGGTGTCGAACAGCCCGGCGGTGATCCCGGGACGGTCCTTGCCGAAGATCTTGACGAGGAGGGTGGGGACCTCGGAGGTCTGCGAAGCGCTCATGGTCCTCTCACCGTATCTTGGCCGCCTCCACACCAGGACCCCCGTCCCACCCAGCGGTCACGACGTTCCCCGTGCGTTCCCCCGCGCGCCGTCCCGGCGTGGTGGCGGAGTCTCCCGGCGCAGCCTTCCGCACGGTGTCCTCCGGGGGGCTTTCGACCGGGTCTGCGCCCCTACGCGAACGTCCGGCAAGGCCTCGATTCCACATGTGGGCCCGGGCCTGAAATAGTTCCCCCGGATGTTCGCCATCCCTAGACTCCCTGACGTCGGACTCCCTGACGCCAGGGGGATTCTCGGGGGACTTAAGTGGGGCTGGAGTGCCGGAACTCGTACTGGAATTGAATGGCAGGACCTGGACGCTCGATCCGTCCAGGTCGTACTCGCTGGGGCGCGACCCCCAGGGAGACATGGTGATCGATGACGCCCGGGTGTCGTGGCGGCACGCCACCATCACCTGGAACGGCCGTGGTTGGGGCCTGGAGGACCACGGAAGCACCAACGGCACCTATGTGCACGGGACTCGGGTCCAGCAGACCGAACTCGTGCCCGGTACGCCGGTCCACCTCGGCAACGCCACGGACGGCCCGAGGCTGAATCCGAGCGCCGCCGTCGCGGCGGCCGCGGCGGCGCCCGCGTACCAGGGCCAGGCCCCTGCGTACGAGGCCCCGCCCCAGCCGCAGCCGCAGCAGGCCTGGCAGCAGCAGGCGCAGCCGCACTTCCCGCAGCAGCAGGCGCAGCCGCACTTTCCGCAGCAGCAGCAGCAGGGCGGCGGCCGGCCCGCGCAGGGCGCGGCCCCCGGATACGGCGACCGCAGTCCGACGACGTTCCACCAGATCGCCGTCGGCCGCGTCATGCGCATCGGCCGCGCCCTGGAGAACGAGCTCGTCGTCTCCGACCTCCAGGTCTCGCGCCACCACGCGGAGTTCCGCTCCACCGGCGGCCGCTTCGAGATCCACGACCTCGGCAGCCACAACGGCACCTACGTCAACGGCCAGCCGCTGCCCAAGTCCGGCACCGCGCTGCTCGGCCCGAACGACATCGTCGGCGTCGGCCACTCCACGTTCCGGATCGTCGGGGACCGGCTGGAGGAGTTCGTCGACACCGGCGAGGTCTCCTTCTCGGCCCGCCACCTCACCGTCACCGTCGACGGCGGCAAGCAGATCCTCAAGGACGTCACCTTCGGCGTCCCGGAGAAGTCGCTGATCGGCGTCATCGGCCCCTCCGGCTCCGGAAAGTCGACCCTGCTCAAGGCGCTGACCGGGTACCGGCCCGCCAACCAGGGTGACGTCCTCTACGACAACCGCAACCTGTACAAGCAGTTCGCGGAGCTCCGCCAGCGCATCGGCCTGGTCCCGCAGGACGACATCCTGCACAAGGAACTCAAGGTCAGTACCGCCCTCAAGTACGCGGCCAAGCTCCGCTTCCCCGGCGACACCGCCGAGTCCGAGCGCGCGGCCCGCATCGACGAGGTGCTGCGCGAGCTCAAGCTCGACATCCACAAGGACAAGAAGATCACCTCGCTCTCGGGCGGTCAGCGCAAGCGCGTGTCCGTCGCCCTGGAGCTGCTCACCAAGCCCTCCCTGATCTTCCTCGACGAGCCCACCTCCGGCCTCGACCCGGGCATGGACCGCGACGTCATGCAGCTCCTGCGCGGCCTCGCCGACGACGGCCGCACGGTCCTCGTCGTCACCCACTCCGTCGCCGAGCTGTCCATCTGCGACAAGCTGCTGGTGATGGCCCCGGGCGGTTCGGTCGCGTACTTCGGTCCGCCGGCCGAGGCGCTGAACTTCTTCGGCTACTCCACCTGGGCCGACGTGTTCTCCGCCTTCGAGAACTTCCGCGACTACGACTGGGCCGGCCGCTGGAAGGGCTCGCAGCACTACCAGCTGTACGCCGCCGACATCGACGCGGTGGCCCCGCAGTCGGTCGCGATGCCCTCACAGCAGCAGATGAACCCGCCGAAGCCGCAGGCCTGGGGATCGCAGCTGTGGACCCTGATCCGCCGCTACGTGTCGGTGATCGTCTCGGACAAGGGCTTCCTGGCCCTGATGGTGCTCCTGCCCGCGGTCCTGGGTGTGGTCTCCATCGTGATCCCGGCGAAGTTCGGCCTCGCCCCGCCGACCCCGCCGAGCCGCTTCAACGGTGACGCGGGCACGATCATGCTGATCCTCTGCGTCGGCATGTGCTTCTCGGGCGCGGCGAACTCGGTGCGTGAACTGATCAAGGAACGGGTCATCTACGAGCGGGAACGCGCGACGGGCCTGTCCCGGTCGGCGTACCTGATGTCGAAGGTCATCGTCCTCGGTGTCATCACGGCCATCCAGGGCGTGATCATCTGCGCCATCGGCTTCACTCCCCGCAAGCTGCCGGCCGAGGGCCTGTTCATGCCCCCCGCCGTCGAGCTCTGCATCGCGGTCACCGCGCTCGGCTTCACCGCCATGATGTTCGGCCTGGTGATCTCCTCGCTGGTGAAGACCGCCGAGAAGACCATGCCGCTGCTGGTCATGTTCGCGATCATCCAGGTCGTCTTCACCGGCATCCTCTTCCAGCTGTACGACAAGATCGGCCTGGAGCAGTTCGCCTATCTGATGCCGTCGCGCTGGGCCGTCGGCGCCGCCGGCACCACGCTCAACCTGGGCAAGCTGATGGCGCCGTGGGACCCGGAGAACCCCACCAACACCGACCCCCTGTGGGACCCGAGCGCCGGCCAGTGGTTCCTGGACATCTTCGTCCTGCTGGCCCTCGGCGTCGCCTGCGGCTTCGCGGTGGCCCGCCTGCTGCGCCGCCACGAGCCCGAGGTCATGCGCAAGTAGCACGACCCGCGCAGCACGCTGCGCGAACGCCTCAGGGCGGCACCCGGATCACCGGGGGCCGCCCTGAGGCGCATGGGGGGCTGCTCTGCCGCCAAGAGGGCCTAGTAGGCGCTGTTGACGTTGTCCATCGAGCCGTAGCGGTCGGCCGCGTAGTTGCAGGCGGCGACGATGTTCGCGACCGGGTCGTACAGGTCGAACTTCGTGCCCTTGACGTGATAGGCGGCGAAGGTCGGCTGGATGACCTGGAGGAGCCCCTTGGAGGGGATGCCGTTCTGGGCGTTGATGTCCCAGTTGTTGATCGCCCGCGGGTTGCCGCTGGACTCGCGCATGATGTTGCGGTGGATGCCGGCGTAGGTGCCCGGGATGCCCTCGCGCTTCATGATGGAGAGGGCTTCCTTGATCCAGCCGTCCAGGTTGTCCGCGTAGACGGGGGTGCGGACCGCGGAACGGCTGGCGGCGGCCTTCTGCTCGCGCGCCTTCTTCGCGGCGGCCTCGGCGTCGGCCTTGGCCTTGGCGTTCTTGTCGGCGATGGCGAGCTGCGTGCCGAGGTGCGCCTGCACGGTCTTCGTCTGGGCACCGTCCACGACCTTCGTCCACGCCACCGGGGCGAGGGCGACCGTCGTCCCGCTCTGCTCGGCGGCGTTGGCCGGGACGAGGGAGAAGGCGAGGGCGGCGGTGCCGAGGGCGGCGATGCCGGCGAAGGAAAGCTTGTGGGCCTTGGTCAGACGAAGACTGTGGCCGGGGGTGCTGGTCTCGGACATGCGTGAGCAACCTCTTCGAATAGCGGGGGCCGCAGGAAAGCGCCGCGGATCCGGGGATCGCGGCGCTGTGCGACGTCGACATTCTTAGCGGCGGCAAAATGGCATGGCAAAGGTGTGACGTACGATCCCGCTTAGTGGATCACCACTGTCCGACGAGGCCGGATCCGCGGGATCGCCACTAGGCGCAGCAGTGCTGACAGCGCCTTTACGCAGGTACTACGCGGCTTCGTAAGTGACCTGCGTCCTATGCCCGGGCTCACATCGGGCACGTTACGGTCTCACCGTGCGTTGCCGTTGCAATGCATTCGGTGAGCGGCCTCATCCTCAGGTGGCAGGCGAAGGTCCCGCCCCTGGTCCCGGAGGCGGACCCGGCCCGCCGCACGGCCGTCGGAGCCCCCGTACCCCGGCCCTCGCCACGTATGCGGCGCCCCGGACGGCCGCGGACCGCCCGGCCCGGTCCCCGCGGCCTACGCCCCGGGACCGATCCCGCAGGTCAGGGCCGCCGGTACGGTGAGCCCATGCACGCCAACGGACCCTGCACCGGACTGGCCGCCGTCAGCACCGCACTGCTGGCCATGAGCCGCCGCCTGGAGGTCCACGACGTCCTGCGGACGATCGTCGTCTCCGCACGCGAGCTCCTGGACGCCGAATACGCGGCCCTGGGCGTCCCCGACGACCACGGCGGCTTCGCCCAGTTCGTCGTGGACGGCATCGGCGAGGAACAGTGGCGCAGGATCGGCCCGCTGCCCCGCCAGCACGGCATCCTCGCCGCGATGCTCCACGACGAGGGCCCCGAGCGGCTCACCGACGTACGCCAGGACCCGCGCTTCGGCGGCTGGCCCGCCGCCCACCCCGACATGTCCGACTTCCTCGGCATGCCCATCAGGGACGGCGAGGAGACCCTCGGCGCGCTCTTCCTCACCAACAAACGGGAGCGGGCCGACCGGCCCGGCGGCCGCGGATTCACCGACGAGGACGAGGACCTCCTCTCCCTCCTCGCCCAGCACGCCGCGATCGCCCTCACCAACGCCCGCCTGTACGAACGCAGCCGCGAGCTCACCATCGCCGAGGAGCGCTCCCGGCTGGCCCACGAGCTGCACGACGCAGTCAGCCAGAAGCTGTTCTCCCTGCGCCTGACCGCCCAGGCCGCCGCCGCCCTCGTGGACCGCGACCCCGCCCGGGCCAAGGGCGAACTCCAGCAGGTCGCCGCCCTCGCGGCCGAGGCCGCCGACGAACTGCGCGCCGCCGTGACCGAGCTCCGGCCCGCCGCCCTGGACGAGGACGGGCTCGTCGCGACCCTGCGCGACCACGTCCGCGTCCTCGACCGCGCCCACACCGCCCACGTCACCTTCGCCTGCGACGGGATACGGGCCCTCCCCGCGACCCAGGAGGAAGCCCTCCTGCGCGTCGCCCAGGAGGCCCTCCACAACGCCCTGCGCCACTCGGACGCCGACCGCGTCGAGGTCACTTTGACCCGGCACGCCACCGGCGCGCTGCTGTCCGTACGCGACGACGGCCGCGGCTTCTCGCCCCAGGCGGTCCGCACCGCCGGCCGCCACCTCGGCCTCGTCTCCATGCGGGACCGGGCCGGCGGCGTGGGGGGCCGGCTCGAAGTCCGCTCGGAGCCCGGAGCGGGCACCACGATCGAGATGGAGGTCCCCGGTGGCTGACACGCCCATCCGCGTCCTGCTCGTCGACGACCACCAGGTGGTCCGGCGCGGCCTGCGCACCTTCCTGGAGGTCCAGGAGGACATCGAGGTCGTCGGCGAGGCCGCGGACGGCGAGGAGGGCATCGCCCGCGCCGGGGAACTGCGCCCCGACGTGATCCTGATGGACGTCAAGATGCCGGGCACCGACGGCATCGAGGCCCTGCGGCGGCTGCGCGACCTGGCGAACCCGGCGCGGGTCCTGGTCGTCACCAGCTTCACGGAACAGCGGACGGTGGTCCCCGCCCTGCGGGCCGGGGCCGCGGGATACGTCTACAAGGACATCGACCCCGACGCCCTGGCCGGAGCCATCCGCTCCGTCCACGCGGGCCACGTCCTGCTCCAGCCGGAGGTCGCGGAGGCGCTGCTGGCCCAAGAGGACCAGCCCTCCTCATCACCGCGCGCGGGCGCGCTGACCGACCGGGAACGGGAGGTCCTCTCCCTCATCGCGGACGGCCGGGCGAACCGGGAGATCGCCCGCGCGCTGGTCCTGTCCGAGAAGACCGTCAAGACGCACGTCTCGAACATCCTGATGAAACTGGACCTCTCCGACCGCACGCAGGCCGCCCTGTGGGCGGTCAGGCACGGGATCGTCGACGCCTGAGGCCGGTTTCACTTCCGGTATGAGATTCATACGGTCGGGTGTATGTAGCCCACATGGCGTATCCCGGCGGGGGTGCGGCCGTTCTCCATGCATGCCGCGGCGGCTGGCCGCGGTTGACGTACTGGAGGAAAGAAGAACGTGAAGAACTTCAAGAAGGCCACTGCCGTCACCATGATCGCGGGCGGCCTCCTCGCCGCCGGCGCCGGTGTCTCCTCGGCGCACGGCGGTGCGGCGGCGCTGGGCGAGGCCCAGAACTCGCCGGGCGTGGCCTCGGGGAACCTGGTCCAGGCCCCGGTGGACGTCCCCGTCAACGTGGTCGGCAACTCGGTCAACGTGATCGGCCTGCTGAACCCCGCCTTCGGCAACACGGGCATCAACGCCTGACCCCCCCGCTCCACCGGCCCCGCTTCCCCTTCTCCCCGGAAGCGGGGCCGCTCCGTGGGCAAAACCAGCCCCACCGGTGTCTGAGGCGGGCGGTCCGGGGCGGAGCCCCGGAAAGCCCGGCGCAGCCGGGGCCGCTCCGCGGGGCGGCGCCGCACGCCGCCCACACCCATCCCCGGCGGGACCGGCCCCAGTCCCCGGCAGGACCGGTCAGCCCCGCTCCCGCTCCTCCACCGCCGCGTTGTACGCCGCGACCAGCGCCCGCCGCGCCACCCGCTCCACGGGCCGCAAGGCCTCGGCCCGCGCCGCCATCTCCGAGGCGGCCACCGCACCCCCGTGCCCGTTCTCGTACGCCAGCGACACCATCAGGTCCACCCGCTGCGCCAGCGACAGCACCCGCACCGCCCGCGCCGGATACCCCGGCGCCAGCAGCTCCGCACCGGCCTCCGCCCGCGCCCGGTACGCCGACAGCGCCGCCTCCGCCACCGGTCCCGACCCCGCCACGTCCAGCCGGGTCAGCACCACCGTCGCCTCGCGCAGCGCCTCCGCCAGCTCCCGCTCCGCCTCACCGAGCGACGGCACGTCCGCCGGCGGGGCCTCCCGTACCGGCAGGCAGTGCCAGACCACCTCCACGTGCAGGTCCCCCGCCGGCCCCGCCTCCGTCACCTCCGGCACCAGACCCAGCGCCGCCCCCACCGCGACCACCGCCTCCCCGGACTCCAGCGCCCGCGCGTTGAACTCCGGCGGCCCGCTGAGCCCCAGCGGATGCCCCGGCGCCGGCAGCGCCACCCGCAACCCGGTCACCCCCAGCGCCCGCATCCGGCCCAGCGCCAGCGTGAGCCCCACCGGCCCCGACTCCCCGGGCAGCTCCGCCACCCGGTGCACGGCGTCCTCACCCACGATCGACAGCACGGCCTCGTCGGGCGAGACCAGACCGGCCAGCAGCGCGTTCCCCCAGGCGGCCAGCCGCCCTGAACGTGGTTCGAAAAGCATCCCCCCACTTTACGGATCGGGCCGGGGGACCGGCCTGGCGCCCGGACCCCTCCGCCAGTGGCGTAGGTTTTCCCCTGGGGCTGCGCCTACCGGTGCACAGACGAACCGAGACTGCAAGGGGAGACAACACGCTCATGAGCGATGTTCTGGAGCTGGTGGACGTATCCGTGGTCCGCGAGGGCCGGGCGCTGGTGGACCAGGTCTCCTGGTCGGTGAAGGAGGGGGAGCGCTGGGTGATCCTCGGCCCCAACGGCGCCGGGAAGACCACCCTGCTCAATGTCGCCTCCAGCTACCTCTACCCCACCACGGGCGAGGCCGCCATCCTCGGCAGCACCCTCGGCAAGGTCAACGTCTTCGACCTGCGCCCCCGCATCGGAGTCGCCGGCATCGCGATGGCCGACAAGCTCCCCAAGCGGCAGACCGTCCTGGAGACCGTCCTCACCGCCGCCTACGGCATGACGGCGACCTGGCAGGAGGAGTACGAGGACATCGACGAGCAGCGCGCCCGCGCGTTCCTCGACCGCCTCGGCATGACGGACTACCTCGACCGGAAGTTCGGCACCCTCTCCGAGGGCGAACGCAAGCGCACCCTGATCGCCCGCGCCCTGATGACCGACCCCGAGCTGCTGCTCCTCGACGAGCCCGCCGCCGGGCTCGACCTCGGCGGCCGCGAGGACCTCGTACGGCGTCTCGGCCGTCTCGCCCGCGACCCGCTCGCCCCCTCCATGATCATGGTCACGCACCACGTCGAGGAGATCGCCCCCGGCTTCACGCACGTCCTGATGATCCGCCAGGGCAAGGTCGTCACCGCCGGTCCCATCGACCTGGAACTCACCTCCCGCAACCTCTCGCTGTGCTTCGGCCTCCCGCTCGTCGTGGAGCGCAACGACAGCGACCGCTGGACCGCCCAGGGCCTCCCGCTCCGCTAGCCCCCGTCGGCCGTCGACCCGGCAGCAGCCCGTACGCGCCCTGTCCCGACCGCGCCCGCCGGATCTACCATGACCAGGTGACCAACATCGACGCATGGGTGTGGTGGCTCGTCGGCGCGGTCGGACTGGGCATCCCCCTGGTCCTCACCGCCATGCCCGAGTTCGGCATGTTCGCCGTCGGCGCCACCCTCGCCGCCGTGACGGCCGCGCTCGGCGGGGGAGCGGTGGCCCAAGTCCTGGTGTTCGTGATCGTGTCGGTCGCGCTCATCGCCGTCGTCCGCCCCCTCGCCAACCGGCACCGCGACCAACGCCCCCAGCACCGCAGCGGCATCGACGCGTTGAAGGGCCGGAGCGCCGTCGTCCTCGAACGCGTCGACGCCGGCGGCGGCCGCATCAAGCTCGCCGGCGAGATCTGGTCCGCGCGCACCCTCGATTCGGACACCAGTTTCGAACCGGGCGAGTCCGTCGACGTGGTGGAGATCGACGGAGCGACCGCGGTCGTCATGTGAGAACCACCCGACTCGCGGGCCCAGGGTCTGCGAGACTCCGATCAACGGGGCAGCACAGACAGCCGGAAGGGCACGGGGAACCGCATGCAACCGATCATCATCGTCCTGATCATTCTGGTGGTTCTGGTCTTCATCGCACTGGTCAAGACGATCCAGGTGATCCCGCAGGCCAGCGCCGCCATCGTCGAGCGGTTCGGCCGCTACACCCGCACCCTCAACGCGGGCCTGAACATCGTCGTCCCGTTCATCGACTCGATCCGCAACCGGATCGACCTCCGCGAACAGGTCGTCCCCTTCCCCCCGCAGCCCGTCATCACCCAGGACAACCTGGTCGTCAACATCGACACCGTCATCTACTACCAGGTGACCGACGCGCGGGCCGCGACGTACGAAGTCGCCAGCTACATCCAGGCCATCGAGCAGCTCACCGTCACCACCCTGCGCAACATCATCGGCGGCATGGACCTGGAGCGGACCCTCACCTCCCGCGAGGAGATCAACGCCGCCCTGCGCGGCGTCCTCGACGAGGCCACCGGCAAGTGGGGCATCCGCGTCAACCGCGTGGAACTCAAGGCGATCGAGCCGCCGACCTCCATCCAGGACTCGATGGAGAAGCAGATGCGCGCCGACCGCGACAAGCGCGCCGCGATCCTCCAGGCCGAAGGTGTCCGGCAGTCCGAAATCCTGCGCGCCGAAGGTGAGAAGCAGTCCTCCATCCTGCGCGCGGAAGGTGACGCCAAGGCGGCCGCCCTGCGCGCCGAGGGCGAGGCCCAGGCCATCCGTACGGTCTTCGAGTCGATCCATGCCGGCGACGCCGACCAGAAGCTCCTCGCCTACCAGTACCTCCAGATGCTCCCGAAGATCGCCGAAGGCGACGCCAACAAGCTCTGGATCGTGCCCAGCGAGATCGGCGACGCCCTCAAGGGCCTCTCCGGGGCCATGGGCAACTTCGGCCCCATGGGCGGCGGATCCGGCTTCAACCCGGCGGGCAACGGCAAGGACGGCGCCGGTGCGGCCGACAAGGCCGCCGCGGACCGGCGCGAACAGCCCCCCATCGACTGACCGCCGGCCACCTCCTGCATGATCAGTGAGGCCCCCCGACCTTCACGGCGGGGAGGCGACTCACTCATGCGAAGGGGATGGCAATGTCCATGTCCATCTGGGAATCACTCGCGGTCTTCGCCGCAGGTGTCGGAGCCGGCACCATCAACACCATCGTCGGCTCCGGCACCCTGATCACCTTCCCCGTCCTGCTCGCCACAGGACTCCCGCCGGTCACCGCCAACGTGTCCAACACCCTCGGCCTCGTGCCCGGCTCGATCAGCGGCGCCATCGGCTACCGCAAGGAACTCGCGGGCCAGCGCGCCCGCATCCTGCGGCTCGGCGCCGTGTGCCTCGTCGGCGGACTCGGCGGCGCGGTCCTGCTCCTCACCCTGCCGTCGGCCTCCTTCAACACGATCGTGCCCGTCCTCATCGGACTGGCCCTCGTCCTCGTCGTCCTCCAGCCCCGCCTGGCCGCCGCCCTGCGCGCCCGCCAGGAAGCCGCGGGCGGCGCTACCGGGCACCCCGACGGCGGCCCCGTCCTGCTGACCGGAATGCTGCTCGCCAGTGCGTACGGCGGCTATTTCGGCGCCGCCCAAGGCGTGCTCTACCTGGGCCTGATGGGGCTGCTGCTCCACGACGACCTGCAACGGATCAACGCCGTCAAGAACGTCCTCGCCGCCCTCGTCAACGGCATCGCGGCCGTCTTCTTCCTCTTCGTCGCCGACTTCGACTGGACGGCCGTGGCCCTCATCGCCGTCGGCTCCACCCTCGGCGGCCAGATCGGCGCCAAGGTGGGCCGCCGACTGCCCCCGACCGTGCTCCGCGCCGTCATCGTGGCAGTCGGCATCATCGCCATCGTGCAACTGCTGCTCCGCTGAACTGCGTAGCGAACCTACGCAGCCCAGCGCACTCGCATACGTCGACGGACGGCTAGGCGGTACGCGCCAGCCACTCCGGCAGCACCTCGCGGCCGCCCGAACCCATGGCGAGCAGCATCGCGTCCGCCGGGGACGGTACGAACGGCTTGCGGAGCAGCGGCATCCCCGCCTCCTCCGGAGTACGGGCCGCCTTGCGGTGGTTGTCCTCCGCGCAGGAGGCCACCGTGTTCAGCCAGGTGTCCCCGCCCCCCTGGGCCCGCGGCAGCACGTGGTCCACCGTCGTCGCCCGCTTCCCGCAGTACGCGCACCGGTGCTGGTCGCGGGCCAGCACCCCGCGCCGCGACCAGGGAGCATGTCTTCGGAAGGGCACCCGGACGTACCGGCAGAGCCTGATCACCCGCGGCAACGGGAGCTCCATGGTCGCCGCCCGGACCCGCAGCTCGGGATGCGACTGTTCGACCACGGCCTTGTCCTGGAGCACCAGCACCACAGCCCGGTTCAACGTCACCGTCGACAGCGGCTCGAAGCTCGCGTTCAGCACCAGCGTGTCCCGCATCTCGCCCACCTCCCGTGTGCAGGCCCGCGACCTCCCTGGCGGCAAGGCCCGGAACCACTCTGGCCGCGCGCGCCACGCGGGACAACGAAATAAAAATGCCCGGTCCTGGCCGTCTTTAGACCAGGACCGGGCAAACGCTCGGGAAACGATCAGCTCGCCGGAGCCCCGTACTCACCGATCAGCTGCGCACGGCCCAGCGTGTGGAACCTCAGGTTGAACCCGACGACGGCCGGCGAGACGTCCGGACCGGGCCCGAGCTTCTCCTGGTCCACCGCGTACACGGTGAACACGTACCGGTGCCGCTCCCCGGGCGGCGGGGCGGCCCCGCCGAAGTCCTTCGTCCCGTAGTCGTTGCGCACGTGGACCGCCCCGGCCGGCAGCCCCTCGAACTTCCCGCCGCCCGCCCCGGCCGGCAATTCGGTCACCGAGGCCGGGATGTCGAAGAGCACCCAGTGCCAGAACCCGCTGCCCGTCGGGGCGTCCGGGTCGAAGCACGTCACGGCGAAGCTCTTCGTCCCCTCCGGGAACCCCTCCCACCGCAGGTGCGGCGAACGGTTCCCGGCCGACTGGACCTGGGCCTCCCCCAGCTCCGCGCCGGGAGCCAGGTCGTCACTGACCACGGAGAAGGCGTGCACCTCCGGGTGGAAGTCGTGCGGAAGAGGCGCCCTGCTCTGCTCGGCCACTGCTGAACCTCCTGATCGCTTACCAGTACCGTCCCCGAGCGTAGACAACCCTCAGAACCAGTTGCGCTGCGAACCCACGGAGGCGATCCACTGGTTCAGGTACGCCGCCCAGTCGGTCCCCTCGTACGACTGCAGACCCACCTGGAAGCAGCGGTAGGTGTCGCTGCCCTCGGAGAAGAGGCCGGGCTTCTTGTCCATCTCCAGGACGACGTCCATCTCGCGCCCGTCCGAGACGAACGTCAGCTCCACCTGGTTCAGCCCCCGGTACTGCGACGGCGGCAGGAATTCGATCTCCTGGTAGAAGGGCAGCGTCTGCCGCGTCCCCCGGATGTGCCCGCGCTCCATGTCCGCCGAGCGGAACGAGAACCCGAGCCGGCGGAACGCGTCCAAGATCGCCTGCTGAGCCGGCACCGGGTGCACGTTGATCGGGTCCAGGTCGCCCGCGTCCACCGCGCGCGCGATCTCCAGCTCCGTGCTCACCCCGATGTTCATCCCCCGCAGGTGCTGACCCTCGAAGTGGGTGATCGGCGTCTCCCACGGGATCTCCAGCCCGAACGGCACCACGTGCAGCGCACCCGGCTGGACCTGGAACGCACCGCCCAGCCGCTGCTTCGCGAAGACGATGTCCTGCTTGTGCTCCTGGTCACCGCCCTCCACCTCCACCCGTGCCTGGAGCCCGACCGACAACCCCTCGATCTGCTGCTCGACCGAACCGCCCTGGATGCGGACCTCGCCCTGGACGATGCCGCCCGGGACGACGTTCGGCTCGGTGATGACGGTGTCCACCGAGGCACCACCGGCACCCAGCGCCGCGAACAGCTTCCTGAACCCCATGCTCTGACTCCCCTTTGAAGCTCTGTGATGTGAGGGCTCCGGCAATGACCCCGGCCCTCGGGCGATTACCCCTACAAACGCGGAACCCTAGGCCCCGGTTGCAAGCGCGCGACCTCCAGTACGCTCGACCGGATGAGCGCGCGACCCGACCGTACGCCCCTGCCCCGGTCCTTCTTCGACCGCCCGGTCCTCACCGTGGCCCCCGACCTGCTCGGCCGCACCCTGGTCCGGCGGACACCCGACGGCCCCCTCGAACTGCGCATCACGGAAGTGGAGGCGTACGAGGGCGAAGCCGACCCCGGCTCCCATGCCTACCGCGGCCGCACCCGGCGCAACGCGTCGATGTTCGGGCCGCCCGGACACGCGTACGTCTACTTCATCTACGGCATGTGGTTCAGCCTCAACCTGGTGTGCGGTCCGCGCGACCACGCGAGCGGTGTTCTTGTCCGGGCCGGCGAGATCACCTTGGGCGCCGACCTGGCCCGCAAACGTCGACTTTCCGCCAGGAACGACCGAGAACTCGCCAAAGGCCCGGCCCGCCTGGCCACGGCCCTCGACATCGACCGGTCCCTGGACGGCACCGACCTCTGCGACGGCCCCGACTCCCCGCTGTCCCTGCTCACCGGCACGCCCACCACACCCGACCTGGTGAGCAGCGGACCCCGTACAGGAGTGGGCGGAGCCGGTGCGGACCACCCGTACCGCTTCTGGATCACCCACGACCCGACGGTCAGCCCCTACCGCGCCCACGCGCCACGCCGCCGCCGAACTTGACTCGACCCCGGCGCACGCCTAACGTAGCCCGAGCCGCTTGAACGGGCCCTGCGTTCGCAGACTCCCGGAGCGGCGAAATCCACTCCCTACGACTTACCCCTGGCGGGGACGATTTCGGCATGCCCGAATTCGAATCCGACGGCCCGATTATGAGCCCCATGGGAAAAGCGCTAACGTGGTGGAGCGCCGAAAGGCACAGGCCCCCAACGGCCACCGAATTCAAATCACGCCGACTGCGACTTCCGAGAAGCAGGGCGCGGAAATGATCTGGTAGAGTTGGAAACGAAGGAAGCGCCCGGAGGAAAGCCCCAGTAATTACTGCTGAGGGTGAGTACAAAGGAAGCGTCCGTTCCTTGAGAACTCAACAGCGTGCCAAAAATCAACGCCAGAAGTTGATACCCCGTCCACTTCGGTGGAT
>NZ_JBSGYT010000075.1:0-23935 GCF_053610645.1 Streptomyces sp. NPDC054883 | reverse complement strand
GGGCTCGGGGGGATCGAGCCCCGCCGCACCGGCGTTTTCACGCCCGTCGGCCGCGGCCCCGCAGCGCGGGCCGGAGCGCCGCGAGGCGCGCGGAGAGCACCGAGGCGAACGCCGACCACCGGGCCGAGACCGCCCAGCCCACCCGGACGGCCGATCGCGGCAGCAGCAGGGCCCGCAGGCGGGTGCCCCGCGACACCGCCGCCAGCAGCCCGGCCCGCGCTGCCAGCACGTCGCCCGCCAGCCCCTCGTACGGCGCCCGCGCGCCCGGCGGCGCGTACAGCGCCCGTTCCACCGCGCCCGCGACCCGGTGCACCGCCAGGGCCGCCTCGCCCTCCAGCCGCCCCTGCGCGACGATGCGGCCGGCCGCCCGCCGGGGCGACAGCGCCCCGTCCGGCGGGATGCCCGCGTCCCAGGCCGCGTCGCCCAGCTCCTGCCAGGCGGACAGTACGTCCCGCGCGGCCAGCCGCCGCTCCCGCAGCCGCCTGCGCCACACCAGCGGGAGCAGCGGCAGCGCCAGGAGCACCAGGCCGCCCAACGCCCAGCCCAGCACGGCGAACGCCGACACGCCGCCCGAGCCCGCTCCCGCGTCCTGCCCGAGGACCGGACCCCCGCACTCGCCGAGCCTCTTGAGGTCGGGCGGGCAGGCGTCGGTCTGCGAGGGCGCGGCCGCCGGCTCCGACGCGCTCTGCGAGGGCAGTGCGGACGGCGCGGACGGCTGGTTCGCCGGGGTGTCGGTGCGGCCGTAGTCCGGCAGCGAGATCCCGGACCGGGGCGTCGGCTCGAACCGGGTCCAGCCCGCGCCCTCGAAGTACAGCTCGGGCCAGGCGTGCGCGTCGCGCATGGTCACGTTGACGCTGCCGTCCGACTGCTTGGTGCCCGGGGTGAAGCCGACCGCGACGCGTGCCGGGATGCCCAGCGAGCGGGCCATCGCCGCCATCGAGAACGAGAAGTGGATGCAGAAGCCCTCCTTGTCGCTCAGGAACCGGGCGATGGCCTGCGAACCCGTCCCCGAGGACACCGTCGTGTCGTAGCGGAACCCGCCGCTCACCGCGAAGAAGTCCTGGAGCATCACGGCCCGCGTGTAGTTGTCCTTCGCGCCCTGGGTGACCCGCCGGGCCGTGTCGGCCACGACCGCCGGCAGGTTGTCCGGCAGCCTCGTGTACTCGTTCATGACCAGCGGGTCCGTGGGCGGCGCGTGCTGGAGCTGCTCCGCCGTCGGCTGGAGCAGCAGGCTCCGGACGGTGTACTGGGCGCCCTGCACGTTCTGGTAGCTGTCCTTGCCGAGCTGGTCGCCGACCAGGGTCCGGCCGACCGGTTCGAACCGCCACTTCCCGCCGATGTCCACCTGCGTCGCCGGATACGGCATCGGCAGGTAGCGCTGGGCGTACGTGCCGGCCGCCGAGACGGTCGTGCGCACCTCGGACGCGCCGCGCCGGATCTCCGGGCTGCTCAGGCCCTGCGGGTTCGGCAGCCGCGGCGGGACGTCCGTCAGGGGCCGCCCGGAGGCCTCCCACTTGACCCCGTCGAACTCGTCGAGCGCCAGGATCCGCAGGTACTGCTCGGAGAGCTGCGGGCTGTCCGTGCGGTAGCGCAGCACCACCCGGTTGTCCTGCGCGTTCAGGCTGCTCTGGAGGGAGACCAGCGGGTTCACCGCCGAGATGGTCCCGCCGCCCGCGCCGCTGCCGTCGGCGCCGTCGCCACCGGTCCCCAGCAGTCCGCCGCCCATGGCCGGCAGTGCCAGCGGTGCCGCGAGCGCCAGGCCCAGCGCGGCCGCGCCGATCCGCCGCCCGGTGCGTACGGGCGCCACGGCGTGGCCGCCGCCGCTCCCGACGCCTCCGGTGCCCGGGGCGCCGCCGAACACCCGGCCCCACTGTGCGAGCCGGTCGCGGCTCTCGGACAGCAGCAGCATCAGGTATCCGCAGCCGGCCAGCAGGAAGGAGAGCCAGGCGCCGCTGTGGCCCGCCGACAGCCCGGCGGCCACCGAGTACAGCGCGAGCAGCGGGAGCCCGGCCGCGGCGGCGGACCGCATCGTCACGGCCAGCAGGTCCACCAGCAGCCCGATCAGCAGCACCCCGGACAGCAGCAGCAGCCGGATGCCGTCGGTGGTGGGGGCCGGTATGGCGAACTCGCCGACGTCCCGCACGCCCTGCCCGAACAGCGAACCGAAGTCGGTGAGCAGGTAGCCCAGCGCCCCGCCCGAGGGGTTCTCCGCCTTCCCCGCGAACAGGAACGCGAGGAGCAGCAGGGACACCAGGAACTGCGCGCCCGCCGTCAGGGGCCGGGCCAGCGGCACCCGCCGGGCCCCCGCTCCCACCAGGCTCTGTACGCCCAGCAGCAGCGCCGCCTGCACCAGCCAGCCGGAGGACTCCACCAACGGCGCCAGCGACCACGAGGTGAGCAGCGTCGCCAGCCATGCGAAGAGCGTCAGCCGTGCTTGCCCGCTCATCCGCGGCCTCCGGGAGCAGTCGTGCCGAGAGCGGTGGTACCGGCCTGGCGCCACAGCTGGGCGAAGGCCGCGCCGGGCGGTGCGGCCAGCGCCGTCCAGCCCGCGTCGCGCAGCCGGCGCAGCGGTTCCTCCACCCGCGAGGGCAGTCCGGTCCAGGCCGCGGGGTCCAGCACGAACGCCACCGCGCCCCCGCTGCGCTGGCGCATCCCGGCCGCCAGTTCCGTCTGTACGTCGTCCAGGTCCCCGAAGAAGGCGATGAGGAGTCCGTCGGAGCCGGCTCCGGCGAAGCCGCCGCCCCCGCCGGCGCGCAGGGCCTGGTAGGCGCCACCGAGGTCCGCACCGTCGGAGTGGCCGACGACCGCGAGCGTGTCCATCATCAGGCCGGCCGCCTCGGCTGACTCCTGGGCGCCGGAGGAGAAGCCGCCGCCCGCTCCGCCCGGGACCGAATCGCCGGTGTCGGTCAGCAGCCGCACCGAGAAGCCCTGCTCCAGCAGGTGCAGCAGGCTGGAGGCGGCCGCCGACACGGCCCACTCGAAGGCGGAACCGGGTCCCGCGCCCTCGTACGCGCCCTGCCGGGTGTCCAGCAGGACGGTGGCCTTGCTGCGCTGCGGCTGCTCCTCGCGGCGCACCATCAGCTCGCCGTAGCGCGCGGTGGAGCGCCAGTGCACCCGGCGCAGGTCGTCGCCGAGCCGGTAGGTGCGCGGGATCACGTCGTCGTCTCCGGCCAGGGCCAGCGAGCGGCGGCTGCCGTCGCCGTAGCCGGAGGCCTCGCCGCCCAGCCGCACGGCGGGCAGCGCCTCGGTGCGCGGGATGACCGTCAGGGTGTCGTAGGTGCTGAACGAGCGCGTCAGCTCGACCATCCCGAACGGGTCGGTCAGGCGCAGCTGGAGCGGGCCCAGCGGGTAACGGCCGCGCAGGTCGGAGCGGACCCGGTAGGACACCTCGCGGCGGCCGCCCGGCTCGACCCGGTCCAGTACGAAACGGGGCCGCGGCCCCAGCACGTACGGGACCCGGTCCTGGAGCATCAGCAGCCCGGTGGGCATCCGGGACACGTTGTCCATGCGCAGCTGCACCCGGGCCTCGCCCCCGGCGGGCACCCGGGCCGGGGTCAGCAGGCGGCTGCCGGAGACCCGGTAGCGGGTGTGGTGCAGGGCGGCGACGCAGATCAGCGGCAGCAGCGCGAGCAGCAGTCCGACCCGGAGCAGTTCGCTCTGGCCCAGTACGTAGGCGCAGACGGCCGCGGCGGCCCCGGCGGCCAGGAACGACCGGCCGCGGGTGGTCAGCCCCGACAGCGAGGCCCGCAGCCCTCCGGCGTCCTGGGCCGTGCCGCCGGCGCCGTGCGGGGCACCGGCGCTCATCAGAAGCCCCGGATGCCCGCGCCGGGCGGCATCTCGCCGCGGGCGTGCGCGGCGGGGACGGGGGTGCGGTGCAGGATGTCACCGACGACCTGTTCGGCGGTGCGCCGGTTCAGCTGGGCCTGCGCGGTGGGCAGCAGCCGGTGCGCGAGGACGGGCCCGGCCAGCTGCTGGACGTCGTCGGGGAGCACGTAGTCGCGCCCCGACAGCGCGGCGGACGCCTTCACCGCGCGCAGCAGGTGCAAGGTGGCGCGGGGCGAGGCGCCCAGGCGCAGGTCCGGATGGCTGCGGGTGGCGGAGACCAGGTCGACCACGTAGCGGCGGACGGGCTCGGCCACGTACACCTCGCGGACGGCCTCGATCAGCTTGACGATGTCGTGGGCGTGGGCGACGGCCTGGAAGTCGTCGAGCGGGGAGACCCCGCCGTGTACGTCGAGCATCTGGAGCTCGGCCTCGCGGCTCGGGTAGCCGACCGAGACGCGCGCCATGAAACGGTCGCGCTGCGCCTCGGGCAGCGGGTAGGTGCCCTCCATCTCCACCGGGTTCTGGGTGGCGACGACCATGAAGGGGCTGGGCAGCGCGTAGGTGGTGCCGTCGGTGGTGACCTGCCGCTCCTCCATCGACTCCAGCAGCGCCGACTGGGTCTTCGGCGAGGCGCGGTTGATCTCGTCGCCGATGACGATCTGCGCGAAGATCGCGCCCGGCTTGAACTCGAACTCGTGGCGCTGCTGGTCGTAGATGCTGACGCCGGTGATGTCGGAGGGCAGCAGGTCCGGGGTGAACTGGATGCGCTGCACCGAGCAGTCGATGGACTTGGCGAGCGCCTTGGCGAGCATGGTCTTGCCGACGCCCGGGACGTCCTCGATCAGCAGGTGTCCTTCGGCGAGCAGTACGGTCAGCGCGAGGCGGACGACCTCGGGCTTGCCCTCGATGACGCTCTCGACCGACTGGCGCACCCGCTCCGCCGTGCTCGTCAGATCCGCGAGGCTCGCTCGGTCGTCGTACGTGGTCACCTGGTTCTCCTCGGCCCTTTCCCAGGGCCGACGCCCCTTGGCGCATGAACCGGCCCACCCCGAAACCCCCCGAATGCGGGGTGCGGACGCCGGGCCCGACGGCTCCCGGGTGGCGTCACCCCGCATTCTTGACGGCGTTGCGGCGCTGTGTCACTCAGGAGACGGGATCGATCTCCCGCAGGAGCCCGGTGTGTACGTCGAAGACGAAGCCTCGCACATCGTCCTTGAAGGGCAGGAAGGGGTTCGTGCGAACCCGCTGCATGGACTGGCGGACGTCCTGGTCCACGTCCCGGAAGGCCTCCACGGCCCAGGCGGGGCGCTGGCCCACCTCGTCCTCCAGCTCGTGCCGGAAGTCCTCGGTCAGGCTTTCGAGGCCGCAGCCGGTGTGGTGGATCAGTATCACCGCGCGGGTGCCGAGCGCCCGCTGGCTGATGGTGAGCGAGCGGATGGTGTCGTCGGTGACGACGCCTCCGGCGTTGCGGATGGTGTGGCAGTCGCCGAGCTCCAGGCCGAGGGCGGCGTGCAGGTCGAGCCGGGCGTCCATACAAGCCACGACGGCCACCCGCAGCACCGGACGCGCGTCCATGCCGGGGTCCGTGAACTGGGCGGCGTACCGCCGGTTCGCCTCGACCAGCCGGTCGGTCACCGTACGGCCGCCGGATGCCTGGGTTGCCGGGTCTGCGGGCAGGGATGCGGAAGTCGTCATGGCTACGACGTTAATGGTCACAGCCGGTTGTGGCACGGAGTGAGGGTGGACAAAGAACGTCAACGGGAGTTGTTGTGAGCTAACCCACAGGGGTGGGCCGGGGTGGACCGTCCGGGTGATTGGCGGCTTTTGCGGGTTCCGTTCGAGCGGGGCGCACCGGGTGCGGGGCGGTTCGTTGACGGTGGCGACCGTTGCACTAAAGTGACGCGAACCGGCCGGAGCCCGGCCCCACCGGCCGCCCGGCCCCCTGGTAACACTCCGCGTGCGCGGCGCGGCGTATGCCTGCCGCGCCGTTATCTGAGAGGGCGCTTTGACTAGCGAGTCCCGACATGTCCCGGTGATGCTCCAGCGGTGCCTGGACCTGTTGGCCCCGGCGCTGGAGAGGCCCGGCGCCGTAGTCGTCGACTGCACCCTCGGCCTCGGCGGCCACAGCGAGGCCCTGCTGACCCGGTTCCCCGAGGTCCACCTGATCGGCCTGGACCGCGACAAGGAGGCCCTGCGGCTCTCCGGCGAGCGGCTCGCGCCCTTCGGCGAGCGGGCCACCCTCGTGCACGCCATCTACGCCGACCTGGCCGAGGTGCTGGACGGCCTGGGCATCCCCGCCGTCCAGGGCATCCTCTTCGACCTGGGCGTCTCCTCCATGCAGCTCGACGAGGCCGACCGCGGGTTCGCGTACGCGCAGGACGCGCCGCTGGACATGCGGATGGACCAGACGACCGGCATCAGCGCCGCCGAGGTCCTCAACACGTACGCGCCCGGCGAGCTGGTCCGCATCCTGCGCCAGTACGGCGAGGAGAAGCAGGCCAAGCGCATCGTCTCGGCGATCGTGCGCGAGCGCGGGAAGGAACCGTTCTCGAACAGCGCCCGGCTGGTCGAGGTGATCCGCGAGGCGCTGCCGCAGGCGGCGAAGCGGACCGGCGGCAACCCGGCGAAGCGGACCTTCCAGGCCCTGCGGATCGAGGTCAACGCCGAGCTGGCCGGGCTGGAGCGGGCCATCCCCGCGGCCGTGGACCGGATCGCCGTCGGCGGCCGGATCGCGGTGCTGTCCTACCACTCGCTGGAGGACCGGCTGGTGAAGCAGGTCTTCGCCGCGGGCGCGGCCTCCACCGCGCCGCCGGGGCTGCCGGTGGTACCGGAGCGGTACCAGCCGAAGCTGAAACTGCTCACGCGCGGTGCGGAGCTCCCGACGGAGGAGGAGATCGCCGAGAACCGGCGGGCCGCCCCGGCGCGCTTCCGCGGGGTCGAGCGCATCCGGGAGGCGCGGCTGTGACCAGGCGCGGGCTGCTGCGGGGCGGGGGCGGGGCGGGGACCGGCCAGAGCACGTCCGGCCCGGGCACGTCCGGGCAGGCGGCGCGCATGCCGTTCGTCCTGCTGGTCGTGGCCCTGCTGGCCGGCGGGCTGATCAGCCTGCTGCTGCTGAACTCGGCCCTGAACCAGGGCTCCTTCCAGCTGAGCAAGCTCAAGAAGGAGACCACCGTCCTGCGGGACGAGCAGCAGGAGCTCCAGCGGGACGTGGACGGGTACTCGGCGCCGGACGCGCTCCAGCGGCGGGCGCACGAGCTGGGCCTGGTGCCCGGCGGGAGCCCGGTCTTCATCGGCCCGGGCGGGAAGGTCGCGGGAACGCCGGCGGCGGCGGAAGCACCGCCCCCGCCGTCGCCCCCGCCGTCCGCGCCGCCGGTCTCCCCGGGCCCGGCCGCGTCGCCCGCCCCCGCGGCCGCCTCACCCACCCCGAGCCCGGCGGGCTCGCCCTCCCCTGGAAGGTGACGTCGTGAACCGAAACCAGCCTCGCCGGCCGTCGAAGCGCGGGGCCGGCGGCGGAGCCCGGCCGGCGGCCCCGCGGACGGCCGCGGCGGGCCGGCGCCGGGCGGCGGGCGCGTGAGCCCGCAGGTGCCGCGGCGGCGGGTGCCCGGCCCGGCGCGCCCGCGGGCCACGGGCCGCCCCGCGCCGGGGCGCACACCGCACACCATCCGCCTCGGCAGCCCGAGGCCCCGGCTGCGCCTGGTCAGCGTCGCCCTCACCCTCGTGATGCTCGCCTTCGTGGTCCGGCTCCTCCAGGTCCAGGCCGTCGACGCGTCCGCGTACTCCGCCAAGGCCTCCGAGAACCGCTTCGCCAGTTACACCCTGGCCGCCGAGCGCGGGGAGATCACCGACCGCAAGGGCGTGGCCCTGGCCACCAGCGTCGACGCGTACGACATCACGGCCGACCCGAAGATGTTCACCCCGCAGGAGAGCAAGGCCCCGGACGCCCCCGAGCAGGCCGCCGCCCTCCTCGCGCCGATCCTCGGCAAGGACGCCAAGGAGATCGCGGGGCGCCTCAAGACCAAGAACACCCGCTACGTCGTCCTCGCGCGCCGCCAGACCCCCCAGGTCTGGAACCAGATCAAGGACCTCCAGAAGGTCTTCGCCGACAAGGCGGCCGCCGACCGGAAGAACAACGGACCCGGCGCCAACGTGCTGGCCGGCGTGTTCAAGGAGGACAGCAGCAAGCGCGTGTACCCCAACGGCGATCTGGCCGCCGGGATACTGGGTTACGTCAACGCCGACGGCAAGGGCGGCGGCGGCCTGGAATCCGCCCTCGACAAGAAGCTGGCCGGCAAGGACGGCGAACTCACCTACGCCCAGTCCGGCGGCCGCCGCGTCCCCACCGCCGGGTCCAGCGAGAAGCCCGCCGTACCCGGCGAGGACATCGAGCTGACCATCGACCGCGACATCCAGTGGGCCGCGCAGAGCGCGATCACCGAGCAGGTCGAGAAGTCCGGCGCGGACCGCGGCTACGTCATCGTCCAGGACACCCGCACCGGCGAGGTGCTGGCCATGGCCAACGCCCCCGGCTTCGACCCCAACGACCTCAGCAAGGCCAGCTCCGCCGCCATGGGCAACGCGGCCCTCCAGGACGTCTACGAGCCCGGCTCCACCGCCAAGGTGATGTCGATGGCCGCCGTGCTGGAGGAGAAGAAGGCCACCCCGCAGACCCACGTCGAGGTCCCCAACCGGCTGCACCGCGGCGACCGGCTCTTCAAGGACGACATCGACCACCCCACCTGGTACCTGACCCTCAACGGGGTCCTCGCCAAGTCCTCGAACATCGGCACGATCCTCGCCACCGGCCAGCTCGGCAGCACCCAGACCGAGGCCAACAAGGTCCTCTACTCCTACCTGGACAAGTTCGGCATCGGGCGGCCCACCGGCCTGAACTACCCGGGCGAGTCCCGCGGCATCCTCGCCAGGCCCGAGGACTGGTCCACCTCGCAGCAGTTCACGATCCCCTTCGGCCAGGGCCTGTCCCTCAACGCCATGCAGGCCGCCTCCGTGTACTCGACGATCGCCAACGACGGGGTCCGGATCGAGCCGACCCTGGTCCGCGGCACCAAGGGCCCCGACGGCCGCTTCACCCCGGCCAAGGCACCCGGGCAGACCCGCGTCGTCAGCCGGGACACCGCCAAGACCCTCGCGCAGATGCTCGAATCCGTGGTCGACGACCAGGACGGCACCGGCACCAAGGCGCGGATCCCCGGCTACCGGGTCGGCGGCAAGACCGGCACCTCCAACCGGGTGGATCCGGCCACCGGCCGCTACAAGGGGTACACCGCCTCCTTCGCCGGTTTCGCACCCGCCGACAACCCGAGGATCACCGTCTACTGCGCCATCCAGAACCCGACGAAGGGCAGCTACTTCGGCGGCCAGATCTGCGGGCCGATCTACAAGAAGGTCATGGAGTTCGCGCTCAAGACCCTCCAGGTCGCCCCCACCGGAACCGCCCCCGCCGGGCTGCCGGTCACCTACGACGCCGCGCCGCCCCCGCCGGCCGCGCAGCCCGCCCTCCCGCCGGCCCCCCAGCCCGCACCCCGGACCAGCCCGCAGCCCGGCCAGTGAACCGACCGTCAGTGAACCGACCGCCCAGCCAGAGACGCGTGAGGCACCACCAGTGACAACGATCACCCCGAAACCCGGGAACCAGTCGGCCCCCGGCCCCGCGGCCGGGCCCTCACTTCGCGAGCGGCCCGCCGGGCCCGGTACGCTCACCGCCGTGTCCCACGCTGATCAGCCCAGAACGCCCCAGAAAGACGCCCCGGCAGCGCCGCCGGGAGCGCCCAGGCCCGTGTCCGCCCGCCCGACCCCGCTGGGCGAGCTGGCGCAGCTGCTGGGAGTCCGAGCGGCAGGCGCCGCCCCGTCGGCGCAGACGACGCCGATCACCGGCATCACGCACGACTCCCGTGCCGTGCGCCCCGGCGACCTGTACGCGGCCCTGCCCGGCGCCAAGCTGCACGGGGCGGATTTCGCCGCCCAGGCGGCCGCCCTCGGTGCCGCCGCCGTGCTGACCGACCCGGCCGGCGCCGACCGCGCCGCCGGGACCGGCCTGCCGGTGCTCGCCGTCGACGACCCGCGCGGCCGGATGGGCGAGCTCGCCGCCGAGATCTACGGCCGCCCCGGCGAGGCCCTGCTCCAGCTCGGCATCACCGGCACCTCCGGCAAGACCACCACGGCCTACCTCATCGAGGGCGGTCTGCGCGGAGCCGGACGCTCGACGGGCCTGGTCGGCACCGTCGAGATGCGCATCGGCGACGAGCGCATCAAGTCCGAGCGCACCACCCCCGAGGCCACCGACCTCCAGGCCCTGTTCGCCGTCATGCGCGAGCGCGGGGTCGAGGCCGTGACGATGGAGGTCTCCAGCCACGCGCTGGTGCTCGGGCGGGTCGACGGCTGCGTCTTCGACGTCGCCGTCTTCAACAACCTGAGCCCCGAGCACATGGAGTTCCACTCCGACATGGAGGACTACTTCCAGGCCAAGGCGCAGCTCTTCACCGAGCGCCGCGCCCGCCTCGGAGTGGTCAACGCCGACGACGAGTACGGCCGCCGCCTGGCCAAGGAGGCGACGATCCCGGTCGTCACCTTCTCCGCCTCGGGCGACCCCGCCGCCGACTGGCGCGCCGAGGACGTGGTCCTGGGCGCCGCCGACTCCACGCTGACCCTGGTGGGCCCCGACGGGCAGCGGGTACGCGCCACCGCGCCGCTGCCCGGCCCGTTCAACGTCGCCAACACCGTCGCCGCGATCGTCACCCTCGCCGCCGCCGGCCTCGACCCGCAGACCGCCGCCGACGGCGTCGCCGCGGTCCCCGGGGTGCCCGGCCGGCTGGAGCGGGTCGAGGCGGGACAGCCGTACCTGGCCGTCGTCGACTACGCGCACAAGACGGACGCCGTCGAATCGGTGCTGCGGGCACTGCGCGAGGTCACCGAGGGCGAGCTGCACATCGTGCTCGGCTGCGGCGGCGACCGCGACACCACCAAGCGCGCCCCGATGGGCGCGGCGGCCGCCCGCTTCGCCGACACCGCCATCCTGACCTCCGACAACCCGCGCTCCGAGGACCCGCTCGCCATCCTCGCCGCGATGTTCGAAGGCGCCGTCTCCGTGCCGCCCGCCGAGCGGGGCGCCGTCCTGGTCGACGCCGACCGGGCCGCGGCCATCGCCGCGGCCGTCGCGCGGGCCCGGCCCGGTGACACCGTCCTGGTGGCCGGCAAGGGCCACGAGCAGGGCCAGGACACCGCCGGTGTCGTCCGCCCCTTCGACGACCGCGCGGTGCTCCGCGCCGCCATCGAACGCCAACAGCAGGCCTCCCAGGCCGAGGTGACCCCGTGATCCCCCTCTCCCTCGCCGAGATCGCCGACATCACCGGCGGGCAGCTCCACGACATACCGGATCCGTCCGTCCTGGTCACCGGCCCGGTCGTGTTCGACTCCCGCCAGGTGGAGGAGGGCAGCCTGTTCGCCGCCTTCGTCGGCGAGCGCGTCGACGGCCACGACTACGCCGCCACGGCGATCGGGGCGGGCGCCCGCGCGGTACTCGCCACCCGGCCCGTCGAAGTGCCCGCCATCGTCGTCCCCGACGTCGTGGCGGCCCTCGGGGCGCTGGCCGGCGCAGTCGTCGCCCGGATCGGCACCGACGTGGTGGCGCTGACCGGTTCGGCCGGAAAGACCTCCACCAAGGACCTCATCGCCCAGGTCCTCCAGCACCACGCGCCGACCGTGTGGACGCCCGGCAACCTCAACAACGAGATCGGCCTGCCGATCACCACGCTGCGCGCCACCGAGGAGACCCGGCACCTGGTGCTGGAAATGGGCGCCCGCGGCATCGGCCACATCCGCTACCTGACCGGGCTCACCCCGCCCCGGATCGGCCTCGTGCTGAACGTGGGCACCGCCCACATCGGCGAGTTCGGCGGCCGCGAGGCCATCGCCCAGGCCAAGGGCGAGCTGGTCGAGGCCCTGCCCTCCGAAGCCGAGGGCGGGGTCGCCGTCCTGAACGCCGACGACCGGCTGGTACGCGCCATGTCCGCCCGCACGAAGGCCCGTACGGTCCTGTTCGGCGAGGCCGAGGACGCCGACGTACGGGCCACGGACGTCCGGATGACGCCCCAGGGACGGCCTTCCTTCACACTCCACACACCCACCGGGTGCAGTGACGTGACCTTGCGGCTGTACGGTGAGCACCACGTGTCGAACGCGCTCGGCGCGGCCGCGGTCGCCCATGTTCTGGGCATGTCCGCCGACGAGATCGCCACCGCGCTCTCCGGGGCGGGCACCTTGTCCCGGTGGCGGATGGAGGTCACCGAGCGCGCGGACGGCGTCACGATCGTCAACGACGCCTACAACGCGAACCCCGAGTCCATGCGGGCCGCTCTGCGAGCGCTTGCCGCGATGGGCTCCGCCGCACAGGCGAACGGGGGCCGCACGTGGGCGGTGCTCGGCCCCATGGCCGAGCTCGGGGACGACGCGCTGGCCGAACACGACGCGGTGGGACGGCTTGCCGTCCGGCTCAACGTGAGCAAGCTCGTCGCAGTCGGGGGCAGGGAAGCGTCCTGGTTGCAACTGGGCGCATATAACGAGGGTTCGTGGGGTGAGGAGTCGGTGCTCGTGTCCGACGCACAGGCGGCGGTCGACCTGTTGCGCAGTGAACTGCGCCCGGGGGACGTCGTGCTGGTGAAGGCTTCCAGGTCGGCCGGTCTGGAGCGGGTCGCACAGGCTCTGCTCGAAGGCGAGGCCTCCGACCGATGAGGCAGATCCTGTTCGCCGGTGTCATCGGCATGTTCCTCACCGTCATCGGCACCCCGCTGCTGATCAAGCTGCTGGCCCGCAAGGGCTACGGCCAGTTCATCCGTGACGACGGCCCGCGCGGCCACGCCGGGAAGAAGGGCACGCCCACCATGGGCGGCATCTCCTTCATCCTGGCCACGCTCATCGCGTACGCCCTCACCAAGGTGATCACCGGCGAAGAGCCGAGCTTCTCGGGTCTGCTGGTCCTGTTCCTGATGGCGGGCATGGGACTGGTCGGTTACCTGGACGACTACATCAAGATCGTCAAGCGGCGTTCGCTCGGTCTGCGGGCCAAGGCCAAGATGGCCGGCCAGCTGATCGTCGGCATCGCCTTCGCGGTGCTCGCGCTCCAGTTCAAGGACTCGCGCGCGCTGACCCCGGCCTCCACCAAGCTGTCGTTCGTCACGGACTTCGGCTGGTCGATCGGCCCGGTGCTGTTCGTGGTCTGGGCGCTGTTCATGATCCTGGCCATGTCCAACGGCGTGAACCTGACGGACGGCCTGGACGGCCTGGCCACGGGCGCCGCGGTGATGGTCTTCGGCGCGTACACCTTCATCGGTGTCTGGCAGCACCAGGAGTCCTGCGTGAACGCGCAGGACCTCACCAATCCGGCGGCCTGTTTCGAGGTCCGCGACCCGCTGGACCTCGCGGTCGTGGCCTCCGCCCTGATGGGCGCCTGCTTCGGCTTCCTGTGGTGGAACACCTCGCCCGCCAAGATCTTCATGGGCGACACCGGTTCGCTCGCCCTCGGCGGCGCCCTGGCCGGCCTCGCGATCTGCTCCCGCACGGAGTTCCTGATCGCCCTGCTCGGCGGCCTCTTCGTCCTCATCACCATGTCGGTCGTCATCCAGGTCGGCTCCTTCAAGCTGACCGGGAAGCGGGTCTTCCGGATGGCCCCGCTCCAGCACCACTTCGAACTCAAGGGGTGGTCCGAAGTCCTTGTGGTGGTCCGCTTCTGGATCATCCAGGGCATGTGCGTGATCGTGGGCCTCGGCCTCTTCTACGCGGGATGGGCAGCGGACAAGTGACGTCCTGGCAGGGCAAGAACATCACCGTCGCCGGTCTCGGCGTGAGCGGCGTCAGCGCCGCCCGCGCCCTGGCCGGCCTCGGCGCGGTCGTGACCGTCGTAGACGGCGGTGACAGCGAGGGCCACCGGGCCCGCGCGGCGGAGCTGGCGGCGGCGGGGATCTCCGTCCGCCTGGCGGACGCCGAGACGCTGCCCGAGGGCACCGGTCTGATCGTGACCTCGCCCGGCTGGAAGCCCGACAGCCCGCTCTTCCGGGCGGCCGCCGAGGCGGGCGTCGAGGTCGTCGGGGACGTGGAGATCGCCTGGCGGCTGCGGGGCCCCGGCGCGGCGCCCTGGCTCGCCATCACCGGCACCAACGGCAAGACCACCACCACGCAGATGCTCGCCTCGATCCTGCGGGCCGCGGGCCTGCGGACGGCGGCCGTCGGCAACATCGGCACCCCCATCATCGACGTGGTGACCGGCGAGGAGCAGTACGACGTGCTCGCCGTCGAACTCTCCAGCTACCAGCTGCACTGGGCGCCCTCGGTGCGCGCCCACTCGGCGGCCGTGCTCAACCTGGCCCCCGACCACCTCGACTGGCACGGCTCCATGGAGGCGTACGCCGCCGACAAGGGCCGGATCTACGAGGGCAACACCGTCGCCTGCGTCTACAACGTCGCCGACCCGGCCACCGAGCAACTGGTCGAGGACGCCGACGTCGAGGAGGGCTGCCGGGCGATCGGCTTCACCCTCGGCGCCCCCGGCCCCTCGATGCTCGGCGTCGTCGACGGCATCCTCGTGGACCGTGCCTTCGTCGAGAACCGGCAGAAGAACGCCCAGGAGCTCGCCGAGGTCCAGGACGTCAAGCCGCCGGCGCCGCACAACATCGCCAACGCGCTCGCCGCGGCCGCCCTCGCCCGCGCCTTCGGCGTCCCGCCCCGAGCCGTCCGTGACGGCCTGCGCGACTTCCGCCCGGACGCCCACCGGGTCGCGCACGTGGCCGAGGTGGCGGGGGTCACGTACGTGGACGACTCCAAGGCCACCAACACGCACGCCGCGGAGGCCTCCCTCGCCGCCTTCGAACCCGTCGTCTGGATCGCCGGCGGCCTCGCCAAGGGCGCGACCTTCGACGAACTCGTGCAGAAGTCGGCGAAGCGGCTGCGCGCCGTGGTGCTGATGGGCGCCGACCGGGCCCTGATCGGGCAGGCGCTGGCGCGACACGCCCCGCAGGTCCCGGTCGTGGACCTCGACCGGACCGACACTGGGGCGATGCTCGCAGCGGTCCGGGAAGCGGCCCGGCTCGCCGAGCGCGGCGACACGGTCCTGCTGGCACCTGCCTGTGCCTCGATGGACATGTTCGCGAACTACAACAAGCGTGGGGACGCGTTCGCCGACGCGGTACGCGAACTGGCCGCCGAGAGCGCCTAGGTCGACCCAGGGCAGGTGTCCCTCCCCGACCGGCTGCTCGCCTCGTACGAGTGGAGGGGAAGATCACAGATGCCGGCCAGACAAGTCCTGCCGGGGCGGCGGCCGTCCGCCACGAAGGCCGTCAAGGCGGTCAGAGCCGTCACGTCCGTGAAGGCGGTCCGGGCCCAGGGCCGCAAGCGCCCCGCGGGCCGCCCCGGCGGCCCTACGGGGCGCGGGCCGCTCGCCGGGCTCCGGCGCACACAGTGGCAGTTGCGCAAGGCCTGGGACCGCCCGCTCACCGCGTATTACCTGATTTTCGGCAGTTCGCTGCTCATCACCGTCCTCGGACTGGTGATGGTCTACTCCGCATCCATGATCAAGGCGCTCCAGCTGGGCCTGGGTGACGCCTACTTCTTCAAGAAGCAGTTCCTGGCCGCCCTGATCGGCGCCGGCCTGCTGCTGATCGCGTCCCGGATGCCGGTCAAACTGCACCGGGCATTCTCCTATCCGGTGCTCGCCGGAACGCTCTTCCTGATGGTCCTGGTCCAGGTACCGGGGATAGGAGTGTCGATCAACGGCAATCAGAACTGGATCTCCCTTGGCGGTCCGTTCATGCTCCAGCCCAGCGAGTTCGGCAAACTGGCGCTGGTCCTGTGGGGTGCGGACCTGCTGGCGCGCAAGGGCGAGAAGGGGCTGCTGAGCCAGTGGAAGCACCTGCTGGTGCCGCTCGTGCCGGTGACCTTCCTGCTGCTCGGGCTCATCATGCTCGGCGGGGACATGGGAACCGCCGTGATCCTCGGGGCGATCCTGTTCGGGCTGCTCTGGCTGGCCGGGGCACCGACGCGGATGTTCGCGGGAGTGCTGGCCTTCGCGGGTGTGATCGTCGTACTGCTGATCAAGACCAGTCCGCACCGGATGGACCGGCTGGCCTGCATCGGTGCGACAGAACCGGGCAAGAACGACCTTTGCTGGCAGGCCGTCCACGGGATCTACGCTCTCGCGTCCGGTGGATGGTTCGGTTCCGGCTTGGGTGCGAGTGTGGAAAAATGGGGGCAACTGCCCGAAGCCCATACGGACTTCATCTTTGCCATCACCGGTGAGGAACTGGGTCTGGCGGGGACGCTGTCGGTGCTCGCACTGTTCGCGGCCCTAGGCTATGCGGGTATCCGCGTGGCCGGACGCACGGAGGACTCCTTCGTACGGTATGCCGCGGGAGGCGTGACCACGTGGATCACGGCCCAGGCCGTGATCAACATCGGTGCGGTGCTCGGTCTGCTGCCGATCGCCGGGGTCCCGCTCCCGCTGTTCTCCTACGGAGGGTCGGCCCTGCTGCCGACCATGTTCGCGGTCGGACTGCTCATCGCCTTCGCGCGGGAGGAACCGGCCGCGCGCGCGGCGCTCGCGATGCGGCAGCCGAAGAACGGCCGACTGCGGACCGGGCTGAGATGGAAGTCGATGAGACGGCGCGTCACAAGGCGTCCGTCCGGAGAGCGGTGAATTTCGGTGCATGTCGTACTCGCCGGTGGGGGGACCGCCGGCCACATCGAGCCGGCGCTCGCCCTCGCGGACGCCCTGCGCAGGCAGGACCCTTCCGTGGGCATCACCGCCCTCGGCACGGAACGCGGACTCGAAACCCGCCTCGTGCCCGAGCGCGGCTACGAGCTGGGGCTGATCCCCGCCGTACCGCTGCCCCGCAAGCCCACCCCCGAGCTGATCACCGTCCCCGGACGGCTGCGCGGCACGATCAAGGCGGCAGAGGAGATCCTGGAACGCACCAAGGCCGACTGCGTCGTCGGGTTCGGCGGCTACGTGGCGCTGCCCGGCTACCTCGCGGCCAAGCGCCTCGGGGTGCCGATCATCGTCCACGAGGCCAACGCCCGGCCGGGACTGGCCAACAAGATCGGCTCCCGCTACGCGCACGCCGTCGCGGTGTCGACGCCGGACAGCAAGCTGCGCGGCGCCCGCTACGTGGGCATCCCGCTGCGCCGCTCGATCTCGACCCTGGACCGGGCCGCCGTCCGCCCCGAGGCGCGCGCCGCCTTCGGGCTGGACCCCAACCTGCCGACCCTGCTGGTCTCCGGTGGCTCGCAGGGCGCCCGCCGCCTCAACGAGACGATCCAGGCGGTCGCACCGACCCTCCAGCGCTCCGGGATCCAGATCCTGCACGCGGTCGGCCCGAAGAACGAACTGCCGCGTGTCGACAACATGCCCGGGATGCCGCCCTATGTCCCGGTACCGTACGTGGACCGGATGGACCTCGCGTACGCCGCCGCCGACATGATGCTGTGCCGTGCGGGCGCGATGACCGTCGCCGAACTCTCCGCCGTCGGGCTTCCGGCCGCCTACGTACCGCTGCCGATCGGCAACGGTGAGCAGCGGCTCAACGCCCAGCCGGTGGTGAAGGCCGGCGGCGGCCTGCTCGTCGACGACGCGGAACTCACCCCCGAGTGGGTGCTCGGCCAGGTCCTCCCGGTGCTCGCCGACCCGCACCGCCTCTACGAGATGTCCCGCGCCGCCGCCGAGTTCGGCCGCCGGGACGCCGACGAGCTGCTCGTCGGCCTGGTCTACGAGGCGATCGCCGCACGCAGTAACCGCTAGCCAGGAGGCACAGGAGTGGCCGGAGCGACGACCGCACAACGAGGCAATCCCGGCCCCGGCCGGCCCCGCCCCAAGGGCGGGGGCTCCGGTGCTCCCAAGCCGCCCGGCGGCCCCAAGCCGCCCGAGCGGACCGGCCTGCGGGGTCCCGGCATCAGGTCGCGCCGGGTCCTCGTGCTGGCCTCGCTCGTCGCCGCGGTGCTCCTCGCCGCCGGCGGCACCTGGGTGCTCTACGGATCCTCCTGGCTCCGCGTCGAGAAGGTCACGGCCACCGGTACCGACGTGCTCACCGGACAGCAGGTGCTCGCGGCGGCGGCCGTGCCGGTCGGCGCGCCCCTGGTGAGCGTCGACGGCGACGAGATCGAGGGCCGGTTGCTCCGCCGGCTGCCCCGCATCGATTCGGTCGATGTGGTGCGGGCCTGGCCGCACGGGATCGGTCTGAAAGTGAAGGAACGCAAACCGGTCCTGCTCATCAAGAAGGACGCGAAGTTCGTCGAAGTGGACGCTTCGGGTGTGCGATTCGACACGGTGGCGAAAGCACCCGCCGGCGTCCCGGTCCTCGAATTGGCCGCGGAGCACTCGCCGAGCGGCCGTCGCTTCGACGCCGAACGGCTGCTGCACGAGGCGGTGGGAATCGCGGGAAGCCTCCCCGAAGCCGTCGCCAAGGAGACCGTGCAGGTCAGGCTGGAGTCCTACGACTCCGTCGTGCTCCAGCTGTCGCGGGGCCGGACGGTCGTCTGGGGGAGCGGTGAACTGGGCGAGGCGAAGGGGCGCGCGCTGACCGCTCTGCTGAAAGCCGCACCGGGCGCTGGGCACTTCGACGTGAGCGTCCCCACCGCGCCTGCTGTGTCCGGGAGTTGACGTCCGGTCGAACGGCGACGCACCCTGGTTGGCCAGCGATACGGGTGATCACATAGGGTGAAAAGAAAAACGGGAGGTTCGGCGTGTTCGTTGAACACGCGCTACTTGTCGACTTAGTGTCCTGTTCGGAAGAGTCCAAGGAACAGACACACCCCTAACCCTAAACTTCAGGGTTAGGGTTCGGGTCGGCGCGTACGGACCGCCCCATTTCGGCATCAGTCGTCGCAACGCAGGCCCGCGAGGCGGCGACACGTAACTCGAGGCGAGAGGCCTTCGACGTGGCAGCACCGCAGAACTACCTCGCAGTCATCAAGGTCATCGGTGTCGGCGGCGGTGGTGTCAATGCCATCAACCGAATGATCGAGGTCGGTCTCAAGGGCGTCGAGTTCATCGCCATCAACACGGACGCCCAGGCGCTGTTGATGAGCGACGCCGACGTCAAGCTCGACGTCGGCCGTGAACTCACCCGGGGCCTCGGCGCCGGCGCCAACCCGGCCGTCGGCCGCAAGGCGGCAGAGGACCACCGCGAGGAGATCGAGGAGGTCCTCAAGGGGGCCGACATGGTCTTCGTCACCGCCGGTGAGGGCGGCGGCACCGGCACGGGCGGCGCCCCCGTCGTCGCCAACATCGCGCGCTCGCTGGGCGCCCTGACGATCGGTGTGGTCACCCGGCCGTTCACCTTCGAGGGCCGGCGCCGCGCGAACCAGGCGGAGGACGGCATCGCCGAGCTCCGCGAAGAGGTCGACACCCTCATCGTCATCCCCAACGACCGCCTGCTGTCCATCTCGGACCGCCAGGTCAGCGTCCTCGACGCGTTCAAGTCGGCCGACCAGGTCCTGCTCTCGGGCGTGCAGGGCATCACCGACCTGATCACCACCCCGGGTCTGATCAACCTCGACTTCGCGGACGTCAAGTCCGTGATGTCCGAGGCGGGCTCGGCCCTGATGGGCATCGGCTCGGCCCGCGGCGACGACCGTGCGGTGGCCGCGGCGGAGATGGCCATCTCCTCGCCGCTCCTGGAGGCCTCCATCGACGGCGCCCGGGGCGTCCTGCTTTCCATCTCCGGTGGATCGGACCTCGGTCTCTTCGAGATCAACGAGGCCGCGCAGCTGGTCAGCGAAGCGGCGCACCCCGAGGCGAACATCATCTTCGGCGCCGTCATCGACGACGCGCTCGGCGACGAGGTGCGGGTCACCGTCATCGCGGCCGGGTTCGACGGCGGACAGCCCCCGGCCCGCCGGGACAACGTCATCGGCGCCGCGTCCACCAAGCGCGAGGAGCCGGCCCCGGCGCCGGTCCGCGCCGCCCCCGAGCCGGTGCGCCCGGCCTTCGGCGGACTCGGCACGGTCACCCCTCGCGAGGACCCCCCGGCTCCGGCCGAGGTCCCGGTCGAGGCGGCGGCCCCGGCGCCACAGGTCCCGACGGCCCGTCCCTACGCGGACAGCCCGGCCGAGGAACTGGACGTACCGGACTTCTTGAAGTGACGCTGGCACACCACACCGAGAACGGCGCGCATTTCGCCTTCACCGACAGGTGGGGCGGGGTGAGCGCCGTTCCGTACGAGGAGCTCAATCTCGGCGGCGCGGTCGGAGACGACCCGGCCGCCGTTCGTGCGAACCGGACGCGCGCCGCCGGGTCCCTGGGCATCGAGCCCGGGCAGGTGGTCTGGATGAACCAGGTGCACGGCCGGGACGTGATGGTGGTCGACGGACCGTGGGGCACCGGCCGGGAGGTCCCGGCCGTGGACGCGGTGGTGACCGGCCGTCGGGGGCTCCCCCTCGCGGTGCTCACCGCCGACTGCGTGCCCGTCCTGCTCGCCGACCCGGTCGCCGGGATCGCGGGCGCCGCCCACGCCGGGCGGCCCGGGCTGGTCGCGGGGGTCGTGCCCGCCGTCGTCGAGGCGATGACCGCGCTCGGCGCGGACCCGGCCAGGGTGGTCGCCCGTACCGGACCGGCCGTCTGCGGGCGCTGCTACGAAGTGCCCGCCGAGATGCGGGCGGCGGTCGCCGAGGCCGTTCCGGCCGCCTGGGGCGAGACCAGTTGGGGAACGCCCTCCGTCGACGTGGTCGCCGGGGTGCACGCGCAACTGGCCGAAGCGGGGGTGGCCGACAGCCGCCGATCCCCGGTCTGCACACTGGAGTCGCGGGACCACTTCTCGTACCGTCGCGACCGGGTGACCGGGCGGCTGGCCGGATATGTCTGGTTGGACTGAAATATGATGGACCGTAAGTCGGAACTCGCCGAGAACCTCGCGCGGGTGGAGGGACGGATCTCGTCCGCCTGCGCGGCAGCCGGCCGGGCCCGTGACGAGGTGACCCTGATCGTGGTCACCAAGACGTATCCGGCGAGCGACGTACGACTGCTGGCGGAGCTGGGTGTCCGTCATGTTGCGGAAAATCGCGACCAGGACGCCGCCCCCAAGGCTGCGGCCTGCGCGGATCTGCCGCTCGCCTGGCACTTCGTGGGCCAGTTGCAGACGAACAAAGTCCGTTCCGTGGCGGGATACGCGCACGTGGTGCAGTCGGTCGACCGGCCGAAACTCGTCACGGCGCTGTCGGCGGCCGCGCAGCACGCGGGGCGGGAACTCGGCTGCCTCGTACAGATCGCCCTCGACGCCGAGTCGGGCGAGCGGGGGACGCGGGGCGGGGCGGCGCCCGACCTGCTCCCGGAACTGGCGGACCTCGTGGCCGCCGCACCGGGACTGCGGCTCGACGGTCTCATGACCGTGGCCCCGCTGGCGGGCCCCTACGCGGGGCGCGAACAGGCGGCCTTCGAGCGGCTGATGGAATTGTCATCCGGCCTGCGCGCCGACCATCCGGCTGCCACGATGGTGTCGGCCGGAATGAGCGCGGACTTGGAACAGGCCGTGATGGCCGGTGCGACACATGTGCGCGTCGGCACTGCGGTACTCGGCGCGAGACCCCGGCTCGGGTAACGTCGCGAAGAAAGTCGGACCACAGCAGAAAATATGGTCATTTCCGCCGATGAGCGGACAGGCCACGTGGATCGCGGGCAGTTGGTGACATCGCCGACATGGCCTTCGCTGGCACAGCGGCACCTGCGGCAGGGCGATCCACCACAGAGCGGAGGACTCGGAGAATGGCCGGCGCGATGCGCAAGATGGCGGTCTACCTCGGCCTCGTGGAGGACGACCGGTACGACAATCCGGGGTACGACCCCGATGACGAGTTCGAGCCCGAGCCGGAGCCGGAGCGGGATCGCCGGCGTCAGCCACCCGCGCACCAAACGCCCGTAACGGACGAACCGGTACGGGCCGTACAGCCTCCGGCGCCACGGGAACCCACCCCGGCACCGGTTGAAAACGGACGTCCGGCGCGAATCGCACCCGTGGCATCCATCACACCTGACCGCACCAGTATGGAGAAGAACGCCCCCGTGATCATGCCCAAGGTCGTCTCCGAGCGGGAGCCGTACCGCATCACGACGCTGCACCCCCGGACCTACAACGAGGCCCGTACCATCGGGGAACACTTCCGTGAGGGCACTCCGGTGATCATGAACCTCACGGAGATGGACGACACCGACGCGAAGCGTCTGGTCGACTTCGCCGCCGGCCTCGTGTTCGGTCTGCACGGCAGCATTGAACGCGTGACACAGAAGGTGTTCCTGCTGTCGCCTGCTAACGTCGATGTCACGGCGGAGGACAAGGCCCGCATCGCGGAGGGCGGGTTCTTCAACCAAAGCTAGACCGATCCGTCAGACACGGGGCCGGGAACAGAGCGGGAGCAGGGGAGAGGGAAGCGCGGGATGGGCGTCGCACTGCAGGTGGTCTACATCGCGCTGATGTGCTTCCTTATCGTGCTGATCTTCCGACTGGTCATGGACTACGTGTTCCAGTTCGCACGCTCATGGACACCCGGCAAGGCGATGGTGGTCGTTCTGGAGGCCACCTACACTGTCACCGATCCACCGCTCAAGCTTCTCCGGCGTTTCATCCCGCCGTTGCGTCTCGGGGGCGTGGCACTCGACCTGTCCTTCTTCGTTCTGATGATCATCGTTTACATCCTCATCAGTTTCGTGAGCACCGCTGCGAGAAGCGTGTGAACGATGAGCTTCTCCGCGCGCGCGGGGACAGTCCCGATACGGTCTTGCCGACTGCCGACGACTACGTAGAGGTGAAGAAGACATGCCGCTGACTCCCGAGGACGTGCGGAACAAGCAGTTCACGACCGTCCGCCTCCGAGAAGGCTATGACGAGGACGAGGTCGATGCCTTCCTCGACGAGGTCGAGTCCGAACTGACGCGCCTGCTGCGCGAGAACGAGGACCTGCGCGCCAAGCTGGCCGCCGCCACCCGGGCCGCCGCGCAGAACCAGCAGCAGCAGGGCATGCGCAAGCCCGAGCCCCAGGACCAGCGAGGTCCCGGCGGCCCCGTCCCGGCGGCCATATCCGGCCCGCCGCAGCAGCAGCAGCCGCAGATGGGCCCGCCGCAGCTGCCCGGTGGCCAGCCGCAGCTGCCCGCCGGTCCCGGCGGCCACGGCCCGCAGGGCCCCGGCCCGCAGGGCCCCGGCCCGATGGGCGGCCCCATGCAGCAGCACAGCATGGGCGGCCAGCAGCAGATGGGCCAGCAGCAGATGGGGCAGCAGCAGATGGGCCAGCAGCCCATGCAGCAGCAGTCCATGGGCGGCCAGAACCCGCTCGGCCAGCCCATGGGCCAGCAGATGGGCCAGCAGATGGGCCAGCAGATGCAGCCGATGGGGCAGCAGATGCAGCCCATGGGCCAGCCCATGCACCAGCAGCAGCCGCAGCTCCCGCAGCAGGGCCCCGGTGGCGACAGCGCCGCCCGCGTCCTGTCGCTCGCGCAGCAGACCGCCGACCAGGCGATCGCGGAGGCCCGCTCCGAGGCCAACAAGATCGTCGGCGAGGCCCGTAGCCGCGCCGAGGGCCTGGAGCGGGACGCCCGCGCCAAGGCCGACGCGCTGGAGCGGGACGCGCAGGAGAAGCACCGCGTCGCGATGGGCTCCCTGGAGTCCGCCCGCGCCACCCTGGAGCGCAAGGTCGAGGACCTGCGGGGCTTCGAGCGCGAGTACCGTACGCGCCTCAAGTCCTACCTGGAGTCGCAGCTGCGCCAGCTGGAGACCCAGGCCGACGACTCCCTCGCCCCGCCGCGCAACCCGGCCGGTCCGGCGCTGCCGCCGTCGCCGGCTCCGTCGATGGCTCCGGCCGGTGCGATGGGCCACTCCATGGGCGGCCCGTCCCCCATGGGCGGTCCCTCCCCGATGGGCGGCGGTCCGTCCTACGGCGGCCAGCAGCAGATGTCCCCGGCGATGACGCAGCCGATGGCTCCGGTGCGGCCGACTGCGCCGCAGCCGATGCAGGCGCCGTCGCCGATGCGTGGCTTCCTGATCGACGAGGACGACAACTAAGCCGCCGCCGCGCAGGTCGGCAGTCGCTTCACGGGCCGGGCCCGGTTCCCCTTCGGGGGCACCGGGCC
>NZ_JBSGYT010000074.1:0-25602 GCF_053610645.1 Streptomyces sp. NPDC054883 | reverse complement strand
GCCGAGGCGCCGGCCGCCCCGGCGCCGGCTCGTGGCGCCCGCCGCGCCGCGCGTCCCGCCGTGGCCGTCTTCCAGGCCCCGGTGTTCGCCGAGCCGATGTTCCAGACGCCGGAGACCGCCGCCATGGCCGCCGCGGCCGCTGCCGCCGCCTCCCAGGCCGAGGAAGCCGAGGAGGAGGAGCCCGAGGCCGAGGCCCCGGCCGCCGCGGCCCCCGCCGCGCAGCCGGCCGGCCGTCGCCGCCGCCGCGGCCGCGGCGCCGTCGAGACCGCTCCGGCCGCCGAGCCGGCCCCCGTCTCGGCCGCCCCCGTCTCGCTGGCCGACGTAGAGATGCACGAGGCCGAGGAGACCGAGGCGGAGGCCGAGGCCGCCGACCTGGAGGACGACGAGATCGACGGCGAGCGTCCGTCGCGCCGTCGCCGTCGCGGTGGCCGTCGCCGCCGTCGCGGTGAGGCCGCCGACCTGGACGAGTCCGCCGATGAGGACGCCGAGGCCGAGGCCGCCGAGCAGGAGGCCGACGAGGAGGCCGAGGACGACGAGGCCGACGAGTCCGGCGCCCTGGGCTCCAGCTCCAGCCGCCGTCGCCGTCGTCGCCGCCGTCGCAGCGGTGACAGCGGTACGGACGTCGAGGCGTCCGAGGAGGACGGGGTCCGCACCGTCGTCAAGGTCCGCGAGCCGCGGCCGGCCCGCGAGAAGGCCGAGCCGTCGGACGAGGTCCAGTCCATCAAGGGCTCGACCCGTCTGGAGGCGAAGAAGCAGCGCCGCCGCGAGGGCCGCGAGCAGGGCCGCCGTCGCGTCCCGATCATCACCGAGGCCGAGTTCCTGGCCCGCCGTGAGGCCGTCGAGCGCGTGATGGTCGTCCGCCAGGCGGGCGAGCGCACCCAGATCGGCGTCCTTGAGGACAACGTGCTCGTCGAGCACTACGTCAACAAGGAAGAGGCCACCTCGTACGTCGGCAACGTCTACCTGGGCAAGGTCCAGAACGTGCTGCCGTCGATGGAGGCCGCCTTCATCGACATCGGCAAGGGCCGCAACGCGGTCCTGTACGCCGGCGAGGTCAACTTCGAGGCGCTGGGCATGGCCAACGGCCCCCGCCGCATCGAGTCCGCCCTCAAGTCGGGCCAGTCGGTCCTGGTGCAGGTCACCAAGGACCCGATCGGCCACAAGGGCGCCCGCCTGACCAGCCAGGTCTCGCTGCCCGGCCGGTACCTGGTCTACGTGCCCGAGGGCTCGATGACCGGGATCAGCCGCAAGCTGCCCGACACCGAGCGCGCGCGGCTGAAGACCATCCTCAAGAAGATCGTCCCCGAGGACGCGGGCGTCATCGTGCGCACCGCCGCCGAGGGCGCGAGCGAGGACGAGCTGCGCCGTGACGTGGAGCGTCTGCAGGCCCAGTGGGAGGACATCCAGAAGAAGTCGAAGCAGATCACGACGTCTTCGCCGAGCCTGCTGTACGGCGAGCCGGACATGACCGTCCGGGTCGTGCGCGACATCTTCAACGAGGACTTCTCGAAGGTCATCGTCAGCGGTGACCAGGCGTGGGAGACGATCCACGGCTACGTGTCCCACGTGGCGCCGGACCTCGCGGACCGGCTGTCGCGCTGGACCTCCGAGGTGGACGTCTTCGCGACGTACCGGATCGACGAGCAGCTCGCCAAGGCGCTCGACCGCAAGGTGTGGCTGCCCTCGGGCGGCTCCCTCGTGATCGACAAGACCGAGGCGATGATCGTCATCGACGTCAACACCGGCAAGTTCACCGGTCAGGGCGGCAACCTCGAGGAGACCGTCACCAGGAACAACCTGGAGGCGGCCGAGGAGATCGTGCGCCAGCTGCGGCTGCGCGACCTGGGCGGCATCGTCGTCATCGACTTCATCGACATGGTGCTGGAGTCGAACCGGGACCTGGTGCTGCGCCGCATGCTGGAGTGCCTGGGCCGGGACCGGACCAAGCACCAGGTGGCCGAGGTCACCTCGCTGGGCCTGGTGCAGATGACCCGCAAGCGGGTGGGCCAGGGTCTGCTGGAGTCCTTCTCCGAGACCTGCGTCCACTGCAACGGCCGCGGTGTGATCGTGCACATGGACATCCCGACCGCGGCGGGCGGCGGCGGCAACGGCAAGCGCTCCAAGCGCCGTGGCGGCCGTGGCCACGAGCACGACCACGAGATCGAGGCCGTCGACACGGTCGAGACCGTCGACGCCGAGGAGTACGAGGCCGAGACGGAGGCGGAGCTGGCGGCCGAGGTCGCGGCCCCGCGTGCGCTGCCCGAGCCGGAGTTCGCCGCGGGCGAGGAGCTGTACGGCAGCCCGGCCGAGGCGGAGGCCGCCGCGGGCATCAGCAGCCGGCGCAACCGTCGTCGGGCCACCCGCAAGGCGACCGCTCCGGCGGGCGCCCCGCGCGGTGCGGCCGTCCCGGCGCAGGCTCCGGCCGAGGTGGTCCCGGTGACCCCGGTCATCGAGGAGGAGCCGGTGACGGCTCCGGCCGACACCGTCCTGGAGCCGGCCGCCGAGGTCGTCGCCGAGGCCGTGGAGGCCGCCGAGACGGTCGTGGCCGCGCCGGTGGAGGAGGCCCCGAAGGGCCGTACGCGTCGGCGTGCGACCCGTAAGGCGACCGCCCCGGCGGGTGCTCCGGCGGCTTCGGCCGAGCCGGAGACCGTGGTCGAGGCCGTGGTTGAGGCCGTGGTTGAGGCCGTCGTCGAGCCCGAGCCGGCCCCCGTGGTCGAGCCCGAGCCCGCGCCGGTCGCTCCGGAGGCTCCGGCCGAGCCCGTGGTCGAGGCCGCTCCGGCCCGTCCGCGCCGCCGTGCCACCCGTAAGGCCACCGCCCCGGCCGGTTCCCCGGCGGGCGCGGCCGAGGCGGCGGTCGTGGTCGTGGAGACGCCGTCGGCGGAGCCGCAGGCACCGGTGGATGCGGCGCAGGCCGAGGCCGAGGAAGCCGTTCCGGCCGTCGCCAAGAAGGCGGTCCGCAAGACGGCCGCCAAGAAGGCGGCCACCACCGCGGCCAAGAAGGCCCCGGCGAAGAAGGCCCCGGCCAAGAAGGCGGCGGCGACCAAGACCGCCACCGCGAAGAAGACGGCCGCCAAGAAGGCCACCACGGCCACCACGGCGGCCAAGAAGGCCCCGGCCAAGCGGGCTACGAAGAAGACCGCAGCGGCCGAGCAGCAGACGCCGCCGTCGGTCTCGGCCCCCGCCGAAGGCTGATCCGTCGTACGGCCGTGGGCCCCGCCGTCCGGCGGGGCCCACGGCCTTGCGGAGGCCGGTTTGACCCCCCGGAACCAGCCCCGTAACCTAGACCGTCGGCATGTCCTAGACGATTTGACGTCTAGTGCGCGTCGCGCTCCTGAGCACCTTCCTCCCTATCGCTGCGCCTGTGCGCGGCGCGGGAGAGGCCGCTCGTCCAATCCGGATCACCGTGGGCCCCGGCCCATGTGAGCGGCTGGCTTCAGGAGCATCCGTCCCGAGTGAGAGAGAGATCCGCGTGTACGCCATCGTGCGCAGCGGTGGTCGCCAGCACAAGGTTGCTGTTGGTGACATCGTTGAGGTTGACAAGATTTCCACTGCCAAGGTTGGCGACACGGTCGAGCTCTCGACCCTGCTCGTTGTCGACGGCGACGCCGTGACCAGCGACCCGTGGGTGCTGGCCGGGATCAAGGTCCAGGCCGAGATCGTGGACCACCACAAGGGCGCCAAGATCGACATCCTGCGCTACAAGAACAAGACCGGCTACCGCCGTCGCCAGGGTCACCGCCAGCAGTACACGGCGATCAAGGTCACCGGTATCCCCACGGCTGCGAAGTAAGAGGGACTGAGACATGGCACACAAGAAGGGCGCATCGTCCACCCGGAACGGGCGCGACTCCAATGCCCAGCGGCTCGGCGTGAAGCGCTTCGGCGGTCAGGTCGTTTCCGCCGGCGAGATCCTCGTCCGCCAGCGCGGCACCCACTTCCACCCGGGTTCGGGTGTCGGTCGTGGTGGCGACGACACGCTGTTCGCGCTGCAGGCCGGTTCGGTCGAGTTCGGCACGCACCGTGGCCGCAAGGTCGTCAACATCGTTCCGGCTGCCTGATCCAGCTCCTGCTGATCAGCGGTACGTAACTTCCCGAGGGCGGATCTCAGCTCTTCCCGGCGCGAGCCGGGAAGAGAGGTCCGCCCTCGGCGCGTTGGTCATATAGACCACGTTTAATGGGCAGTGGTAGCAATACGGACTGCCCGGGACATTTCCCGTATGTATCTGGAGGAACACCCATGACCACCTTCGTGGACCGCGTCGAGCTGCACGTCGCCGCGGGTAACGGGGGCCACGGCTGCGCCTCCGTTCACCGGGAGAAGTTCAAGCCGCTCGGCGGCCCCGACGGCGGCAACGGCGGCCGTGGCGGCGATGTCATCCTGGTGGTGGAGCAGGCGATCACGACTCTGCTGGACTACCACCACAGCCCCCACCGCAAGGCCACCAACGGCAAGCCCGGCGAGGGCGGCAACCGCTCCGGCAAGGACGGCCAGGACCTGGTCCTGCCCGTGCCGGACGGCACCGTCGTCCTCGACAAGGAGGGCAACGTCCTCGCCGACCTCGTCGGCCAGGGCACCACGTACGTCGCCGCAGAGGGCGGCCGCGGGGGCCTGGGCAACGCCGCGCTGTCCTCGGCCCGCCGCAAGGCGCCCGGCTTCGCGCTGCTCGGCGTCCCCGGCACCACCGGCGACATCGTCCTGGAGCTCAAGACCGTCGCCGACGTGGCGCTGGTCGGCTTCCCGAGCGCCGGCAAGTCCTCGCTGATCTCGGTGCTCTCCTCCGCCAAGCCGAAGATCGCGGACTACCCCTTCACCACCCTCGTCCCGAACCTGGGCGTGGTCACGGCCGGCTCGACCGTCTACACCATCGCCGACGTCCCGGGTCTCATCCCGGGCGCCAGCCAGGGCAAGGGTCTGGGCCTGGAGTTCCTGCGCCACGTCGAGCGCTGCTCGGTGCTGGTGCACGTACTGGACACCGCCACCCTGGAGTCCGACCGCGACCCGATCGCCGACCTCGACGTCATCGAGGAAGAGCTCAAGCTCTACGGCGGCGGACTGGAGAAGCGCCCGCGGCTCGTCGTCCTCAACAAGGTCGACATCCCGGACGGCCAGGAACTCGCGGACATGGTCCGCCCGGACCTGGAGGCGCGCGGTTACAAGGTCTTCGAGGTCTCCGCGGTCGCCCGTACGGGCCTCAAGGAGCTCTCCTACTTCCTCGCCGAGGTCATCGCGAAGGCGCGCGCCCGCAAGCCGAAGGAGGAGGCGACCCGCATCGTCATCCGCCCGAAGGCCGTGGACGACGCCGGCTTCACCGTCACCTACGACGAGGTCGAGGACGTCTACAACGTGCGCGGCGAGAAGCCCGAACGCTGGGTCCGCCAGACCGACTTCAACAACGACGAGGCCGTCGGCTACCTCGCCGACCGGCTCAACCGCCTCGGTGTCGAGGACGCGCTCAAGAAGGCCGGCGCCCGCGCCGGTGACGGCGTGGCCATCGGCTCCGACGAGAACGCCGTCGTCTTCGACTGGGAGCCGACCATGATGGCCGGCGCCGAGATGCTGGGCCGCCGTGGCGAGGACCACCGCATGGAGGCTCCGCGCCCGGCCACGCAGCGGCGCAAGGAGCGGGACGCCAAGCGCGGCGACGGCGACTCCGCGCAGCAGGAGTACGACGAGTTCCGCCCCTTCTGAGGCGGGACCGCCGACGCGTGACCGGTCCTGTTGAGGTGGCCTTTATCCGGGTCGCCTAGGATCAACTGGGTGACCAGCATCAATGCCGCCACCGTTTCCGTCGTGGTGATCGCGTACAACGACGCCGGGCTCGTGGGCGAGGCCGTTACCTCGGCTCTCGCCCAGGGCCCGGTGGTCGCCGAGGTCGTCGCCGTCAACGACGCCTCCTCCGACGACACCGCGCGGGTGCTGGACGAGCTGGCGGCCCTGCACCCCCGGGTGAAGGTCCTGCACCGGACCGAGAACAGCGGCGGCTGCGGGACCCCGCGCAACGACGGGATCGCGGCCGCGACCGCCCCGTACGTGCTCTTCCTCGACAGCGACGACGTCCTGCCGCCCGGTGCGGCCGACGCCCTGGTCGGCGCCGCGCGGCAGCACAAGGCGCCGGTGACCGTGGGCGCGTGCGTGCGGCGCGAACTGCCGCAGTACCAGGACGTGCCGTGGGTGCCGGGGCTCTACACGCCCGGTGACGTGATCGAGCGGCCCACGGAGCGGACCGGGCTGGTCCGCGACACCCTGTGCGTCAACAAGCTCTACGAGCGCGCCTTCCTGGACGAGCACGCGATCCGGTTCCCCGACGGCCGCTTCCGCTACGAGGACTTCGTCTTCACCGCCCGCGTACTGGCCGCGGAGCCCCGTGTCGCGGTGATCGGCGACCTCGTCTACGTCTGGCACGTGCGCCGCGACGCCGCGCGGGTGTCGATCTCCCTCGACCGCAAGGACGTCGGCAACTGGCGGTCGCGCATCGAGGCCCACCGCACCGCCTCCCGGATCCTGTCCGAGTCCTCGCCGGAGCTGGGCCGCGCCTGCCAGGTCAAGTTCCTGGAGTACGACCTGCGCATGTACCTGCGCGAGATCGGCCGGGACCCCGAGTACCAGGCCGCCTGGTGGACCCTGACGCGGGATTACCTGGCCGGCTTCGCCGACGCCGAGATCGAGGCCGCCGGGGCGCACGCGCGCTGGATCGTCCGGCTGCTGCGGGCCACCGCGACCCCGCCCGCCGACCTCGCGCGGCTCGCCCGCTTCGCCGCCGAACCCCCGCGCCTGGAGCCCCCGTACGCGACGGCCGCCGACGGGCTGCCGGTGTGGAGCGTGGAGCTGCCGGTGGAGCTGGACCGGCTGGCGGAACTGCCGACGGCGGAGCTGCCCGTCACCATCGACGCCCGGGCGGCGGGTGTGGCGGGGCTGCGCCTGCGGGTGCACGACCTGTACGGGCGCCTCGCCGCGGCCGGGCCGCTCACCGCGCGGCCGGTGTTCCTGCCGCGCTCGGGCGGGGAGGCCGTCCGGGGGGAGCCGGTGGAGCTGCGCGCGGCGCCGGACGGCGACGGCTGGGTCTGTGACGTGCCGTTCCGCCTGACCGTGCTGGCGGAGTCCGGGCGGCGCCAGGGGCGGCGCGGGATGCAGGCCTGGGGGGTGCAGATCGGCGTGGAGTGTGCCGACGGGAGCTCCGTGCTCACCTCCCCGCGCCCCTTCGACGACCTGCTGCGCCGACGCGCGCTGTTCAGCAGCCGGTACGGTGTTCTGCTGGCGCAGCCCTACCGCACGGCCGGCGGTTCGCTGGCGGTGCGGCTCGCGCCGGGTGCGGCGGGTGCGCTCAGCTTCGTACGCAACCGGCTCGGCAGGGCCAGGGCCAAGGCGGCGCTGAGGTCCGGCTGACCGGCGCCGCAGGCACAGGGCAGACCCACAGGACAGACAGGACTCGGGAGACTAGGCATGACATTTCTGATCACCGGCGGCGCCGGGTACATCGGTGCGCACGTCGTTCGCGCGATGCTCCTCGCGGGCGAGCAGGTCGTCGTCCTCGACGACCTCTCCACGGGCGACGAGAGCCGTGTCCCGGAGGGCGTGCCGCTGGTGATCGGCTCGGTCCTGGACCGGCTGACCCTGGACGAGACCATCGCGCGGCACGAGATCACCGGCGTGGTGCACCTCGCGGGCAAGAAGCAGGTCGGCGAGTCCGTCGAGAAGCCGCTGTACTACTACCACGAGAACGTGCAGGGCCTGACGGTCCTGCTCCAGGCCGTGGCCGCCGCCGGCATCCGCAACTTCCTCTTCTCCTCCTCCGCCTCCGTCTACGGGATGCCGGACGTCGACCTCGTCACCGAGGACACCCCGTGCCTGCCGCTGAGCCCGTACGGCGAGACCAAGCTGGCCGGTGAGTGGCTCGTCCGCGCGGCCGGGAAGGCCCACGGCATCTCCACCGCCTGCCTGCGCTACTTCAACGTGGCGGGCGCCGCGACGCCGGAGCTCGCCGACACCGGCGTCTTCAACCTCGTCCCGATGGTCTTCGAGCGCTACACGGCCGGTGAGGGCGCGCGGATCTTCGGTGACGACTACCCGACGCCCGACGGCACCTGCATCCGCGACTACATTCACGTCGAGGACCTGGCGGACGCCCACGTGGTGGCCGCCCGCAAGCTCGCCGAGTGGGGCGCGCAGGGCCAGTATCAGGACCTCACCGTCAACATCGGCCGCGGCGAGGGGGTCTCCGTCCGCGAGATGGTGGAGCTGATGAACGCCCACACCGGGCACGACATCGCACCCGTGGTCACCCCGCGCCGCCCCGGTGACCCGGCCAAGGTCGTGGCCTCGGCCGACAAGATCGCCGCCGAGCTGGGCTGGAAGGCCAAGCACGACGTCCGCGAGATGATCACCTCGGCCTGGGCGGGCTGGGAGGCCAACCGGGTGGGCGCCGTGGAGCAGGTGGGCAGGTAATCCGCTCGTAGGAAACCGCCCGCCCCGGATCCGGTCCGGGGCGGGCGGTTTCCGTACGTACGCGAGGAGGTCAGCGCTCCAGGAAGGAGAACAGCTCCTCCCAGCGGTCGGTGATCTCGGCACTGGAATAGCGGCGCACATCGCGAAACGCGGTGTCGCCCAGCCGGTCGCGCAGCTCGCCGTCCGTCATCAGCACGTCCAGGTGCCCCGCCAGCTCCATCGTGTTGCCGAGCCGGGCCAGCAGCCCGTCCTCACCGTGCCGCACGATCTCCCGTACGCCCGGCGCGCAGTCGAAGGCGACCACCGGCAGGCCGGCGGCCATCGCCTCCAGCAGCGTGATGGGGAACCCCTCGGCCCGCGAGGCCTGCGCGAACACCGAGGCCCCGCGCAGCGAGCCGAGCACGTCGTCGGTGCTGCCCATCCACTGCACGGATTCCTCGATGCCGAGCTCGGCGGCGTGCGCCCGCAGCTTCGGCTCCTCCACGCCGGCCCCGTAGATCCGCAGGACCCAGTCGGGGTGCCGCGGCGCCGTGTCCGCCCAGGCGTCGAGCAGCAGGTCCACGCCCTTCTCGAACGCGAGACGGCCCACGCTCGCCACGACCTTCTCGGTGCGCGGTGCGGGGGAGTCCGGCATGAACGGCAGCGGGTTCGGCATGCTGTCCACGTTCTGCACGCCCGCCCGGATCCACAGGTCCGCGTCCTCGGGCGTCAGCACGAGCAGCCGGTCCGCGTCCTGGTAGAAGCGGCGTACCCGCTCGCCGCGGGAGGACGTGTGACTCGCCTCGTAGGACTCGTGGCTCATGCCGATCAGGGTGAGCCCCTTGGTGTCGGCGAGCGCCACCCACTCCATCGCCCACACCTGCGTGACGATGACCACCGCGCCCGGGCGCGCGGCGCGGAACAGGGAGCTCAGCGTCTCGGCCTTGGCCCGCATCCCCGCGCGGCGGGCCGCCTGGCGGCGCCGCTCCGGTGCGTTGAGCCGGCCCTTGAGGCCGCTCAGCCGGCGCGCGGCCGGCGGACGGGACGTGTACAGGGTCGTCGTCTCGTAGGGGAGGTCCGGCGGGAACTTCTGCCGCAGCTCCTCCTCGACCGGCGCGATGCCGATCACGTGCACCCGGTGCCCGCGGTCGGTGAAGAGCCGGGCCATCTGGTGCGACCAGGTGGTCACCCCACCGAGCTCGTCCACGCTGTTGGACACGAGGAAGATGTCACGGCCGTCCGGCGCGGACGCGGCGGCCGGGTCGGCGGCGTTCTGCTGGCTCACTTGCCGCTCCTGGTGAAGAACTTCTCGACGATCTGGCGGGCGGCGTCCCCGCGGTCGTACTCGCCGAACTCGGTGAGGAAGCGCTGGCGCGCCTCCGCGTACTTGGCGTCGGCCTCGTCGAAGGCGGAGACGGCCTGCATCAGCTCGTCGGCGGTGGCCACCACCGGCCCCGGCGCCTTCTCCTTGAGGTCGAAGTAGGTGCCGCGGATGTCCGTCGCGTACGCCTCGTAGTCGTAGGCGAAGAACAGCATCGGCCGGTCCAGCACCGCGTAGTCGAACATCACGGACGAGTAGTCGGTGATCAGGCCGTCGGCGAGGGCCAGCAGCGGCGTGATGTCGTGGTGCCGGGAGACGTCGATCACCCGGCCGGCGACCGACGGCGGCAGCGAGACGCTGTTCAGGTAGTGCGTGCGCACCAGCAGGACGAAACGGTCACCCAGCCGGTCCGCGAACTCCTCGACGTCGAAGGGGAAGACGAAGTTCTCCACCGCGCCGTCGGCGCCCGCCCGGAAGGTCGGCGCGTACAGCAGCACGCGCTTGTCCGGGTCGATGCCCAGCTCGGCGGCGAGCGGCCCGCGGATCCGCTCCCCGCTCTGCACCTCGGCGCGGTGCGCCTCGACCAGGGCGTCGTTGCGCGGGTAGCCGCTGCGCATCAGTACCTCGTCGCGCAGCCGGAAGCCCTTGGCAAGGGTCCGGGCATCGTGCTCGGAGCGGATCAGGAAGTGGTCGAAACGGTCCACGGCCGCCTGGAAGCGGTCCTGGCCGGCCTGGCCCTGGGCCTTGGTGCGGGGCTCGTGGAAGCCCATCCGCTTGAGCGCGGAGCCGTGCCAGGTCTGGATGTACGTGGTCCCCGCGCGCTTGGTCAGCGCCAGCGGGAAGCCCTGGTTGTCGACCCAGAACTCGGCCTGCGCCAGCGCCCGCAGGTAAGGCCAGCCCCAGCGGCGGACCAGCGTGGCCTCCTTGGGGAAACCGGTGGGCTTGGCGCCCGCGTACGACCAGATCGCCTCGAACGGCACGCCCTGGCGCACCATCTCCTCGTAGATCGCCTTCGGGCTGTCGCTGTACTGCTTGCCCATGTGGCTCTCGAAGACGACGGTGCCCTTCTTGACCGGCAGCTTCGAGAAGACCTCGTGGTAGACCTTCACCTTCTGCTCGCCCGAGCCGATGTTGCGGCGGGCCCGCAGGGCCTTGCGCAGGCCGCGCTTGACCACGCCCGCGGCCCTGCCGTGCATGGCGCTGTCGATCAGCGTCCGGGTGCGGACGGCGGCGGCGCCCTCGGCGGTCAGGACGTAGGAGAGGTTGCCCTTCTTGGTCACCTCCGGCTCGAAGCGGTCGGAGACCAGCCGGGTCAGCCGCGGCCGCACGCGCAGCCGGGCGGCCGACTCCAGGTCGACCCCGCCGACCGAGACGCGGGTGGTGATCCGGTCGCTGCCGGACGTCAGCTTCAGCCGGACGTCCCAGACGGCGTCGATGATGCCGAGCGGGCGGACGGTGCTCGCGACGTCGGCGGTCGCGGTCCACTCGATCGTGTCACCGGCGTGGCGCACGGTTGTCGCCGGGAAGCTGAACGAGCGCACGCCGATCTGCCGGCGGGCCCGGAATTCGAGGGTGGCCTTCAGCTCCTGCCCGTCCTTGATGCGGCCGAGCGGGTTGACGACGGCCCCGGACAGCGTGACGGTGCCGCGCCCGTCGTCCTCGTAGGAAGTGAGGCGGTTGCCCAGGGAGAGCGAGGAGAGCGGGGCGGTGTGGAAGCCCTGCTCGGTGACGTCCAGTATCCGGCGGCCCTCGGCGTCGTCGAGGTGCCGGCCGCACCAGTAAACGCGGCCGTCGCGCTCGGCCAGCGGGGACGTGAGCCGCCCCTTGTTGGTCATCGCGTCCGCGGCCGGAAGCAGGTTGTCCCAGTCCTCCCTGCCCAGCAGGTAGGCGCAGATGGCCTGGAGGTGGTTGACGCTCTCGTACGCGGCGGGATCGATGCCGGCCAGGTAGCCGTTGGCCAGCCGGGCGAACTCCTGGCGGTACGCGTCGCCCAGCAGGGGCAGGTCGCGCAGGTGCAGCACCAGGTCGTGCTTGAGGAACTTGGCGTCCTTGGCGGTCTTGATGTCGGTGTGGCCCTTGGCGGCCAGCAGCTCGTCGACGCGGCGGTGGATCTCCATCCGGTGGACGAAGTTCGCGATCTCGTGGCGCCGGTTGCTGATCGACTTCGCCTCCGCCTTCTCGACCACGTTCCAGAAGTAGACGTGGTTCGGGATCAGCGTGATGCGGCGCGCGGCGACGTACGCCTGCGCGGAGAACAGCAGGTCCTCGTAGTGGATGCCGACCGGGAACTCCAGGCCCTGCTCCAGCAGGAACTCGCGCCGGTAGCACTTGTTCGTCGAGAGGGTGTCGTACACCAGCAGGTCCGGGTACTCGGTGATCGACTCCAGCGTGCGGGTGCGCGAGTAGATCCACGGGTACCACTCGGTGGTCTTGCCCCACCGGTTGTCCAGGTGCACCCGGACGCACATGCCCGAGACCAGGTCGGAGCCGGTCCGCTCGGCCGCGGCCAGCATGTTCCGGCAGGCGTTTCGTTCCAGCACGTCGTCGCTGTCCAGGAACATGACGTAGCTGCCGGTGGCCTGCTGGATGCCGTGGTTGCGCGGCGCGCCGCAGCCGCCGCTGTTCTCCGGCAGGCGGAAGGCGCGCACCCGGCCCGGATGCGCCGCCTCCAGTTCCTGGGCGACCGCGTAGGACCGGTCCTTGCTGCAGTCGTCCACGATCACGACTTCGACCCCGTGCAGGGTCTGGTCCAAAACCGACTGGACGGCTGTCGACAGACGCTCTGCGTCGTTATAGACGATGACGACCACGGAGACGTCAGGCACGTGCACCTCGATCCCTTTGTTCCATCCGCCCCCGGACTCCGTCCGGGGGGACCCCCCGCCCGTCAAAGCTACCGTGTGTCACGCGAGACTCCGGCAGGCCGGTCCCGCCGTGCATACTTCTGAGGAAGAGGTGTGTGGCGGGTCCGGTCGCCGACAATCACCCGTTCGGACCCAGCAGGAAGTGTTCATGACCAAGCTGTCGGTAGTTGTCCCTTGCTACAACGAAGAAGCAGTCATCGACAGTTTCGACGTCGAGATCCGCAGGGTCCTGGACGCGCTGCCCGTCACCTATGAGGTGTGTTACGTCGACGACGGCAGCCGCGACGGCACCCTGGAGAAGCTCCGCAAGATCGCCGCGGAGCACGGCGAGCAGACGCGCTACGTCTCGTTCAGCCGGAACTTCGGCAAGGAGGCCGGCATGCTGGCCGGCCTGCGCGAGGCCACGGGTGACGCGGTGGTCATCATGGACGCCGACCTCCAGCACCCGCCCGAGCTGATCGCCACCATGCTCGACTACCACCGGCAGGGCCACGACCAGATCATCGCCCGGCGCACCCGCGAGGGGGACAGGAAGGTCCGCTCCGCGCTCAGCCGGCTGTACTACCGCGGCGTCAACCGCTGGGTGGACGTCGAGCTCACCGACGGCGTCGGTGACTTCCGGCTGCTCTCCCGGCCGGCCGTCGACGCCCTGCTGTCGCTGCCGGAGTACAACAGGTTCTCCAAGGGGCTCTTCTCCTGGATCGGTTTCGACACGGTCCACTTCGACTACCGCAACGCCCAGCGCGAGGCCGGCGAGACGAAGTGGAAGTTCGGCTCCCTGCTGAACTACGCCATGGACGGCCTGATCTCCTTCAACAACCGGCCGCTGCGGATCGGGATCTGGCTCGGCGTGTCCCTCGTGGGCCTCACCGGGCTCTACGCGCTGTGGATCACCGTGATGGCGATCACCCACGGCGTCGAGTCCCCCGGGTACGTCACCCTCGTCGCGCTCATCACGGGCCTCGGCGGGGTACAGATGATCATGCTGGGGCTGATCGGCGAGTACATCGGCCGCATCTACTACGAGACCAAGCGCAGGCCCCACTTCCTGGTCAAGGAGGCGCACGGCGCCGGGCGCCCGCAGGCCGGGCGCATGGACGCCGCCGAGGCCGTGATCGTGGAGCGCAGCCGCGGATGACGGCCGACGGCACCCCCGCCCGCGGCACCGGCACGCCCGCCCGCGGCACCCGGCGCGAGCAGCTCGGGCAGATCCTCCGCTTCGGCCTCGTGGGCGGGGTGAACACCGCCACCTTCTTCGGCATCTACCTGCTCCTGCACCCGTGGATGCCGTACTTCGCCGCCTACACCCTGGCCTTCCTGCTGTCGATGGTCGGCTCGTTCTTCATGAACACCTACTTCACCTACCGCACCCGGCCGACCTGGAAGAAGTTCGCGCTCTTCCCGCTGACCAACGTCACCAACTACGTGATCCAGTCGGCCGGCCTCTACGCGCTCGTCACCTGGGCCGGAATGGACACCCGGATCGCGCCGCTGGTCGCGGCCGTCGTGGCGATCCCGTTCACCTTCCTGCTCTCCCGCAAGATCCTCGTCCCCGGGGCGGCCCGCGCGGCCGGACAGGACCCGGCCCGGAGCCCGTCCACGCTCTGAAACCGCCGCGCGGGTGCGCCCGGCCACCCCGTAGATTGAGGGCGCAAGGATCAGCAGGGCAAGGGGCAAGGGGAACACGTGTCAGCGGCTAGGCAGAGCGTCGTGGACGCCCGCAGGATCGTGGTCAAGGTCGGCTCCTCCTCGCTGACCACCGCGGCGGGCGGGCTCGACGCCGACCGGGTGGACGCGCTGGTCGACGTACTGGCCAAGGCCCGCAGCGGCGGCGAGAAGGAGATAGTGCTCGTCTCCTCCGGAGCCATCGCCGCCGGACTCTCCCCCCTCGGACTGCGCCGCCGCCCGAAGGACCTGGCCCGCCAGCAGGCCGCCGCCAGCGTCGGACAGGGCCTGCTCGTCGCCCGGTACACCGCCTCCTTCGCCCGGTACGGCATCCGCGTCGGCCAAGTGCTGCTGACCAGCGACGACACCAGCCGGCGCGCCCACTACCGCAACGCCTACCGGACCCTGGACCAGCTCCTCGTCATGGGAGCCCTGCCCGTCGTCAACGAGAACGACACCGTGGCCACGGACGAGATCCGCTTCGGCGACAACGACCGGCTGGCGGCCCTCGTCGCCCACCTGGTCCGGGCCGACCTGCTGGTGCTGCTGTCCGACGTCGACGGCCTCTACGACGGGGACCCGTCGCTGCCCGGCACCACCCGCGTCGAGGAAGTGCGCGGCCCCGAGGACATCGCCCACGTCTCCATCGGCAGCGCCGGCAAGGCGGGAGTCGGCACCGGCGGCATGGTCACCAAGGTCGAGGCCGCCCGGATCGCGGCCGCCGCCGGGATCCCCGTGGTCCTCACCTCCGCCAGCCAGGCCGCGGACGCCCTCGCCGGGCGCGGCACCGGCACCCTCTTCCACGCGACGGGCCGCCGCTCGGCGGACCGGCTGCTGTGGCTCCAGCACGCCTCGGCCCCGCAGGGGCACCTCGTACTCGACGACGGCGCGGTGCGCGCGGTCACCGAGCGCGGCAGCTCGCTGCTGCCCGCCGGAATCGCCGCCGTGGAAGGCGAGTTCGTCGCCGGGGACCCCGTGGAACTGCGCTCCGCGGACGGCCGCGCGGTGGCCAGGGGCCTGGTCAACTTCGACGCCAAGGAGCTTCCGAGGCTGCTGGGGCGCTCCACCCGCGAGCTCGCGCGAGAGCTCGGACCCGCGTACGAGCGGGAGGTCGTCCACCGGGACGATCTGGTGCTGCTGGAGGGCTGAGGTTCGGTAAAACCGCCGCACGGCAGGCCAAGGACTGGTCAACTGTGAGAGGCAGACGGACGCGCGGGGCGTGGCGGAGCAGACAGGAGGCGGCTGGTGAGGCGAGCGCTGACCAGCGTCGGCACCGGGGACGGTGACGGCGGCGGAGGCGGGGACCAGGGCGACACCTCCCGTCTCTGGCACGTGACCCTGAGCGTCTCCGGCAAGCCGGCCCCGCTGCGCGAGGTGCGGCGCGGGCTCGAGCAGCTCGCGCATGATCATCCGTTTCTGCTGACCAGCCGGTATGCCGATGACCATGCGGAGATCCGGTACTGGGAGGAGGCCCGCGACCTGCACGACGCGGCGGCCGTCGCCCTGCGGCTGTGGGGCGAGCACCGCTCGTCGGCGCGGCTGCCTCCGTGGGAGATCGTCGGCCTGGAGGTCATCGACCGCGCGACCTACCACCAGCGGGTGGCGGAGGGTTACGGCCCGCCTCCGGCCCACCCGGTCGGCGTGCATCCTTACTAGACGCGTCCCTCGCACCGGTCAGCGCCGGGGTGCTTCCCGGGCTTCGGCCCGCTGCGGCGGCCTCCGACCGCCGGACGTGGGGCGGGGTCCCGTGGGCTGCCGGTCAAGTAGGCCGTTCCGTCGGCCCGCGCTTGCGGGCCCGGCGCCGGCGGCCACCGGCTGCGGGCCGCTGCGGCGAACTCCGTCCGCCAGGGGGAGCCCGCTTGTTCCGGCCCGTCCGGCGCTTGAGGACCGGGTCCGGGTGGAGCACCGCTTGTCGCAGCCGTCCGGCGTTCAGGACCGGGTCCGGGCGGGGGCCGGGTGCTCCGGCCCATCCGGCGTTCGGGAACGCGGTCCGGGCGGAGCCCGCTTGTTCCAGCCCGTCCGGCGTTTGAGGACCGGGTCCGGGCGGAGCCCGGGGAAACGGTGGAAGGGCGGGGTGGGGCAAGGCTCCGCGCAGCGGCCGGCCGGGCCCGCCTGGCATGGGCCGCCTGGCATGGGCCGCCTGGCACGGGCCCGCCTGGCACGGGGCCGCCCGGCTAAGGCCCGCCCGGCATGGGCAGCCCGGCCCCGCCGCGGGCGTCTCGGGGGCCCGCCCGCCGACCGGCAGGGGTCCGCACGGCAGGCGTCTCGCGGGGTGAAACCCCATCCGGCCGGGCCCCGCCGGCGACTACCCTGGCCGCATGACCTCGTACGACGCCCCCAGCCCCGTCACCGCCACCGCGCAGGCCGCCCGGACCGCCGCCGCGGCCATCGCCCCGCTCCCGCGGTCCGCCAAGGACGCAGCCCTCCTGGCCATCGCGGACGCGCTGGAGGCCCGTACGGCCGAGATCGTCGAGGCCAACGCCGTCGACACCGCCAAGGCCGCCGCGGCCGGCACGAGCGAGACCGTCATCGACCGCCTCACCCTCACCCCCGAGCGCGTCCGCGCCATCGCCTCCGACGTGCGCGACGTCGCCGCCCTCCCCGACCCCGTCGGCGAGGTCGTCCGCGGCTCGACCCTCCCCAACGGCATCGACCTCCGCCAGATCCGCGTCCCGCTCGGCGTCGTCGGCATCATCTACGAAGCCCGCCCCAACGTCACCGTCGACGCCGCCGCCCTCTGCCTGAAGTCCGGCAACGCCGTTCTCCTGCGCGGCAGTTCCTCCGCCTACGCCTCGAACACCGCCCTCGTCGGGATCCTCCGCGACGCCATCGTCTCCACCGGGCTCCCCGCGGACGCGATCCAGCTCGTCCCCGGCGAGTCCCGCGACTCCGTCCGCGAGCTGATGCGCGCCCGCGGCCTCGTCGACGTCCTCATCCCGCGCGGCGGCGCCTCGCTCATCAAGACCGTCGTGGAGGAGTCGACCGTCCCGGTCATCGAGACCGGTACCGGCAACTGCCACGTCTACGTCGACGCCCAGGCCGACCTGGCCATGGCGGTGGACATCCTCGTCAACTCCAAGGCCCAGCGGCCCTCCGTGTGCAACTCCGCCGAGACGCTGCTGGTCCACCGCGACATCGCGGCCGCCTTCCTGCCCCTGGCGCTGGACGCCCTCGCGGACGCCGGCGTCACCGTCCACGGGGACGGCGAGGTGCTCTCGTACGCCGAAGGCACCAAGGTGACCGCGCTGCCCGCCACCGACGAGGACTGGGCCGCCGAGTACCTCTCGTACGACATCGCGGCCGCCGTCGTGGACTCCCTCGACGAAGCCGTCAGCCACATCCGCCGCTGGACCTCCGGGCACACCGAGGCGATCGTCACCACCTCGCAGGCCGCCGCCCGCCGCTTCACCCAGCTGGTCGACTCGACCACGGTCGCCGTGAACGCCTCCACCCGGTTCACGGACGGTGGTCAGTTCGGCTTCGGCGCGGAGATCGGCATCTCCACGCAGAAGCTGCACGCCCGCGGCCCGATGGGCCTTCCCGAGCTGACCTCGACCAAGTACATCGTCACCGGCGACGGTCACGTCCGGTAGTCGCCCACCGCACCCGGTGTGGCCGGATTTCCGCTCACACCCTGCCCAAAGCAGTCCCTCGGGTCTACTCTGGTCGCGTGCCGGACGACGTGGGGGACAAGCCGTTCCCGGACGACGGTGAGCCCGACGACGACCGCGGAGGCGCGGATCAGGACTTCGCCTCCGTGGTGTTCGACGAGGCCTTCGTCCGGAACGCCGAGATTCACGAACCGAGCGCGGCCGAGCGTCAGCGGGCCGCCGACCGGGCCCGCGCCGAGGCCGCCGAAGCCGCGCGCGTGGCCGGCGGCCGGCCCGGCGAAGACGACTACGACGGCTACGGGTACGGTCCGCCCGGCGCCTACGGCCTCGACGAGCCCGGCTGGGAGCACGCCCGCTACGGCCACGGCTACCCGGAAGGCCCCTACGGCGCCTACGGGGGCCGGCTGCGGCCCTACCGCGGCCGCTCGCCGTGGCTTCGGCCGGTCGCCTGGGTGCTGGCCGTCGTGATGGGCCTGGGCATGGTCGCCCTGGCGTTCAGCGCGGTGTACCGCAGCGCCGACGGCGACCCGGATCCGGCCCCCGCCCCGTCCAGTACGCCGCTGCGCGAAGTCACCGGCGCCGGGGCGTTTACGTACCCCGTCGGCCGCCAACCCTGAAAGTACGACCCCTTGAGCACGACCCCACTCGCGTGACCGGAGCCGGGGGCTTCTCTGAACCGGGGACAGCGGGGAGAAGCGATGGCCGTTCCAGGAGATCCGCCCAACGGCACCCCCGACGGCATCGGCGGTGGCGATGACGACTTCCGGCCGGACGAGTACCGGTCCGTGGTGTTCGACGAGGACTTCGTCCGCGCGGCCCGGCTCCAGGAGTACTCCGCCGAGGAACGGATGGGCGAGCACGCCCGGGCCGTCCGCAGCCGTTCCCTCTGGTCGGGCGGCGGTGTGGGGCACCGCACCGGCACGCCCGGCAGGGGAGCCCGGCAGGGCATGCTGCTCGTGCTGCTCATCGCCACGGCCTTTGCGGTCGCCGTGTACATGGGCCTGCGCAACCCGTACGTGCCCACGCCCGAGACCGAGGCCCGGCCGCTCGGCAGCGTCGTCGTCCCGCTCGCGCCGACCGCCGCCGTGCCCGGCGGACGCCCGGCCGACCTGTTCGCCGACAGCCCCGCGGCGCAGTACCCGGTGGGCGCGGCCGGGATCACCCTGCCCGCCGTGCGCCGTACCGCGCATTTCAACGAGAGCCAGATCGTCTCGGCGCTGTCCATCGCGAAGGACTACCTGGTGCAGTCCTCGCTGGACCCGGACGTCCTGGCCGGGACCGCCACCCGGCCCGTGCGGGTCCTGCTCGACCCGGGCCAGCTGCCGCAGTTCGACCACAGCATGACCTCGCCCTCCGGGGACGGCCGGCACGCCGCCACCGGGTGGCTGGTCCGCTTCGACCCGGGCACCGCGGTGGTCGTCGACTCGCGCGTACGGGTCAGCGGCACCCTCGCCTTCGAGGAAGTCACCCCCGATGCGGTGGAAGTCACCACCGACCACACCTTCGTGTACGCGGTCGGACCCGCCGGAGGGTCTCCGGCGGCCGCCGCCGGGGCCTCGCTCTTCACCGTGCGCCGCGAGCTGCAGCTGCGCTTCGACCGCACGGACCTCACGGCCCGGCGTGCGGAGCTGGTCTCGGCCTACGTGGTGGCCGGACCGCAGGACTGTGCCACCGACCCGGCGGCGGCGTTCCGTCCGCTGCTGGCCGGGGCCGGCCCCACCACTGTCGGCCCGCCGGCCAGCGACCCGTACGCCAGCGGCCAGCCGAGGCGCACGGCCGGGCTGTGCGGCGTACTGGCGAGGCCCGCCTCCCCGGACGCCCCGGCGCCGCCGGACGGCGCGACTAGCGCTCCGTAGCCTCGCCCTCGCCGCCGTCCCGGGCGCCGCCCTTCGGGTCCCGGCCGGCCCCGTCCGCCCCGGAGCCTGCGCCGGTGAACACGTCGCGGAGCTTGCCCCCCAGGTCACCCGCACCGCCGGCTATGTCGCCGACCAGCTTCATCAGCGGATCCTTGCTGGTGCGCACGGAGCCGACGTAGTGCGAGGCGGACTCCCGGAAGGAGTCGCTCACCGAGGTGTCCTTGTCCTCGTCCCGCCGCGGGTAGTGGCCGTCCATGATCCGCTGGTAGTCCCGGTGCTGCGACCACTTCTTCAGCTCGGCCGCGCGCACCGTGGTGAAGGGGTGCGTACGCGGCAGCATGTTGAGGATCTTCAGCACCGAGTCGCGCAGGTCACCGCCCGCCTCGTACTCCTCGGCCTGGGCCAGGAAGGCGTCCACGTTCATCTCGTGCAGGTGGTGGCCGCCCGCCAGCTTCATCAGCCCGCGCATCGACGCGTGCACGTCCTGCCCCACCAGCAGTCCGGCCCGGTCCGCCGACAGCTCCGACTTGCGGAACCATTCGCGCAGCGCGGTGACGATCGCCGTGATCGCCACATTGCCCAGCGGGATCCAGGCCACCTTGAGCGCCAGGTTCGTCAGGAAGAGCAGGACCGTTCGGTACACGGCGTGCCCGGACAGCGCGTGGCCCACCTCGTGGCCCACCACCGCCCGCATCTCCTCCTCGTCGAGCAGCTCGACGAGGCCCGTCGTCACCACGATGATCGGCTCGTCCAGCCCGATGCACATGGCGTTCGGCTTCGGGTCCTGCTGCACGTACATCTGCGGGACCCGCTCCAGGTCCAGGATGTAACAGGCGTCGCGCAGCATTTCGTGCAGGTGGGGGAACTGCGTCTCGCCCACCCGGACCGAATCCGACAGGAACAGCAGCCGCAGGCTCCGCTCCGGCAGCAGCCCGCTGAGCGCCTTGAACACCGTGTCGAACCCGCTGAGCTTGCGCAGCGCGACCAGCGCCGAGCGGTCGGCCGGATGCTCGTACGCCCGCGAGGAAATGCCGGGGAACCTCCTGCGGTTCCGGGCCGGTACCTTCTCGGTTCCGGTGTTCGTCATAGCGCCCTCCCCCTGGATAGACCTGTCTGCTTGCGCGTCCATCCTCCCCAACGCCTGAGTCGGCGTGAGCGTGCCCCGGGCCCCCGCATACGATGTGAGGGAAGTCTCCGCTCCCTCCCGACTCGATAGGTACCTGCCTGATGAGCCTCTCCACCACCACCCACAACCTGGTCGTTCTCGCCTCGGAGGGTGCCGAGCAGCACGGCGGCAACCACGACAGCCTGAGCCCCTACCTGACCGGTGGCGGCGCGTTCTTCATCCTGCTGCTCCTGCTCTGGATGACCACGCGCCTCAACCGCGACCGCTAGAGGGTGTCCGGCGCGCCCCCGGGCACCCGCTCGGACGCGGGTCGGGGACGGGCCACCGGGCCAGTAGGCTCTGCGCTCATGGGAGAGCAGGGAACGCCTACCGGCCCGGTCAAGCGCCGCCTCGGCGTGATGGGCGGGACATTCGATCCGATCCACCACGGACACCTCGTGGCCGCCAGTGAGGTGGCCGCACTCTTCCACCTCGACGAGGTGGTGTTCGTACCGACCGGCCAGCCGTGGCAGAAGTCGCACAGCGTCGTGTCACCGGCCGAGGACCGCTACCTGATGACGGTCATCGCGACGGCCTCGAACCCCCAGTTCTCGGTGAGCCGCATCGACATCGACCGCGGCGGACCGACGTACACCATCGACACGCTGCGGGACCTGAGCGCCCTCAACCAGGACTCGGACCTGTTCTTCATCACCGGTGCCGACGCCCTCGCGCAGATCCTGACCTGGCGCAACGCCGAGGAGCTGTTCTCCCTCGCGCACTTCATCGGAGTCACCCGGCCGGGCCACGTACTGACCGACGACGGCCTGCCCGAGGGCGGTGTCTCCCTGGTCGAGGTGCCCGCGCTCGCGATTTCGTCCACCGACTGCCGGGCGCGCGTCGCGCAGGGCGATCCCGTCTGGTATCTGGTGCCGGACGGTGTGGTGCGCTACATCGACAAGCGTGAGCTGTACCGGGGAGCCTGAGCTTCCGGTTCCGGAGAGAGGGGCCCGCGGTGACCGACCGACAGGATCCGTACGACCCGTACGCCGCCCAGGAGCAGCAGCTCATCGGCTACGACCCGTACGGCCGGCCCGTGTACGGGCGGGCGCCCGCCCAGGCCCCGGCGCCCGCGTACGAGCATCCGTACGGCTACGAGTACGAGGGCTACGCCCCCCAGCAGCAGCCCTACTCGCCGCAGCAGCCGCCGGCCGCCCAGGGCTACGGCACGCAGGACGGGACGTACGGCCAGGAGCAGTACGCCCCCGGCCCCGGGTACGACACCCGGCAGGCGCAGCAGTGGATCCCCCAGCAGCAGGCGCCCCAGCAGCACGCCCCGGACCCGCAGCCCGAGCCCCAGATCCCCGAGCCGCGCCGGGCCGCCCCCGAACCCGCGGCCGGCCGGGACTACCGCACCGAGATGTTCGCCTTCATCGACCAGCCGGACGAGGAGTCCGAGGACGTCATCGACTGGCTCGCCTTCACCGAGAGCCGCACGGAGCGCCGCGAGGAGGCCCGCCGCCGCGGCCGCAACCGGATCGTCGCGCTGATCGTCGTCCTCGCCCTGCTCGTCGTCGGCGGCGCCGGCTACCTCTGGTACGCGGGCAAGCTCCCCTTCCTGGACGGGCCGGGCGGCCAGAAGAAGACCGCGGCCGCCGCCGGGGCGCAAAAGCGCGACATGATCGTCGTCCACGTGCTCAACACGAAGAAGGGCGGCTCCTCCACGGCGCTGCTCGTCGACAACGTGACCACGAAGCAGGGCGCCACGCTCCTGCTGCCCAACACCCTGACCGTCCCCCAGCAGGACGGCACCGACCAGCCCCTGTCCAAGGCGGTCGAGGGCGGCGGCCTCGGCACCCGTGAGGCGCTCGACTCGGTCCTCGGCACCCGGATCGGCGGCACCTGGCGCCTGGACACCCCCTTCCTGGAGCGGCTCGTCGAGCTGGTCGGCGGGATCGAGGCCGACACCGACACCGCCGTCCCCGCCGACGACCAGGCCAAGACCCCGGCCGTGGCCCAGGGGGCGAAGCAGAGCCTCACCGGTGCGATGGCCGTCGCGTACGCCACGTACCGCGGCCAGGGCGAGCCCGAGACCAAGCAGCTGGAGCGGCTCGGCAAAGTGCTGTACGCCGTCCTGCGCAAGATCCCCGGCGACCCGAAGGCGGCGGCGGTGACCGTCGAGAGCATGGGCCAGATCCTGGACCCGGCCCTCAACGCGCAGAACCTCGGCGCGCTGCTGTCGCGGATCGGCGAGCACGCCAAGGTGGGCGCCTACCGCACCGAGGTGCTCCCGGTGAAGCCGGACGGCCGCCTCGGCGACGACGCGGGAAAGAAGGCCGTCGGCGAGATCCTCGGCGGCTCCGTCGCGGCGGTCCCCGGCGCGGCCCCCCGCATCGGCCTCAAGGACGCCACCGGAGACGAGAAGACGCAGCTCGCGGCGAAGGCGGCGCTGCTGAACGGCGGCTACACGCTGGTGGAGGGCGGCAAGGCCGACAAGACCGCGGCCGTCTCGCAGATCACTTACCAGGACGAGGCGCAGCGGCCGAAGGCGGTCGAGGTGGCCAAGACGCTGGGCTTGCCGGAGACGGCCGTGAAGAAGGCCGAAAGTTCGGTGAACGCGGACGTCGTGGTGGTCCTGGGCAAGGACTACAAGGCCTCCTGAGCCGTCGCGTCGCGCCCTTGGGCTGCGGCGTCGCCCGCGCGGAACCTTCCGCGCGGGCGGTGTCGGCGGTACATGAGACCCTTGAGAGGATCTGCCCGCCAACCCGAAAGCATGGCCAGTGACCGCCACGGACCGCTCCATCGAGCTCATCACCGCCGCCGCCCAGGCCGCGGCCGACCGGCTCGCGCACGACATCATCGCGTACGACGTCAGCGACGTGCTGTCGATCACCGACGCCTTCCTCCTCGCCTCCGCGCCCAACGACCGCCAGGTCAAGTCGATCGTGGACGAGATCGAAGAGCGCCTGCTCAAGGAACTCGGCGCCAAGCCGGTGCGCCGCGAGGGCGACCGCGACGCCCGCTGGATCCTGCTGGACTACGTCGACATCGTCGTGCACGTCCAGCACAGCGAGGAGCGGGTCTTCTACGCGCTGGAGCGCCTGTGGAAGGACTGCCCCGAGATCGAGCTCCCCGAGGACGCCAAGCTCACCATCGGCAAGGCCGAAGAGCACGCGAAGCTGCGCGAGGCGCAGGGTGACGACGAACTGGACGGTGATCTGTTCTGAGCACGACCGACACGGGTACGACCGGTACGGCCGCCTCCACCGCACCGGCCGCATCGGACGGCAAGAGCGGCAGGACCGGCCGGAAGATCGTCCTTTGGCGGCACGGACAGACCTCCTGGAACCTGGAGCGCCGCTTCCAGGGCTCCACGGACATCGAGCTGACCGAGACCGGTGTGGCGCAGGCGCGCCGCGCCGCCCGGCTGCTCGCGTCGCTGGGGCCGGACGCCATCGTCGCCTCCGACCTGCGGCGCGCCTCCGCCACGGCCGCCGAGCTGGCCACCGTCACCGGCCTTCCGGTGGCGCACCACGAGGCACTGCGCGAGACGTACGCGGGCGAGTGGCAGGGGCTCACCCACGAGGAGATCCTCCACAAGTACGGCGAGCAGTACGCGGCGTGGAAGCGCGGCGAGCCCGTGCGGCGCGGCGGCGGCGAGCTGGAGACCGAGGTCGCCGACCGGGCCGCGCCGGTCGTGCTGCGCCACGCCGGCCTGCTGCCCGAGGGCGGCACGCTCGTGGTGGTCAGCCACGGCGGGACGATCCGTACGACCATCGGCCGCCTGCTGGGCCTGGACTCGTCCTCCTGGGAGAGCCTGGGCGGGCTTTCCAACTGCTGCTGGTCGGTCCTCGGCGAGGGCGCGCGCGGCTGGCGCCTCATGGAGCACAACGCCGGCACGCTGCCGGAGCCGGTGCTCGGCGACGACGACTGAGCACCGCCGATGCGGGCCCACCGGCCGGATTTCACTTTCCGGCTGGTCACAGGCTAGAGTTCTTCTTGTTCGCAGCGCGGAACGCCGGAAACGGGGGGAGCGCCGCGAGGAGCGGGGCTATAGCTCAGTTGGTAGAGCGCCTGCATGGCATGCAGGAGGTCAGGAGTTCAATTCTCCTTAGCTCCACAATCGGTATCCCGTCCCCAAAAAGGGGGCGGGATACTTGCGTTTGTTCCTTTCGTGCTTGCTGACCCGGCCCGTACCGGCATGGCAGAATCGGACGGCCGGAGGGGGACACGACGGCCCGACGCGGGAGGGAGTCGCTGACGGATGGGTGCACACCGGCGGCGGTGCGACTGGTGCAACAACGGCACGCCGATCGTGCGGGACATGGAGCCGGTCAATCCCGACTACCAGTACTGGTGCGAGGAATGCGCACGGGCGCTGATCATAAAGGGCGACCCCATCGAGACGTACCGCGAGCTGGAGGGCGAGCCGATCTACGGCCGGCTGCTCGACGAGCACTGCACGCTCAAGCGCTTCTACCAGTTCGCCAAGGCGTGATGAAACGGACGTAGTAGTACATGCCGGGCATGGCTCCGAGGTCGCGGAAACCGATTTTTGGACCAGGGCCATGACCGTGTAATGTTTGGGACGTCGCCAAGGGGAACCGGCAAGGGAAACCGAAACGGCAAGCAGTACGGCGGTACAAGGGGCTATAGCTCAGTTGGTAGAGCGCCTGCATGGCATGCAGGAGGTCAGGAGTTCAATTCTCCTTAGCTCCACAGTGAAGAGAAGCGGGCCACCCGGATCGGGTGGCCCGC
>NZ_JBSGYT010000073.1:0-25941 GCF_053610645.1 Streptomyces sp. NPDC054883 | reverse complement strand
GGACATCCGGCCGGGCGTCCACGCGTATCGGGCGCGTATCCGGGGGCCGGCTACGCCGTCGCCGAGCGGTACTTGCGGACGGCGAGCGTCCGGAACACCACGACGATCAGTACGGACCACAGGACGGACGCGAGGACCGGGTGCTGCATCGGCCAGGCGGCCGGGGCCGGGTAGCCGGGCGGCAGGTTGCCGAAGAGTTCGCGGGCCGCGAGGACGGTCGCGCTGAACGGGTTCCACTCCGCGATGTGCCGCAGGAAGTCCGGCATGTTGTCGGAGGGGACGAACGCGATCGAGATGAAGGTGAGCGGGAAGAGCCAGATCAGCCCGCCGGAGGTGGCCGCCTCGGGGGTGCGCACGGACAGGCCGATGAGGGCGCCGATCCAGGAGAAGGCGTAACCGAGCAGGAGCAGCAGGCCGAAGCCGGCCAGTACCTTGCCGAGGTTCTCGTGGGTGCGCCAGCCGACGATCAGGGCGACCGCGGCCAGGACGACCACCGTGAGGGCGGTCTGGACGAGGTCGGCCAGGGTGCGGCCGGTCAGGACCGCGCCGCGGGCCATGGGCAGCGAGCGGAAGCGGTCGATCAGGCCCTTGTGCATGTCGTCGGCGATGCCCGCGCCCGCCCCGGCCGTGGCGAAGGTGACGGTCTGGGCGAAGATGCCGGCCATCAGGAACTCGCGGTAGGCGGCGGGCGAGGTGCTGCCGCCGACGCTGATCGAGCCGCCGAAGACGTAGCTGAACAGCACCACGAACATGACCGGCTGGATCACCCCGAAGATGATCACCTCGGGGATGCGGGACATCCGGATCAGGTTCCGCTTGGCGATGACCAGGGAGTCCGTGACGCCCTGGAGCAGGCCGCCGCGCGGCCGCGGCGCCGCGAGTTCCGGGGTCGGGGAGGGGGTGGCGCTCACTTCACGGCCTCCTTGCGTGCCTTGCCGTTGCGGCCCTTCGCGGCGGCGGGTTCCGCCGCGCCGTTCGCGCCCTTCCCGGCGCCGTTGTCCTCGTCGGCCAGTTCGGCCGCGTGGCCGGTGAGGGAGATGAAGACGTCGTCCAAGGTGGGCCGGCGCAGGCCGATGTCGTCGATCTCGATGCCGCGTCCGTCGAGTTCGCGGATGACCTCGGCGAGCAGCTTGGCGCCCCCGGTGACCGGGACGGTCAGCTTGCGGGTGTGGGCCTCGACGGTGGTCTCGCCCTTGCCGAAGCCGGCGAGCACGGCGCGGGCGTCGGCCATGTGCTCCCGCTCGTGGACCACGACCTCGACGCGCTCGCCGCCGATCCGCGCCTTGAGCTGGTCGGAGGTGCCGCGGGCGATGACCTTGCCGTGGTCGACCACGGCGATGTCGTGCGCGAGGTGGTCGGCCTCCTCCAGGTACTGGGTGGTGAGCAGCAGGGTGGTGCCGCCGACCACGAGTTCCCGGATGACGTCCCACAGCTGCTGGCGGTTGCGGGGGTCCAGGCCGGTGGTCGGCTCGTCCATGAACATCACGGGCGGGCGGACCACGAGGGCGGCGGCGAGGTCCAGGCGCCTGCGCATGCCGCCGGAGTAGGTCTTGGCCGTGCGGTCGGCGGCGTCGGCGAGGTTGAAGCGTTCCAGGAGCTCGGCGGCGCGGGCCTTGGCCGCCTTGGAGCCCATCTGGTACAGCCGGCCGACCATCTGGAGGTTCTCGCGGCCGGTGAGGTACTCGTCGACGGCCGCGAACTGGCCGGAGAGGCCTATGGAGCGGCGGACTTCGTTGGGGTGCTTGAGTACGTCGATCCCGGCGACGACGGCCTTGCCGCTGTCGGGCTGGAGCAGCGTGGTGAGGACGCGCACGGTCGTGGTCTTGCCCGCGCCGTTCGGACCGAGGAGGCCGAGAACGGTTCCTTCCGGGACATCGAGGTCCACGCCGTCCAGTGCCCGTACCTTGCCGAAGGCCTTGACCAGGCCTTCGGCGTAGATGGCGCCTGGCATATGGATTCTCCCTGTGTGAATCAGGTGTTTCCTCAGCAAATCGTATGGTCGGGGCGCGGGCGCCGACCGGCTTTCCGTGCAAGTGGGGACGGCGGGCCGGGCGGCCGGGCTCCGGCCGGGGTTCAAGATATCGCGTTATATCGCGTCTCGCCAGAGGTTCGGCTCAGCCGCCCGTGAACCGGGTTCGGCTCAGCCTGCCCGTGAACCGGCTTCGCTCAGCCGCCGATCACCGTGTAGCCGGCGCCGTGCAGCGACCGGGCGACTTCCGCGCAGTGCTCCGGCCCCTTGGTCTCCAGGTGCAGCTCGACCTCGACCTCGGTGAGGCCGAGCCGCGGGTCGGTCCGTACGTGGCTCACGTCCAGCACGTTCGCGTCCACCACGGACAGCACCCCGAGCAGTCCGGCCAGCGCCCCGGGCCGGTCTGCGACCCGCAGCCGCAAGGACAGGTAGCGGCCCGCCGCCGCCATGCCGTGCCGCAGGATCCGCTGGAGCAGCAGCGGGTCGATGTTGCCGCCGGACAGGACGGCCACGACGGGGCCGGCGCCGTACAGTCCGGGCTCGCTCAGCAGGGCCGCCACCGGGCTGCACCCGGCCGGCTCGACCACCAGCTTCGCCCGCTCCAGGCAGAGCAGCAGGGCGCTGGAGAGCGCGTCCTCCGACACCGTGCGGACCTCGTCGAGCAGTTCGCCGATGATCTGGAAGGGGACGTCCCCGGGGCGGCCGACCTTGATGCCGTCCGCCATGGTGACCGGGTGGTCGATGGAGACCGGGTGCCCGGCCTTGAGCGAGGGCGGGTACGCGGCGGCGCCCGCCGCCTGCACGCCGACGACCCGTACGTCCGGCCGCAGCGCCTTCACCGCGACCGCGATCCCGGCGGCGAGGCCGCCGCCGCCGACGCCGACCAGGATGGTCCGCACCTCCGGGCACTGCTCCAGGATCTCCAGGCCGACGGTGCCCTGGCCGGCGATGATGTCGCGGTGGTCGAAGGGGTGGATGAACACCGCCCCGGTACGGTCCGCGTACTCCTGGGCGGCGGCGAGGGTCTCGTCCACGACCTGGCCGTGCAGCCGTACCTCGGCGCCGTACTCCCGGGTCGCGGCCACCTTCGGCAGGGGCGCCCCGACGGGCATGAACACCGTCGAGTGGACCCCGAGCAGCGAGGAGGCCAGGGCCACGCCCTGTGCGTGGTTGCCCGCACTGGCCGCGACGACGCCGGCTGCGCGCTCCTCGGGGCGCAGCCCGGCGATGCGCACGTACGCTCCGCGCAGCTTGAAGGAACCCGTCCGCTGGAGGTTCTCGCACTTGAAGTGGACCGGGGAGCCGGTCAGGGCGGAAAGGTGCCGGCTGCCCTCCATCGGGGTCACCCGCGAGACGCCCGCCAGCATCTTCTGGGCACCCCGTACGTCGTCGAGGATGACCTGCGGCAGGGGCTGGGGAACGCGGTAGCTCATGCCGCCAGTCTCGCAGCCGGCCCGCCCGGCGGCCGTCCCACGAGGGGCGGCCGGGCCCGGGCCCGGGGCCGGAAGGCCCGGGGCCGGAAGGCCCGGGGCCGGAAGGCCCCGCCGCTCCGTCCGGCGAAGTGGGGCCCGGCCGCCGCCTCGGGTGGAGCGCAGCCCGCTCCGTCCCGCGGAGCCGACCCCGGCCGGCCCCCGGGCAGCGCGCGAAGACGCGCCGGGGCCCGCCGGGCGCCGTGAGGCGGAGCCCCCGCCGCTCCGCCCGGGGAAGTCTGCAAGGGGAAACGGCCACGTGCCGCTCCCGTGCCGCCTCTGGCCTGGCCCCTGGCCCTGACCCTGGCTCCGCCTAGGGTCCGGGTCCGGGCCGTCCGAAGCGCCGCCGCTGCCCGGGCGGATTCGGCTCGGGCAGCCCCGCGCCCCGGGCGGAGCCCACCGGCCCGGGCGAGTGCGGCGAAGGGGCGCCGCGGTGCGGGTGCCTTCCGGCCGGAGGCCGGGTACCACCCGAGCTCCCGAAGCGAGGCACCGGCGATATCTCGCCATGCGGGACACCTCCGGCGCGCCGGTCAGGGGTGGGCGTACCAGTTCTCGTACGGGGCGTACAGGCCGCCGTAGGGCCGCGTACTCTGTCCCCCATCCTTGTCGGACCCACGCGAAGAGAGCCCACGGCCATGCCCTCCATCCCGGCCAGTTCCGACCTGTCCCCGGCGGCCGAAACGCCCGCCGAAGCCGGTCTCCTCGACGCGCTCCAGCACCAGGTGGCGGTCTTCGCCCGCCGGGCGGAGCAGACCCGTCTCGGTGGGGTGGGCCAGGCCCGCAACTCGATGGACCGCGCCGCCTACCTGCTGCTGAACCGGCTGGACCTGGAAGGTCCCATGGGCGTCAAGGCGCTCGCGGGCGGCATGGGCATCGACTCCTCCACCGTCACCCGGCAGGTCGCGCCGCTCGTCGACGGCGGCCTGGTCAAGCGCACCTCGCACCCCGAGGACGGCCGGGCCGTGGTGCTCGCGCTGTCCCCGCGCGGGCAGGCGCGGCTGGAGGAGGTGCGCTCCTCGCGGCGGGAGCTGATGGCCCTGGTGACGCAGGACTGGACCGAGGAGGAGCGCGAGGCGTTCACCGGGCTGCTGACCCGGTTCAACGTGTCGCTGTCGGAGCTGATGGCCTCCGTCGCGGACGCGGGCCCGGCGTCCTGAACCCCACGGGCCGGACGCGCGCGCATCCGGCCCCGTCCCACCCCTTGACCGGGGTGGTCCCCCCGGCCGCACTATGTGGGCCATGGCGGCTGTGGACCACCGGGCGGGGACCTTCGCGGAGTTCGAGGCGTTCGTCGCGGGCGCGGCGGGCCGGCTCCTGCACGTCGCGGTCCTGTTGACGGCCGAGCCGGACGGCGACCCGCCCACCGCGCGCCGGCTCCTCGCGGGCGCGCTGGCCCGGACGTACGCGCACTGGCGCAGACTGCGCGCGGACGACCCGTACGAGTTCGCCCGCCGGCAGCTGTGCGCCGCGTACGCCCGCACCGCCTGGCGGCACCCGGGCGGCAGCGGGCTGCTCGCGCCGCTGAGCCCGCAGGAGCGGCTGGTGCTGGTGCTGCGGGTGTACGAGGGCGTCGCGGAGGAGGTCACGGCCGCGCAGCTGGGGCTGCCGCCCGAGCGGGTGGCGGCGCTGCGCGGCGGGGCCCTCGCCAAGCTGCGCGCCGCGGCGGCCGACGGGGGCAGCACGGCGTGAGCGGGTTCCAGGACCCCAAGGAGGACCAGGTCAGGCGGCTGCTGGAGGGCCCGCACCCGCCGGTGCCGACCGGGCTGGCGACGGCCGCCGCGGCCCGCGGCGCCCGGCTGCTGCGCCGCTACCGCGCGGTACGGCGGTTCGGCTGGGCGGTGCTCCTCGCGGCGGCCGCGGCGTTCACGGTGTGGGCCGTCGTGACCCGCCCGTGGGTGACGCCGCCGAGCGGTGTCTCCCCGCCCCTGGAGGGCTGGTAGCCACCGCCCGGCGCGGGGCGGCCGACAGGGACCTTGGGGAGTGTCCGGCGGACCAGGTCCGCCGGACGCCCCCTAGCCCAGGGCCCGGGTGAGGTCCGCGATGAGGTCGTCGGCGTTCTCGATGCCGACGGAGAGGCGGATCAGGTCCGCCGGGACCTCCAGCGCCGAACCGGCGACCGAGGCGTGGGTCATCCGGCCCGGGTGCTCGATGAGGGACTCGACGCCGCCGAGGGACTCGCCGAGCGTGAACAGCCGGGCCCGGTCGCACACGGCGACCGCCGCCTCCTCGCCGCCCTCGACCTGGAAGGAGATCATGCCGCCGAAGTTGCGCATCTGCTTGGCGGCGATCTCGTGGCCCGGGTGCTCGGGCAGGCCCGGGTAGAGGACCTTGGTGACCTTCGGGTGCCGCTTGAGCACCTCGACGATCTTGGCGGCGTTCGCGGCGTGCCGGTCCATGCGCACCGCGAGGGTCTTGATGCCGCGCAGCACGATCCAGGAGTCGAAGGGGCCGGCGACGGCGCCCATCGCGTTCTGGTGGTAGGCCAGTTCCTCGCCCAGCGCCGCGTCGGCGGTGACGAGGGCGCCTCCGACGACGTCGGAGTGGCCGCCCATGTACTTCGTCAGCGAGTGCACGACCACGTCCGCGCCCAGGGCGAGCGGCTGCTGGAGGTAGGGCGAGGCGAAGGTGTTGTCGACGACCAGCTTGGCGCCGGCCGTGCGCGCGATGTCGGCCACCATGGCGATGTCGGTGATGCCGAGCAGCGGGTTCGAAGGGGTCTCGACCCAGATGACCTTGGTCTTCGGGGTCAGCGCCGCGCGCACGGACTCCGCGTCGGAGGTGTCGGCCACCGACCACTCGACGCCCCACCGGGAGACGACCTTCGCGAAGAGGCGGAAGGTGCCGCCGTAGGCGTCGTTGGGAATGACCACGTGGTCGCCCGGGGCCAGCAGCGTACGCAGCAGGCAGTCCTCGGCGGCGAGCCCGGACGCGAACGCGAGGCCGCGCACGCCGCCCTCCAGTGCCGCGAGGTTCTCCTCCAGGGCGGTGCGGGTCGGGTTGGCGCTGCGGCTGTACTCGTAGCCGCCGCGCAGGCCGCCGACGCCGTCCTGCTTGTACGTGGACACCTGGTAGATCGGGGGCACGACCGCGCCGGTCAGCGGGTCCGCCGTGTTGCCCGCGTGGATCGCGCGGGTCTCGAAGCTCTGGTGCTCGTGGCTGTCGTCGCTCATGGGGCCGATGCTATGCCCCGCCCGCCCCGCGGGTCCTGCCCGGGCCGGGGGCGGGGGAGGGCATTCGCGTTCGCCGGGGTGCGTCTGGTTCGCTGGGACCATGGAGATTCTGTGGTTCCTGATCGCGGTCGGGCTGATCGTGGCCGCCCTGGGTCCGTACCTCCGGCGCAGGCGGGGCGGTGTGCGGCTGGTCGCGCCCGGCAGCCCCGACGCCGCCGACCCGGCGGACTACGGATTCGACCGGCAGGAGGAGCTCGACGTCCGGGTGCCCGGGCCCGACCCGGACCTGATGGACGCCCTGGAGAACGTGCGCCGCACCGGCGGCTGGCAGGCCGCCTCGCAGCTGCTGGCCGGTACCCCGGCGGCCGGGGAGTTGCGCTGGCAGCGCGTGCAGGCCTTCGGCGGCGCGGCCGCGCTGGAACTCGCCGAGCACCCGGGGCAGGGCGCGCTGTGGCTCAAGTCGTGGCGGCTGGACGCGCCGAAGGACGCGGGCGGCGCCCAGGTGCACGCGGAGCTGCTGGTGCAGCAGGCGTGGCGGCACTCGGGCGGGGTGGGCTCCACCGACCACCGGATCATCCTGGAGGAGGCCCGCGAGGCGTGCGGCCGGGCGGCGCTGCTGGCGCCGGGTGACCCGGTGCCGTACATCACGGAACTGGCCGTCGGGCGGGCGCTGGGCTACTCGGAGGCGGAGTACGACGCGCTGTGGGCGAAGGTGATCGACGTGGCCCCGGCGCACATGGGCGCACACCTGGCGGCGCTGAACTACTGGTGCGAGAAGTGGCACGGCTCCCGGGAGCAGGCCGACGCCTTCGCGCACGCGGCGGCGGCCCGCGCCCCCCGGGGCTCGCTGCTGGCGGCGCTGCCGCTGTTCGCGGTGTACGAGCACCTGCCGGAGGTGCTGATGGTGTCGACGTTCTGGCGCAGCGCGGTGGTGACCCGGGCGGTGGAGGGTGCGCTGTACGCGGTGGGGTCGGCGCGCCCGGACGACCCGATGCTGGCGCACGTACGGCACATGCTGCTGCTGTTCCTGGTACGGATGGAGCGCTGGGCGGAGGCGATGGAGCAGGTCCGGCACGTCGACGGCTACGTGGGCGCCCTGCCCTGGTCGGCCTCCCCGGACCCGGCGGCGGCGTACGCGATCCACCGGGCCCTGGCGGTCGCCGGCTACGAGGCCAACGGCGGCTCCCCGGCCACCCTCCCCCACTGATCTGCGGAACGGGCCCGCCCGGCGTACGTCGCGGACAGCGGGGCGCGGTACGTGCGGATCCGGGACTTCCGCGTGCGGGAGGCGGGCGTCTGACCCGGCGGGGGACTGACGGGTGCGGGGGCGGGCCGGGGAATCCGGGCCCGCCCCCGGCTGTTGAGGGGAGACCACTAGGAGGGAATCCATGTTCTCGTACCGCCGTACGCCCGAGCTCCCCACCCGCGAGGAGGCCCTCAAGGGCCGCCCCGAGCCCCTCTTCGACGTGCCCGCCGTGCACACCGTGCTCGGCAATCCGCTCGCCGGGCCCTACCCCCCGCACCTCGCGGTGGCCGACTTCGGGCTGGGCTGTTTCTGGGGGGCGGAGCGCAAGTTCTGGCAGACGCCGGGGGTGTGGACGACCCTGGCCGGCTACCAGGGCGGTTTCACGCAGAACCCGACGTACGAGGAGGTGTGCTCGGGCCTGACCGGCCACACCGAGGTCGTCCGCGTGGTCTTCGACCCGTCGCTGGTCTCCTACGCCACACTCCTGAAGCTGTTCTGGGAGTCCCACGACCCCACTCAGGGCTTCCGCCAGGGCAATGACGTCGGCACCCAGTACCGCTCGGCCGTCTACACCCACTCGCCCGCCCAGCAGGCGGAGGCCGAAGCCTCCCGCGCGGCCTACCAGCGCGTCCTCACCGCCTCGGGCCACGGCGAGATCACCACGGCCGTCCTGCCCGCCTCGGAGCGCCCCTTCTGGCCCGCCGAAGCGCACCACCAGCAGTACCTGGACAAGAACCCGGGCGGCTACTGCGGCATCGGCGGCACCGGGGTCTCCTGCCCCATCGGCGTGGCCGCCGCCGACGGCTGAGGGAGCCGGCCGGCGGCCGCCGCACGGGGGGGGGACGGGTCAGATGGTGGCGGCGTCGATGACGAAGCGGTAGCGCACGTCGCTCGCCTGGACCCGCTCGTACGCCTCGTTGATGCCGTCGGCGCTGATGAGCTCGATCTCTGCGCCCAGCCCGTGCTCGGCGCAGAAGTCGAGCATCTCCTGCGTCTCCGCGATGCCGCCGATCATGGAGCCGGCGATGGTCTTGCGGCCGCCGATGACCGAGAACAGGTTCAGCGAGACCGGCTCCTCCGGGGCCCCGACGTTCACCAGGGCTCCGTCGACCTTGAGCAGGCCGAGGTACGCGTCGAGCCCGAGCGGGGCCGAGACGGTGGACACGATCAGGTCGAAGCTGCCGGCCAGCTCCTCGAAGGTGCTCTCGTCGTTCGTCGCGTAATAGTGGTCGGCGCCCAGCTTCAGGCCGTCCTCCTTCTTGCGCAGCGACTGGGACAGGACGGTGACCTCCGCGCCCAGCGCGTGCGCGATCTTCACGCCCATGTGGCCGAGCCCGCCGAGGCCGACGATCGCGACCTTCTTGCCCGGGCCCGCCTGCCAGTGCCGCAGCGGCGAGTAGAGGGTGATGCCCGCGCACAGCAGCGGGGCGGCGACGTCGAGGGCGAGACCGTCGGGGATGCGGACGGTGTAGTTCTCGTCGACGACGATGTGCGTGGAGTAGCCGCCGTACGTCGGCTGCCCGTCCTTGCCGAGGGCGTTGTACGTGCCGGTCATCCCCCGGGCGCAGAACTGCTCCTGGCCGCGCAGGCAGTACTCGCAGGTGCGGCAGGAATCGACGAAGCAGCCGACGCCGACGTGGTCGCCGACCGCGAACTTCGTGACGCCCGCGCCCACTTCGGTGACGACGCCGGCGATCTCGTGGCCCGGGACCATGGGGTAGATCCCCTCGCCCCAGCCGTCGGTGACCTGGTGGATGTCGGAGTGGCAGATGCCGGAGTACTTGATGTCGATGAGTACGTCGTGCTCGCCGACCGGGCGGCGCGCGATGGTGGTGCGCTCCAGCGGAGCCTTCGGTGCGGGGGCGGCGTACGCGGCGACCTGGGTGAGCGGGGTGTGCTGAGTGGCGGACATGCGCTGCTTCTCCTGAGTTCCGTGGTGCGGTGCGTCCTACGATGCCCGGCGCGGCGGTGCTCACCCAGCCCCCTGCGGAGCATAGGACCGCTGGTCCTACTACTGGCGGGGTCAGGCTTGCGGTCGGCGGCCCGGCGATACTGGCGGTATGGACCAGCTTGATCAGCGCGCCGAACTGGGCGAGTTCCTCCGCTCCCGCCGGGCACGCCTGCGCCCCGAGGACGTGGGGCTGCCGGATTACGGGCGTCACCGCAGGGTGCCGGGGCTGCGCCGGGAGGAGCTGGCACAGCTGGCGGGCGTGTCGGTGGCGTACTACACGCGGCTGGAGCAGGGGCACGGGCAGAACGTGTCGGCGGACGTACTGGACGCCATCGCCCGGGCCCTGCGGCTGGACGGCACCGAGTCGGCGCACCTGACGCACCTGGCGAGCCCGCGGCCGCGCAGGCGCCGCCCCTCGCGGCGCCCGGAGCAGGTCCGCCCGCAGCTGCGCGTGCTGCTGGACGCGATGGAGGGCGTACCGGCGTACCTGGTGGGCCGGCGGCAGGACGTGCTGGCCTGGAACCGGATGGCGACGGCGGTGTTCGGCGACTTCGGCGCGCTGCCGGTGCAGGAGCGGAACCTGGTCCGGATGGTGTTCCTGGACCCGGCGACGGCCGAGCTGTACTCGGAGTGGGAGTGCCGGGCGTGCCAGGTGGTCAGCTACCTGCGGCTGTACGCGGGCCGCCATCCGGAGGACGAGCAGCTGTCCGCGCTGGTCGGGGAGTTGTCGGTGAAGAGCGAGGAGTTCCGGCGGCTGTGGGCCGCGCACACCTTGGCGGACGACAAGACGCACGGTGTGAAGCAGCTGAAGCACCCTCTGGTGGGGGAGCTGAGCCTGGCGTTCGAGACGCTGGCCCTGCCGGACGACTCCGAGCAGTCGCTGATCACCTTCCACGCCGCCCCGGGCTCCCCCTCGCAGGACGCGCTGCGCCTGCTGGCGTCCTGGTCGGCGGCGGGCCCGGTCCCGTCGCACGCGGTGGGGTCGGGCGAGCGCCCAGGCCAGTGACGTCGCGTCAGAGCCCCAGCCGGAACACCGCCGCCGCCCGCTCGCGCCGGTAGCCGAGGGCCGCGTTGACCGCCCGCATCGGCGTGTTCTCGTCGGCGACGGCCGTGTCGATCTCGCGCAGCGCGGGGTGGCGCGACCGCGCGTCGGCGAGCATCGCCCGCTTGACGGCGCGGCCGAGCCCACGGCCGCGGTGGGCCGGGACGACGACCGTGTCGTGCTGGAAGCCGCGCGGGCCCGCCGGGTCGGCCGGGTCGGGGAGGACGAGGACGGTGTACGCCGCGACCTCCCCCGCCGGGGTGACCGCGGCGACCGTGGTCAGTTCTCCGCCCCGGTCCAGGGCCAGTTGCTGGGCCGCGTGCACGCGCTGCGCCGTCCACCCCTGGAACAGCAGGTCCGTGCCCCCGCTCGGCGCGTCCTCCATGGCCTGGTAGGCGACGGCCAACGCGTCCGCCCACTGCGGCGGTACCAGGCCGGGCCAGTAGAGCAACTCGTACCCGGGCGGTACCGGGACGGCGCCCTGCGGCGCCGGCTCCCCCGTGAGGCCCTGGACGTACCAGGACATCGGCAGGACGTTCTCGAAGCCGAGTGACTCCGCGAACGCCTGCCCGGGGCCACCGAGGTCGACGAGGGTGCTGATCGAGGTGCGGCCCTGCGCGAGGAGTTCCGTACGGACCCGCTCCCACAGCTGCGTACCGACCCCGCGCCGGCGCGCGTCCGGACGTACCGCGAGTACGTCCAGGTACGCGGTGTGCGCGTTGCCCGGGTCCGTGAACAGGACCAGGGAGGCGACGCCGGCGCCGTCGTCCCGCGCCCAGTACACGGCCCGCCGCGGCAGCGGCGGCACCCGCAGCCGACCGGCGACCTCCGCCCGGGAGGGCGCCGGCACCCGGTCGGCGGCCGCCGCCGCGGTCAGGACGCCCAGCCAGGCGTCGACTGCGGTATCGGACGGGGGCACGGTCAGCGTGTGGACGGTCATGCCCCGACCCTATGAAGGCCGGTCGACGTCGCCGCGCTCAGGGGTTTTCCGTCACCGTCACGCGGCCCTTGCGGATCGTCGCGACGCGCGGTGCCCGGTTCGCGAGCGCACTGTCGTGGGTGACCATCACGCAGGTCAGGCCGTGTTCCTTCCACAGCCCTTCGAGCAGGTCCATCACCTCGTCGCGCATCGGCTCGTCCAGGTTGCCGGTCGGTTCGTCCGCCAACAGCACCTTCGGCCGCTTGACCAGTGCCCGGGCGATCGCGACGCGCTGCTGCTGGCCGCCGGACATCTCGCCGGGCAGGTGGCCCGTCCGCTCGCCCGGGCCGACCGACTCCAGCGCCTCGGCCGCCCGCGTGCGCCGCTCGCGCGCCTTGAGGCCTGAGAACGGCGAACGGCGGGGAACCCGTCAGGGTTCCCCGCCGTTCGCGCGGGTCACAGCGCCCGGGGCGTCAGGAGGCCGAGCCGGCCTTCCACTCCGCCCAGCTCATGTTCCAGCCGTTGAGGCCGTTGTCGGGCTTGACGGTCTTGTCGGGGGAGTTGACCACGGTGACCACGTCGCCGATGAGCGAGTTGTCGAAGAACCACGCGCCCGCCGTGTTGGGGTCGTTCGCACCCTGGGCGTCGTTCAGACCGACGCAGCCGTGGCTGGTGTTGACGTTGCCGAAGATCGAGTCGGCGCCCCAGTAGTTGCCGTGGATGAACGTGCCCGAGGTGGACAGCCGCATTGCGTGCGGGACGTCCTTGATGTCGTACTCGCCCTTGCCCTCGCCGTTCTTGAAGCCGACGGTGGCGCCGTCCATCCGGGTCTCCTTGAACTTCTCGGAGATCACCATCTGGCCGTTGTAGGTCGGGTTCGACGGGGAGCCCGCCGAGATCGGGATGGTCTTGATGACCTGGCCGTCCCGGGTGACCGTCATCTTCTTGGTCTTCGCGTCGACCGTGGAGACCTGGCTCCGGCCGATCTTGAAGGTGACGGTCTTGCTCTGGACGCCCTTGACGCCCGGGGCGCCCTGGACGCCGTCCAGCGCGAGCTTCAGCGTGACGGTGGAGTTCGCCTGCCAGTACTGCTCCGGGCGGAAGTCCAGCCGCTGCGCGTCGAACCAGTGGCCGACGACTTCCTGGCCGCTGCTGGACGAGACGTTGATGGCCGCCTGGACGGCCTTCTGGTCCTTGATCGGCTTGTTGAAGGTGATCGAGACCGGCATGCCCACGCCGACGGTCTGGCCCTCGTCCGGCACGAACGAGCCGATGAAGCTGTTCTCCGGGGAGACGGTGGTGAAGGAGGCGTTCTCGTGCGCCTCGTGGCCCGCCTCGTCCTTGGCACTGGCCGCCAGGGCGTACTTGGTCGACCGCTTGAGGGCGCCCTCCGGCTTCCAGCTCTTTCCGTCGGCGGCTATCTTGCCCGGCACGTCCGCCCCGTCGGAGCTCTTGAGCTCCACCTTCGTGAGAGTTCCGTCACTGACGGTCACGCTCGTGGCGTCGTTCAGGCCGATGTTGGTGGCGCCGTCCTTGGGCGTGATGGCTATTCGGGCCTTCGAGGCGTCCTTGGCCGCCGCCGCGTCGACATCGGCCTGCGACTTCTCCGAGGCCTGTCCGCTGCCCTTGGGCTGGTCACCTCCGCCGTCACACGCCGAAAGCACCAGTACGCCACCGAGGACGGCGGATATGGCCACCAGGGACCTCTTCCGCCGCATGCTGTCCGTCCTCACACGCCACTCCATCGTTGCCGGAACCCCCGAGCTCCCTCCCAACTGCCGCTGGAAGGTACCCACCGGGCAGGAGGCCATGCCTCCTGCCCACGGTTGTGACAACGCGTGAATGACCCGTTTCGGTTCCACATTCCGTTGGGATGTGGGCAACCCCACGGTCAGGCGTTGTCGGTCACCTCTTCGTCGAAGTCACCATCTTCCTCGTCCATGTCCCACTCCATGGACTCGGGGTCGTATTCGACGGGCTCGCTGCTCCAGGAGGCCTGGGCCAGTTCCACGCCGGGGATGTCCGCGACCAGGTCGGTGGGGTCGACGAGGTAGGCCAGCGCCTCCGACTCGTCCGCACCCACCGCCGCCTCGGCGTGGCCGCGCTCTTCGTCCGGCATGAACTCGTCGGCCTTGATGTGGGCGAGGGCGGCGCCGGTGAGCGCTGTGGTGTCGGTCACTTCCAGGACCAAATCAACCCGAAGTCGTACGTACCGTGAGGTGTCAGAAGAGTTCATACGACGGAGAGTAAGCCCCGGGGATGCCTCGACTTTCCCACGACCCGCCCCTTTCACTAGCATCGGCGCACACGGCCAATTCGCTGCTGCCACAAGGGGGATCGCACCGTGTCCGCACGCCGATCGCTGCTCACCGCTCTCGGAGCGACCACCCTCCTCGCCGCCCTCTGGTTCGTGCCTTCGGCGAACGCCACCGCACCGGACCAGTCGCCGGGCCGCTCGGGCCCGTCCGACCAGCGGAACCCGCCCGCGCAGGAGAACCGGGCCACCCTCAGCGACACCGCCGCGGTGGTGGACGTCTCGGCGCCCCGGGAGGCCGCCGCCCTGCCCCTCGCGCTCGCCGACACCGGCAGCGTCGACACCAGCCCCTATCTGCTGGGCGGCGCGCTCTGCCTGGGCGTGGGAGCCGGCTTCGTCGCCTTCTCCGTACAGCGCTCGCGCACGCAGTAGGACGGTGCCCGCACGCGGAAGGGCCGCGCCCGGGAAGTTCCCGGGCGCGGCCCTTCTCGTGTCACGGCAGGCTCAAGGCCACATCAGGCTCGGGGCCGCGCCGGGCCCGCGCTCAGGCGAGCGGGCCGGTGACCGCCTCCACGGCGGTGACGAGCGCACCGGAACGCACGAACGCGTCGGCGGCGGCCAGGTCGGGAGCGAGGAAACGATCCGGCCCGGGACCCTCCACACCCGCCTCCCGCACTGCCGCGATGGCGGCCCGGCTGGCCGGGGACGGGGTGAGCCCGTGGCGCAGCTCGATGGCGCGGGTGGCCGCGTACAGCTCGATGGCGACGATCCGGGTCAGGTTGTCGATCGCGGTACGGAGCTTGCGCGCGGCCGACCAGCCCATCGAGACGTGGTCCTCCTGCATGGCGGAGGAGGGGATCGAGTCGGCGGAGGCGGGGACCGCCAGCCGCTTCATCTCGCTGACCAGCGCTGCCTGCGTGTACTGGGCGATCATCAGACCGGAGTCCACGCCGGCGTCCTCCGCCAGGAACGGCGGCAGGCCGTGCGAGCGGTTCTTGTCGAGCAGCCGGTCGGTGCGGCGCTCGGCGATGGAGCCCAGGTCGGCGGCGGCGATGGCCAGGAAGTCCAGTACGTAGGCGACGGGCGCGCCGTGGAAGTTGCCGTTGGACTCGACCCGCCCGTCGGGCAGCACCACCGGGTTGTCGACGGCCGAGGCCAGCTCCCGCGAGGCCACCAGGGCGGCGTGCGCCATGGTGTCGCGGCCCGCGCCGGCGACCTGGGGGGCGCACCGCACCGAGTAGGCGTCCTGGACGCGCGGGGCGGTCTCCTCCTGGAAGTGGCGGACGAGGCCCGAGCCCGCCAGGACGGCGGCCATGTTGGCGGCGGAGGCGCCCTGGCCGGGGTGCGGGCGGATGGCGTGCAGCTCGGGCGCGAGGACCTTCTCGGTGCCGAGCAGCGCCTCCAGGGTCAGCGCGGCCGTGATGTCGGCGGAGGTGTACAGCTTGCCGAGGTCGGCGAGGGCCATGACCAGCATGCCGAGCATGCCGTCGGTGCCGTTGAGGAGGGCCAGGCCCTCCTTCTCGCGCAGCTCGACCGGCTCGATCCCGGCTTCGGCGAGCAGTTCGCCCGCGGGACGCACGACCCCGTCGGGGCCCTCGGCGTCGCCTTCGCCCATCAGGGCGAGCGCGCAGTGCGAGAGCGGGGCGAGGTCTCCGGAGCAGCCGAGGGAGCCGTACTCGTGCACGACCGGCGTGATGCCGGCGTTCAGCACGGCGGCCATCGTCTGCGCGACGGAGGGCCGGACGCCGGTGAACCCGGAGGCCACGGTCTTGAGCCGGAGGAACATCAGGGCGCGCACCACCTCGCGCTCGACGCGCGGGCCCATGCCGGCGGCGTGCGAGCGGACGATGTTGCGCTGGAGCTGGGCGCGCAGCTCGGGGCTGATGTGCCGGGAGGCGAGGGCACCGAAACCGGTGGACACCCCGTAGACCGGCTCGGGCTTGGCGGCGAGCGCGTCGACGATCTCGCGGGCGCGGGCCAGGGCGTCCAGCGCCTCGCCGGACAGCTCGACCCGCGCGTTGCCGCGGGCGACGGCGATGACGTCCTCGGCGGTGGTCCCGGACGTTCCCACCACGACAGTGTGCATATCCATATTCAGCACCCTACGGACTGAATCTCTTCATGTCACTAGCGACTTGGTGGAGCAGTCGTTACAGGCTGCTACGCCGTGCCGCGCCGGGCCGCTACGCCCTGCCGCGGAACCGGCGCCGCTCGCCCCTGCCCGCCTGCGCCGCGTCGGCCAGCCGCACCACCGCGCTGTCCCGTCCGGCCACCACGGGCTCCCGCGAGCGGGCGGCCTTGGCCTTGTACTGGGCCGCGTCGGCGAGCCGGAACAGCCGCCGGGAGGACTTCAGGGGCCCGATGGGGTCCCCGGTGGAGGCGACCCCGCAGGCCACGCCCTCGCCCAGTTCCAGCTCGGCTGCGCGCAGGCACACCTGCTCGGTCACCCGCACCACCTCGTCCGCCGACGGACCGACGCTGACCAGGCAGAACTCGTCGCCGCCGAGCCTGGCCACGAGCGCGCCGGGCAGTATGGCCCCGCACAGGCTCAGCACGGAACCGAACCGCTCCAGCAGCCGGTCCCCCATGGCGTGCCCGAGGGTGTCGTTGACCCGCTTGAGCCCGTTCAGGTCGCACACCACGAGGCTGACCACGGCCCCCGTGCGCCGGTGCTCCTCCAGGGCCTCGTCGAGGCGCATGTCGACGGCCCGCCGGTTGGCCAGCCCGGTCAGCGGGTCGGTGAACGCGAGGCGCCGGGCCTCTTCGAGGCGCTCGTTCTGCGCGAGCCCGGCGGCCACGACGGCCGCCAGGACGGTCGCGAACTCCGCGTCGTCCTCGTCGAAGTCCGCCAGCCCCTCGTCCCGGGCGACGTACAGCTCCCCCCAGGCCCGGCCGCTGAGCACGATCGGCGCGACCACGCAGGTGCCGCGTCCGCGCAGGCGCAGCGCTTCGCCGCGCCGGCCCGGACGGCCGCCGCTCGCGCCCTCGACCCAGGCGTGGGGCCCGGCGCCGCCCACCCAGCGCTCGTGCAGGAACTCGGTGATCTCGGGGAATTCGTGCACCGGATAGGACTCGTCCTCGGGGAACTCCTCCTCCCCCGCCCGCCGCTCGCCCTCGTTCACGAGGACGCGCAGCCGGCCGCGCTCGCGCTCCCAGGCGGAGATGGCGGCGAACGACCCGTCCATGGCCAGCCGGGCCCCCCGCGCGGCCGCCCGCACGCTGTCCCGGGGCGCGCACGCCGCCGCCATGGCCTGCGCGAGGCCCACGACGGCCCGGAGCCGCCCGTCAAGTCCCATCACAACAGGTTAGGGAGTTTTACCTGATTTGGTGACAATCGCCGCGTTTCCCCGCAGGCTCCAAGATCACGAGCGCCGATCGGACGAGCCCACTAGCAACCGGGCCACTGCGGCTTGCGCTTCTCGTTGAACGCCGCCACGCCCTCGGCGCGGTCGCCGGAGAAGGCCACCGTCCGCCACGCCGCGTCCTCGATCTCCAGCCCGGCCGCCAGGTCCATCCCGTGCCCGAGCCGCAGCGCCCGCTTCGCCGCGCGCAGTCCGACCGGCGAGTTCGCCGCCATCCGGCCCGCCAGCGCCAGCGCCTCCGCGCGGTCCGTCCCCGCTGCGACCACCGAGTCCACCAGACCCAGCGCCAGCGCCTCCGGCGCCGCGACCCGGCGCGCCGTGAAGATCAGCTCCGCCGCGCGGGCCGCCCCGACCCGCCTGGGCAGCAGCTGCGTGCCGCCGCCGCCCGGGATCACCCCGACCGACACCTCCGGCAGACCGACCACCGCCGTCTCGTCGGCCACGATCACGTCGCAGGCCAGCGCCAGCTCGAAGCCGCCGCCGAGCGCGAAGCCGTGCACCGCCGCGATCGCCGGCACCGGCAGCTCCAGCACGCCCCCGTACGCACCCCGCGTCGTCGGCCGCTGCCGCACCAGCTCGGCGTCCGACATCGCGTTGCGCTCCTTGAGGTCGGCGCCCACGCAGAACGCCCGCTCCACCGCCGAGGACAGCACGACCACCCGTACCGAGGCGTCCGCCGCCAGCCGCGCGCACGCGTCCCCGATGGCCCGGGCCATGCCCGTGGACACCGCGTTCATCGCCTTGGGCCGGTCCAGGACCAGCTCGGCGACCCCGTCCTCATGCCGGCGCACGGTCAGGAACTCCGACTCCACGGTCTCCGGCACCACGCTCTTCGACGCCACAGGACAGCCCTCCCGGTTAACGAACGTTACCCGGGGATCCTAGGCGTCCGCCGCGTCAGCGACCAGGGCTCCACGACCCCGAGCCCGCGCACCGGCCGCTGCCACATCGGCTGGAGCGCGAACCGGTAGGCGCCGCCGCCCTCCTCGGACTCGGACTCCTTCTCGGAGACCGGCGCGGCCCCGGTGCGGCCGAGTTCCTCGGCCATCGCCCCGTCCACCAGCACCGCGTCCTTGGGGGCTATGGAAGTCAGCCGGCTCGCCAGGTTCACCGTGGTTCCGAAGACGTCGCCCATCCGGGTCGTCACCGTGCCGAACGCGATCCCGACCCGCAGCTCCGGCATCTGCGGATCCGCTTCCATCGTCTCGATCAGCCGCAGCGCGATCTCCGCCGCCGTCGCCGCGTCGTCCGCCGCGTACAGCACCTCGTCGCCCAGCGTCTTGATCAGCCGGCCGCCGTACGCGGCGATCAGGTCCGCCGCCGTCGTCTCGAAGGCCTCGACCAGCTCGCCGAGCTCCTCCTCCTCCAGCCGCCGGGTCAGCCGGGTGAAGCCGACCAGGTCCGCGAAGCCCACCGCGAGCCGCCGGTCGACCATCTCCTCGTCGTCGGCCACCTGCACCACGCGCCCGGTGGCGGCCGCCAGCTGGCGCCGCCACACGTAGACGAGGAACTCCTCCAGCTCCGGCAGCAGCAGCTCGACCAGCGGGTACGTGACCTCGGTACGGGTCATGCCCGGCTCCGGCGGCTCCGTCAGCCCCTCCAGGAAGGAGTCGATCTGCCACTCCGCCAGCCGTGCCGTGGTCTGCCCGGTGGACCGCGCCACCTGCACCGCCATCGGCTCGCTCAGCAGCCCCGCCTCCACCAGACCGGCGAGCCGGCGCAGCGCCAGTACGTCCGCCTCGGTGAGGGCCTTGGCCTGCCCGATGTCGGCGAAGCCCATGGCCCGCCAGAACCGGGAGGCGAGCTCCATCGAGACCCCGGCGCTGCGGGCGGCCTGGAAGGGGGTGTAGCGGCGCTCGGCGCCCAGGATGAGCTGCTCCAGCCGGATGGCCAGCGGGTCGGCCGTCGGCTGGACGGTGTGGTCCACCTCGTGGTGGGGCGTGTGCTGGTCCCGCCCGATCGGGGTGCTGCCGGAACCGGCCTGGGTCGCCCCCGTGCCGGACCCGGACCCGGACGCGCCGGACGTAGGGTCGTCGACGGTCAAGGGCCGCCTCCTGTCCATTCCGTACGCAATTCCGACTTCCGAACCGGTTGATCACGGCAAGGACCGGGATCTCCGCCGGCTACCGCTGGGGGGTGCCTCCAAAACCATACGGCAGGTGTGCCGTAGCTCACTCCCCGGTCCGCCCGCCCGGTCGGGCCGCCCGGCCGCTACCGGACGGAGCGCAGATGGACCACGTCCCCGGCGCCCACGGCCAGCCGCTCGTCGTCCGTGCTCCGGATCACGAGCCGCCCGTCCGCGTCGACCGCTTCGGCCGTCCCGGTGATCGTGCGGCCGCCGGGGAGGTCCGCCCGCACGTGCCGGCCCAGCGTCGCGCAGCCCGCCGCGTACGTCTCCTGGAGGCCGCTGGCCGCCGGGTCGCCGCCGGCCGCGCGCCAGGCGTCGTACCACTGCTCCAGGGAGCGCAGTACGGCCTTCAGCAGCGGCTCCCGGTCGGTGACGGTGGCCTTGGCCAGGGCGAGGGAGCCCGCGGTGTCGACCGGCAGCTCGTCCTCGGTGAGGGTGACGTTCAGCCCGATCCCGACGACCACCCCGTCACCGACGCGCTCCGCGAGGATGCCGCCCGTCTTGCGCTCCTCGCCGTCGACGGTGACCAGCAGGTCGTTGGGCCATTTGAGGGCGGTGTCCACGCCCGCCGCCCGGGACAGGCCGGTCGCGGTGGCCACCCCGGCGAGCAGGGTCAGCCACCCCCAGCGCTCCTCGGGCACCCCCGGGCCGGGCTTGAGCAGCACCGAGAAGAACAGCCCGGACCGGGCGGGCGCGACCCAGCTCCGGTCGAGCCGCCCCCGCCCGGCGCTCTGCTCCTCGGCGACGAGCACGGCCCCCTCGGGCAGCTCCCCGGCCCGCGCGGCGAGATCGGTGTTCGTCGACCCGGTGGCCGCGACCACCTCCAGCGAACTCCACAACCCCTCCCCGACGAGATGCCGCCGCAACGCGGCGGCATTGAGGGGCGGCCGGTCCAGGCTCGACCAACGGCCCGCGGAGGCTCCGGTCGGAGCTCCTCCTGATGCATCTGATGGCGTCATGCAACCCAGATTAGGTGTGTCAAACGCCGCACTGCCGAGCGCCATGCCCGCCGATACGCTACGCACGAGTAGCCAGCAGCAGTCCATCAATTGACCAGGCAGTTGACACCACACAGGGAGCCGCGCCCCGATGTCACAACCCTCAGAGCCGATCGACATGCACACGACCGCGGGGAAGATCGCGGATCTGCAGCGCCGGATCGACGAAGCCACTCACGCCGGGTCCGCGCGGGCGGTGGAGAAGCAGCACGCCAAGGGGAAGCTGACGGCGCGTGAGCGGATCGGGCTGCTGCTGGACGAGGGGTCGTTCGTCGAGCTCGACGAGTTCGCCCGGCACCGCTCGACCAACTTCGGGCTGGAGCAGACCCGCCCCTACGGCGACGGCGTCGTGACCGGCTACGGCACGGTCGACGGCCGGCCGGTGGCCGTGTTCTCGCAGGACTTCACCGTCTTCGGCGGCGCCCTCGGCGAGGTCTACGGCCAGAAGATCATCAAGGTGATGGACTTCGCGCTGAAGACCGGCTGCCCGGTCATCGGCATCAACGACTCCGGCGGCGCCCGCATCCAGGAGGGCGTCAGCGCCCTCGGCATGTACGGCGAGATCTTCCGCCGCAACGTGCACGCCTCCGGGGTGGTCCCGCAGATCAGCCTCGTCGTGGGCCCCTGCGCCGGCGGCGCCGTGTACTCCCCCGCCATCACCGACTTCACCGTGATGGTCGACCAGACCTCGCACATGTTCATCACCGGCCCCGACGTCATCAAGACGGTCACCGGCGAGGACGTGGGCTTCGAGGAGCTCGGCGGCGCGCGCACCCACAACTCCACCTCGGGTGTCGCCCACCACATGGCCGGGGACGAGAAGGACGCCGTCGAGTACGTCAAGTCCCTCCTCTCCTACCTGCCGTCCAACAACCTCTCCGAGCCGCCCGCCTTCCCCGAGGAGGCGGACACCGAGGTCACCGACCTCGACCGGGAGCTGGACGTACTGATCCCGGACAGCGCCAACCAGCCGTACGACATGCACACCGTGATCGAGCACGTCCTCGACGACGGCGAGTTCCTGGAGACGCAGTCGCTGTTCGCGCCGAACATCCTGACCGGCTTCGGCCGGGTCGAGGGGCACCCGGTGGGCATCGTCGCGAACCAGCCGATGCAGTTCGCCGGCTGCCTGGACATCAACGCCTCCGAGAAGGCCGCCCGCTTCGTGCGGACCTGCGACGCGTTCAACGTCCCGGTGCTGACGTTCGTCGACGTACCGGGCTTCCTGCCGGGCACCGACCAGGAGTACAACGGAATCATCCGGCGCGGCGCGAAGCTGATCTACGCCTACGCCGAGGCCACCGTCCCGCTGATCACCGTCATCACCCGCAAGGCCTTCGGCGGCGCGTACGACGTCATGGGCTCCAAGCACCTCGGCGCGGACCTGAACCTGGCCTGGCCGACCGCGCAGATCGCCGTCATGGGCGCGCAGGGCGCGGTGAACATCCTGCACCGCCGGACGATCGCCGAGGCCGAGGCCGCCGGCGAGGGGGAGGAGACGCGGGCCCGGCTCATCGCCGAGTACGAGGACACCCTGCTGAACCCCTACACGGCCGCCGAGCGCGGGTACGTCGACGCGGTGGCCATGCCGTCGGAGACCCGGGCCCACGTGGTGAAGGGGCTGCGCCAGCTGCGCACCAAGCGGGAGTCACTGCCCCCGAAGAAGCACGGCAACATCCCCCTCTAGGAGGTCGGTCCTGTGGTGATCAAGGTCGTGAAGGGGAACCCCACCCCGGAGGAGCTGGCCGCCGCACTGGCGGTGGTCCGAGCGCGCGCGGCGGCGCTGGCGTCCGCGCCGTCGGGCGCGCCCCGGGTCCCGGACGAGTGGGCGGCGCCCGCCCGGGTGGCGCGGCGGACGCTGCCGCAGCCCGGTCCGCGCGCGTGGGGCCGTACGTACTGGCCCGCGTAGGCCGTCGGCGAAGGGCCGCCGCCGTCGCGAAGATGGCGTGAACCGACGGTGGCGCCTGAGTACCCGTACTCAGGCGCCACCGGCGTCCGCGGGGCAAGGATCGGGGCATGCTCTGGTCAGACCCGAAGGACGAGCCGCCGAAGGACATGCGCGAGGCGCAAGCGATGCTGCGGCGGCTGATCGTGGTGCTCGCCCTCGCCATGGCCGTCGTGGTGTACGTCCTGGGCGTGGGCCCCTTCTGAACCCCCTGCGCGGCGGTCCGCGAGCGCCCCTACGATGGCTGGCATGACTGCTGCCGCGCCCCGCTCCGTCGTCCTCGCCTCCGCTTCGCCCGCCCGGCTGAACCTGCTGCGGCAGGCCGGGCTCGCCCCGCACGTGATCGTCAGCGGCTTCGACGAGGACGCCCTCAGCGCCGACACCCCCGCGGAACTGGCGCTGGCGCTGGCCGAGGCCAAGGCCGGGGTGGTCGCGGCCCTGGACGAGGCCGCGGGGGCGCTGGTGATCGGCTGCGACTCCGTACTGGAGCTCGACGGCGAGGCCCTGGGCAAGCCGGCCGACGCCGAGGAGGCGACGGCCCGCTGGAAGTCCATGCGCGGCCGGGCCGGGGTGCTGCGCACCGGGCACTGCGTGATCGACACGGCGAGCGGCCGTCAGGTTTCGGCCACGGCGTCCACGACGGTGCGCTTCGGCGAGCCGACGGACGCCGAGGTGGCCGCGTACGTGGCCAGCGGCGAGCCGCTGCACGTGGCGGGCGCCTTCACCCTGGACGGCCTGTCGGCGCCCTTCATCGACGGCATCGACGGGGACCACGGCAACGTGATCGGCATCTCCCTGCCGCTGCTGCGCTCCCTGCTGGGCGAACTGGGCGTGTCCATCACGGATTTGTGGGCCTGAACTCCTTGAACCCGGGCGGCGGGGCGTCCTGGGCGTCCTCGGACCCGGCGTAGAGCACCAGGGTCAGTACGAGCAGGCACAGGATCAGCATCAGGACGGCGAAGGCGCCCCAGCCCACCAGCCCGAGGGCGAGGGCGCCGAGCACCGCGTGGGTGACCGCGCCGGTCACGAGCACGACGCGGGCGAAGCGGCCGGGCGCCCGGTCCCGTACGGCGGTGACGGCGAGCAGGACGGCGCAGAACAGCAGGAAGGCGCCCATCACCGCGCCGAGGCCGTACGTCGCCCCGGCCATCAGGCCGGGATCGCTGCCGGCGATGGACATCGACTGGCTCTGCGTCGTCTTGCCCAGCACGACGTGCACCAGTACGAGCACCGCCGCTTCCACGACGAGCACGGTCGCGGCCAGCCCGGCCACGAGTCTGCGCAGCACCGACGCCCCCATCCCCAGAAGCCACAAGCCTGTTCGACGCCTGGAGGCTACTCACCGGTAAACGCGTGGACAAGGGGTGGGGGCACCTTCGTTACGGACGGGTCCGCGTGACGGCTCTCACGCAAAGAATGCATAGGCCGTTCGTAGGGACTCCACAAAGATTCAGCAGGGGCCGCTGACCCGGTGAACAGAGACCTGCGCCGCGCCACGGGGTTACTGTGCAGTCGGGGATCTCCCTGACCTGGGGCGACACAAGGGTTTCTGGGCTCGGGCAAGTCTCGCTATCACGCTCCGTGTGGGGAAGCTCACCTGCGGATAGGGGTCGAAAGGCCGTGTCAGCTGTCCCTAAACTCAGCTTGTTTCTAGGAGGAAGCCATCGTGCGCAAGGTGCTCATCGCCAACCGTGGCGAAATCGCTGTCCGCGTTGCCCGTGCCTGCCGGGATGCCGGGATCGCGAGCGTAGCCGTCTACGCCGACCCGGACCGGGACGCGCTGCACGTCCGCGCGGCAGACGAAGCGTTCGCGTTGGGCGGTGACACCCCGGCCGCCAGCTACCTGGACATGAAGAAGGTCCTCCAGGCAGCAGCCGACTCCGGAGCTGACGCCATCCACCCCGGATACGGCTTCCTGTCCGAGAACGCGGACTTCGCCCAGGCCGTTCTCGACGCGGGCCTGACCTGGATCGGCCCGCCGCCGCAGGCGATCCGCGACCTCGGTGACAAGGTCGCCGCCCGGCACATCGCCCAGCGCGCCGGCGCGCCGCTGGTCGCCGGCACCCCGGACCCGGTGTCCGGGGCGGACGAGGTCGTGGCGTTCGCGCAGGAGCACGGCCTGCCCATCGCGATCAAGGCCGCCTTCGGTGGCGGCGGTCGCGGCCTCAAGGTCGCCCGCACCCTCGAAGAGGTCCCCGAGCTGTACGACTCCGCCGTGCGCGAGGCCGTCGCCGCGTTCGGCCGGGGCGAGTGCTTCGTCGAGCGCTACCTCGACAAGCCGCGCCACGTCGAGACGCAGTGCCTGGCCGACACCCACGGCAACGTGGTGGTCGTCTCCACCCGTGACTGCTCGCTCCAGCGCCGCCACCAGAAGCTGGTCGAGGAGGCCCCCGCGCCGTTCCTCACCGAGGCGCAGAACGCCGAGCTGTACGCGGCGTCCAAGGCGATCCTGAAGGAAGCCGGGTACGTGGGCGCCGGCACCGTCGAGTTCCTCGTCGGGACGGACGGCACCATCTCCTTCCTGGAGGTCAACACCCGCCTCCAGGTCGAGCACCCGGTCACCGAGGAGGTCACCGGCCTCGACCTGGTGCGCGAGATGTTCCGCATCGCCGACGGCGAGGCCCTCGGCTACGACGACCCGCAGCTGCGCGGTCACTCCTTCGAGTTCCGCATCAACGGCGAGGACCCGGGCCGCGGCTTCCTGCCGGCGCCCGGCACCGTGACGAAGTTCGCCGCCCCCTCGGGTCCGGGCGTCCGCCTGGACGCGGGTGTCGAGTCGGGCTCCGTCATCGGCCCCGCCTGGGACTCGCTGCTCGCCAAGCTGATCGTCACCGGCGCCACCCGCGAGCAGGCCCTCCAGCGCGCCGCCCGCGCCCTGGCGGAGTTCGAGGTCGAGGGCATGGCCACGGCCATCCCGTTCCACCGCGCGGTCGTCGCCGACCCGGCGTTCGCCCCGGCCGACGGCACCCCGTTCTCGATCCACACCCGCTGGATCGAGACCGAGTTCGTCAACGAGATCCCGGCCTTCACGGCGCCCGCCGCCGAGGAGTCCGACGAGGAGCCGGGCCGCGAGACGGTGGTGGTCGAGGTCGGCGGCAAGCGCCTGGAGGTGTCCCTGCCGTCCTCGCTGGGCATGACGCTGGCCCGCACGGCCGCCGCGGGCGGCGCCAAGCCGAAGCGCCGGGCCGCGAAGAAGTCCGGTCCGGCCGCCTCGGGCGACACCCTGGCGTCCCCGATGCAGGGCACGATCGTCAAGGTCGCGGTCGAGGAGGGCCAGCAGGTCAACGAGGGCGACCTGATCGTCGTCCTGGAGGCCATGAAGATGGAGCAGCCGCTGAACGCGCACCGCTCCGGCACCATCGTCGGCCTCTCGGCCGAGGTCGGCGCCTCCCTCACCTCGGGCGCCACGATCTGCGAGATCAAGGACTGAGCACCACCCGCACCACACGACAGGGGCGCCCGGCGGACCACCTCACACGGTCCACCGG
>NZ_JBSGYT010000072.1:0-26076 GCF_053610645.1 Streptomyces sp. NPDC054883 | reverse complement strand
GGTCCCGGGGCCGCCCGCTTCACCGCTCAGCCGTGCGAGCGCAGCAGCGAACGCATCGTCCGCATCGCGACGGACAGGTTCGCCAGGTCGAAGTCGTCCGACCCGCGGATCTCGTCCAGGGTCGTCCGCGCCCGGCCGATGATCGCCCCGTTCCGCTCCTCCCACGCCTTGAAGCGCTCCTCGGGGGTCGCGTCCGCGTCCCCGGCCGCCAGCACGTCTGCGGTCAGCGCCGCGTGCGCCGCGAACAGGTCCTCGCGGATGGAGGCGCGGGCCATGGACTGCCAGCGGTCGGCCCGCGGCAGCTCGATGATCCGGTCCATCAGCTGGGTGATGTCCAGGCGGTCGGCGAGGTCGTAGTAGACCTCGGCGACCTCCAGCGGACCCACGCCCGTCCGGTCGGCGATCGCGACGACGTCCAGCGTCGGGAACGCGGAGGAGAAGCCGGCCACCTTGGCCGCCAGCTCCTGCGGAACGCCCTCGCCGGTCAGCTCGTCCATGATCGACTGGTACCAGTCCAGGTCGGCGCCGCGCACCAGCTTGGGCAGCTCGGCCCAGACCTGGCTCACCCGGTCCGCGAAGAGCTCGATGGTCCCGGTGATCTCCAGCGGCTGCGGCCGGTTGTTGAGCAGCCAGCGGGTACCGCGCTCGACCAGCCGCCGCGAGTGCAGCCGCACCCGGGTCTGGACACTGGCCGCGACCTCGTTGTCCAGCGCCTCGACCTCGTCCCAGACCCCGGCCAGGCCGAAGATCTCGCGGGCCGCGAGCTGCGCCCGGACGATCTCCTCCGTGGAGGCCCCGGTCTCCTCGCGCAGCCGGTGCAGGAACGTCGAACCGCCGGTGTTGACCGTGTCGTTGACCAGCAGGGTGGTGATGATCTCCCGGCGTAGCGCGTGCGCGTCGATCTGCTCGCCGAACTTCTCCCGCAGCGGGGCCGGGAAGTAGGCGTGCAGCAGGCGGCGCAGGTACGGGTCGTCCGGCAGCCCGGTGTGGATCAGCTCGTCCGCCACCGTGATCTTGGTGTAGGCGAACAGGACGGCCAGTTCCGGCTGGGTCAGGCCCTTGCCGTTGTTGAGCAGCTCGCGGATCTGCCGGTCGTTGGGCAGGAACTCCAGCGCGCGGTCCAGCAGTCCGTCCCGGCCCAGGCGGCGCATGAAGCGCTGCTGGGCGTGGAGCAGGCTGGGCGCCTGGGCGACGGCGTTGGCCAGGGCCACGTTCTGCGCGTAGTTGTTGCGCAGCACCAGCCCGCCGACCTCGTCGGTCATTTCGGCGAGCAGCGCGTTGCGCTGCTTGACGGTCATGTCGCCGTCCGCGACCACCGAGTTGAGCAGGATCTTGATGTTCACCTCGTGGTCGGAGGTGTCCACGCCGGCACTGTTGTCGATGGCGTCGGTGTTGACCTTGCCGCCTTCGCCGCCGGCCCCGACCCGGGCGAACTCGATGCGGCCGAGCTGGGTCAGACCCAGGTTGCCGCCCTCGCCGATGACCTTGGCGCGCACGTCGGCGCCGCTGACACGGATCGCGTCGTTGGCCTTGTCGCCGACATCGGCGTGCGTCTCGGCCGTCGCCTTCACGTACGTACCGATGCCGCCGTTCCACAGCAGGTCCACGGGAGCCTTGAGGATGGCCTGCATCAGCTCGGCCGGCGTCAGCTTCGAGACGCCCGCCTCGATGCCGAGGGCCTCCCGCATGTGTGCGTTGACCGGGATGGCCTTCGCCGTACGCGGGTGGACCCCGCCGCCCGCCGAGAGCAGCGCGGTGTCGTAGTCGGCCCACGAGGAACGCGGCAGGTCGAACAGGCGCCGCCGCTCGGCGTACGAGGTCGCCGCGTCCGGGTGCGGGTCGATGAAGATGTGCCGGTGGTCGAAGGCGGCGACCAGGCGGATGTGCTCGGAGAGCAGCATGCCGTTGCCGAAGACGTCGCCCGACATGTCGCCGACGCCGACGACCGTGAAGTCCTCGGTCTGGGTGTCGTGGCCCAGCTCGCGGAAGTGCCGCTTCACCGACTCCCAGGCGCCGCGGGCGGTGATGCCCATGCCCTTGTGGTCGTAGCCCGCGCTGCCGCCCGAGGCGAAGGCGTCGCCCAGCCAGAAGCCGTAGGACTCCGCGACCCCGTTGGCGATGTCGGAGAAGGTCGCGGTGCCCTTGTCGGCGGCGACGACGAGGTAGGTGTCGTCCTCGTCGTGACGGACCACGCCCTTGGGCGGCACGACCTCACCGGCGACCATGTTGTCGGTGATGTCGAGCAGTGCCGAGATGAAGATTTTGTACGAGGCGATGCCCTCGGCGAGCCAGGCGTCGCGGTCCACCGACGGGTCCGGCAGGTTCTTCGCGACGAAGCCGCCCTTCGCGCCGACCGGCACGATCACGGTGTTCTTGACCATCTGCGCCTTGACCAGGCCGAGGACCTCCGTACGGAAGTCCTCACGCCGGTCGGACCAGCGCAAGCCGCCTCGGGCGACCTTGCCGAAGCGCAGGTGGACACCCTCGACCCTCGGGGAGTACACCCAGATCTCGAAGGCCGGGCGCGGCGCCGGCAGGTCCGGGATGGCCTGCGGGTCGAACTTCATCGACACGTACGCGTGCGGCTCGCCCGCGTCGTTCGTCTGGCCCCTGCTCTTGCTTCCCTCACCGGCGCTCTGGAAGAAGTTGGTGCGCAGCGTCGCCTTGATGAGGGTCAGGAAGGAGCGCAGGATGCGGTCCTCGTCCAGCGAGGCGACCTGGTCCAGGGCCCCGTCCAGCTCCTCCAGCATCGCGTCGACGAGCTCGGTGCCGGCGGTCTGCCGGGCCGGGGACATCCGCGCCTCGAAGAGCGAGACCAGCAGCCGGGTGGTGTGGACGTTGTTGCGGAGGGTGTCCTCCATGTAGTCCTGGCTGAAGGTGGAGCCGGCCTGGCGCAGGTACTTGGCGTACGCGCGCAGCACCACGGCCTGCCGCCAGGTGAGCCCGGCGCTCAGCACCAGGGTGTTGAAGTTGTCGTTCTCCGCCTGCCCCTGCCAGACCGCCGCGAAGGCGTCCTGGAAGCGCTCGCGGGCGTCGTCGCCGAGGTGGCTCTCGCCGTTGCCCGACGACAGCGGCATCCGCAGGCCGAAGTCGTAGATCCACGCGTGGGTGCGGTCGCTGCACCGCAGCTCGTACGGCCGCTCGTCGGTGACCTCCACGCCCAGGCGCTGGAGCACCGGCAGCACGGCGGACAGGGACACCTGCTCGCCCTGCCGGTAGATCTTGAAGCGGCGCTCGCCGGGGCCCGCGCCGACCGGCTCGTACAGGGAGAGGTCGAACTCCCGGCCGCTCTCGGACAGCCGCTCCAGGCGGACCAGGTCGGCCACGGCGGCGCGCGGCGAGTGGTCGGCCTTGTAGCCCTCGGGGAAGGAGTTGCCGTAGCGGCGCAGCAGTTCGGCGGCGCGCTCCTCACCGGTCTCCGCGATCAGCGCCTCGCCGAAGCCGTCGGCCCAGGAGCGGGCGGCCTCCACCAGCCGGGCCTCGATGCGCTCGACGTCGGTGTCGGTCAGCGCGGGCAGCTCGGTGCCCTGCGGGACGCGGACGACGAAGTGGATGCGGGAGAGGATCGACTCGGTGTTCCAGGCGGTGAAGTCGACGCTGGTGCCGTTCAGCTCCTCCTGGAGGATCGAGATCAGGCGCAGCCGGACCCCGGTGGTGTACCGGTCGCGCGGCAGGTAGACCAGCGCGGAGTAGTAGCGCCCGTACTCGTCCTGGCGCAGGTACAGCCGCAGCCGGCGGCGTTCCTGGAGGTACAGGACCGAGGTGACGATCTCGCGGAGCTTGTCGACCGGGGTCTGGAACAGCTCGTCGCGCGGGTAGGTCTCCAGGATCTGGAGCAGGTCGCGGCCGTCGTGGCTGTTGGGCGAGAACCCGGCGCCTTCGAGGACCTCGGCGACCTTGCGGCGGATGACCGGCACCCGGCGCACCGACTCGGTGTACGCGGCGGAGGAGAACAGCCCGAGGAAGCGGCGCTCGCCGACGACGTTGCCCTCGGCGTCGAACTTCTTGACGCCGACGTAGTCCAGGTACGAGGGGCGGTGCACGGTGGCGCGGCTGTTGGCCTTGGTCAGCACCAGCAGCCGGTGCTCGCGGGCCTTGGCGCGCGCGTCGGCCGGCAGCCGGTTGAAGGACGGCGAGACGGGGTGCGCGTCCTCCTGGCCGTGGTGCAGCGGGTCGGAGCGCAGGATGCCCAGACCGGTGCCGGGCACGGCGGTCAGCGCGTCGCCGTCGACCAGGTTGTACTCGCGGAAGCCGAGGAAGGTGAAGTGGTCGTCGGCGAGCCAGCGCAGCAGCTCGCGGGCCTCTTCCTGCTCGTACTCGCGCAGGTCGGGCGCGGTCGGCTCGCCGGGCAGCTCGTCCGCGATGCGCAGCGCCGCGTCGCGCATCTTCTCCCAGTCCTCGACGGCCTCGCGGACGTCGGACAGGACGCGCTGGAGGTCCACGGTGATCTGCTTGAGGTCGCCGCGGTCGGTCTCGCGGTCGATCTCGACGTGGATCCAGGACTCGACCAGGGAGTCGTGGGGGCGCGCGGTCCGGGGGCCGTGGGCGTCGCAGTCCGGGCCGAGGATCTCGATGAGCTTGCCGGTCAGGTCACGGCGGACGACGACCTGGGGGTGGATCACCACGTGGATCCCGCGGCCCTGGCGCGACAGCTCGTTGGTGACGCTGTCCACGAGGAACGGCATGTCGTCGGTGACGACCTCGACGACCGAGTGGCTGGAGGTCCAGCCGTTCTCCTCGACCGTCGGGGTGTGCACGCGCACGTTCGCCTTGCCCTGCGGGCGCTGCTCGGCCAGCCGGTAGTGGGAGAGCGCGGCCCCGAACACGTCGACCGGATCCCGGTCCAACAGGTCCTCGGGGGCGGTGTGCAGGTAGTAGCGCTGGAGGTAGGCGAGCGTCGCACCCGGGTCGGGGCGCTCCCCTTGTTCGGACCCAGTCGGAAGTAGCCCCCCGGCCGGGCTGTTCTCAGCCACCCGTGCCGCCCGCGCGAGCAGCTCGGCCTTTGCTTCGTCCAGCTTGGTCTGCATGTCCTCTGGCTCCTGTCGCGCGCCATTGCGTGACGTAGGTGAAGGAAGGAATGACATAGCGCCGCGAGGCGGGGTGTCCGTTCGGGATCGACGCTATGTCGTCGAGAGAGGCGACCGGGAGGGAATCGGCCATGATCGGCGGCACGTCCCGGCAGCGGGGATCAGCGAAAGCCCGGGCACTGTCGTGCGCCGGGCGCGTGCCGGGGGCATCAGGACCCCCGATGGTTATCGCGCTGATCACGGGTACCAGGCTATCCCCCTTGACCCCCGACTCGTCACGAGCGGCTTCTGTACAAATCAGGGGGTGCATTTTTGCCGCTCTGGACAGCGACGGACGGCGGGGTACGTGCAGGACCCCGGCCACCGCCCGGATCAAGGCGTTATCCGGCCAGTTCCCGGGCCGTGGCCACGGCCTCCGTCAGAGTGTCGACCACGGGCACACCGGCCGATTCCAGACTGCGGCGGCTGTGCGAACCACCCGTGTACAGGACGGCCCGCGCCCCCACATGGGCGGCGGCGAGCGCGTCGTCCAGGGCGTCCCCGATCAGCACGCAACGGGAGGCGGTCACACCGGACGTCTCCAGGGCGGCCAGATGGCGTACGAGGTGACCCGCCTTGGTGGTGTGCGAGGGCCCGGTACGCCCGTCGACGCGCAGGAAGTGCCGCTCTATGCCGAGGGTGCGCACCAGTGGCACCAGTTTCTCGTGGGGCGCCAGCGACAGCAGGGACTGGGTGGCCCCGGCGCCCTCCCAGTCCCGGAGCAGCTCCAGAGCGCCCGCGGCGAGCCCGACGGCGTCCGCGGCGGACCAGTAGTGCCGGTGGAAGGTCTCGTCCATGACGAGCCACTCCGCGTCCGTCGGCATCCGGCCCATCAGCCGCTCGTAGAACTTCGGCACCGGTACGACGTACAGCTCGCGGTACGTCTGCAGGGTGATCGGCGCGAAGCCGAACTCGGCGAAGGAGGCGTTGGTGGCGGCCAGGACGGCGTCGACGTCGTGGAGCAGGGTCCCGTTCCAGTCCCAGACCAGGTGCGGATGCGGACTCACGGGAGCAGCCCCGGGATCTCCTGCACGCCGAACCACAGCAGCTCGTGGTCCTCGGCGCCGTCCACGACGAAGCGGGCGTCGTCGTCCCCGCGGTCGGCGGCCTCCACGGCGCCGGCGGCGGCCTCGACGTCGGCCAGCGCGTCATCGGCGTCGACGTGTACGGCGGCGGCCACGGTCAGCCGTACGGCGCCGGTCAGGCCGACCTGCCCGAGGGTGGCCTCATCGACACCGGGGACGGCGACGGCGGCCTTGTCGTCGACGTCGACCGCGACGACGACGCGCTTGCGCGGGGCGGAGGGGTCGGCCGCGAGGAGCCGCAGCGAGGCCTCGGCGGCCCGGCTCAGGGCGGCGTACTCCAACTCCTCGATGTCGTCCGAGACGTACCATTCCCGCAGCCCGGGCGTGACGGCGTACGCGCGCAGCGGGGCGGGGCCAAGCTCGCCGGCCTTGTACACCTCGGCGAGCCCGGGAAGGGTCAGGGGGACGTACACGCGCATGGCCGGCCGCTTTCGTTAGTCGGAAAACCCCCTCAGGATACGGCGGCCGCCGCCCTCCGCGTCCGACCGGGGGACAACTGCTGTCCCCCTTCGGGCGCGATCGGCCGACAGCGCCGCGTCCACCGGGCGCCTCCCCGCGCGGACCGCGCGGCCCCCGGCAGCGCGGGCGGCCCCCCGGATAGGTGAACCGTCAGGGCACTCACGGGCCGGACCGGCCCAGTTGCGGAGCGTGACGAAGGGGCCGTAGAAGTTGGCCCGTACCTAGTGACCCGCCCGGTATCCGCCCTGGACCGGGCCCGGCCTTCCCGGGGACGACGCCATGACCAGGACCAGGACCACCACCCGCCCTCCGGGCCGCCGCGACCAGCAGGCCCCCGGCGCCCGGCGCCGCCCGCGCGGCCCGCACGACTGGTTCGCCGAACGCCTGCTTGCCGTCCTCAGCGGCCGCCGCCCGGTCCACTCGCTGCTGGGCCACACCGTGGGCCCCGCGTACGAGCAACTGGTCACCCTGGCCCCCGCGGACGCCCTGCGCGACCGCCTCACCCCGGTCCTGCGCCACTGCGGCCGCTTCCACCCGGGACCGGGCGTCATCGAGGCCTTCGCCCGCATCGCGACGGGCGACCGCGTCTCGGCGATGGCCTTCCGCCTCGAACAGGGCCCCGACCTCCGCTGGCGCTGCGCAGCCGTGGAAATCCACGGCCCGCGCTTGTGACTCCGGCGGCGCTGAGACGCGGGGCCACACCCGGACCGCCGGCCCACACCCGGCCCCGTCGGCGTTTGCGGCGCGGGGCGCGGGGCGGAGCCCGGCGCAGCCGGGGCCCCACAGCGGCGCCGCACCCGGCCGGCACCCGGGGCCACACTCAGGCCCCCGTGGGCGCGGCCGGGGTCTGCCCCGTACAACGCCGCCGGGGCCGGACACCCGTACAGCGGTGTCCGGCCCGGCGGCAAACCAAACGGCAGCGGCGGCGGCTACTTCTTACGGCGCCGGCCGCCGGAGGCCTTCTGCGCCTTGCGCCGCTCCGCCCGCGTCATCCCGACCCCGGCCTCCTCGCCGTCCCCGTCGGCGTCGGCGTCGAAGTCGCCCTCGACGACCCCGCCCTCACCGTCCACCGTCGGCGCCGAGAAGTGCAGCCGGTCCGGCCGCTGCGGAACGTCCAGGCCCTTCGCCCGGATCTCCGGCTTCGCCGGCGCCGGCACGGTGTCCTGCACCGGAAGCTCCTCGACCTGCTGCTCGACCTGGACCTCCAGGTTGAACAGGTAGCCGACGGACTCCTCCTTGATGCCCTCCTGCATGGCGTTGTACATGTCGAAGCCCTCGCGCTGGTACTCGACCAGCGGGTCCTTCTGGGCCATCGCCCGCAGGCCGATGCCCTCCTGCAGGTAGTCCATCTCGTACAGGTGCTCACGCCACTTGCGGTCCAGCACCGACAGCACCACGCGCCGCTCCAGCTCGCGCATGATGTCGGAGCCGAGCGCCTTCTCGCGCTCCGCGTACTGCTCGTGGATGTCGTCCTTGACGGACTCCGCGATGAACTCGGCCGTGATGCCCGCCCGGTCCCCCGCGGCCTCCTCCAGCTCCTCCACGGTGACCTTCACCGGGTACAGCTGCCGGAAGGCGCCCCACAGCCGGTCCAGGTCCCACTCCTCCGCGAAGCCCTCCACCGTCTCCGCCGCGATGTAGGCGTCGATGGTGTCGTCCATCATGTGGCGGACCTGCTCCTGGAGGTCCTCGCCCTCCAGGACGCGCCGGCGCTCGCGGTAGATGACCTCACGCTGGTTGTTGAGGACCTCGTCGTACTTGAGGACGTTCTTGCGCGTCTCGAAGTTCTGGGTCTCGACCTGCGACTGGGCCGACGCGATCGCGCGCGTCACCATCTTGTTCTCGATCGGGACGTCGTCCGGCACGTTCGCCATCGCCATGACCCGCTCGACCATCTGCGCCTTGAACAGGCGCATCAGGTCGTCGCCCAGGGAGAGGTAGAACCGGGACTCGCCCGGGTCGCCCTGTCGGCCGGAGCGGCCGCGCAGCTGGTTGTCGATACGGCGCGACTCGTGCCGCTCGGTGCCCAGCACGTACAGCCCGCCGAGCTCCTTGACCTCCTCGAACTCCGCCTTGACCGCCTTCTCGGCCCGCTTGAGCGCCTCGGGCAGGGCGTGCGCCCACTCCTCGATGTGCTCCTCCGGGTCCAGGCCGCGCTGGCGCAGCTCCGCCTCGGCCAGGTCGTCCGGGTTGCCGCCGAGCTTGATGTCGGTACCGCGGCCGGCCATGTTCGTGGCGACCGTGACCGCGCCGCGGCGGCCGGCCTGCGCGACGATCGAGGCCTCGCGCTCGTGCTGCTTCGCGTTCAGCACCTCGTGCGGGATGCCGCGCTTGGAGAGCTGCTGGGAGAGGTACTCGGACTTCTCGACCGACGTCGTACCGACGAGGATCGGCTGGCCCTTCTCGTGCTTCTCCGCGATGTCGTCGACGACGGCGGCGAACTTCGCGACCTCGGTCCGGTAGATCAGGTCGGGCTGGTCCTTGCGGACCATCGCGCGGTTGGTCGGGATCGGGACGACACCGAGCTTGTAGATCTGGTGGAACTCGGCGGCCTCGGTCATGGCCGTACCGGTCATGCCCGACAGCTTGCTGTAGAGGCGGAAGAAGTTCTGGAGGGTGATCGTGGCGAGGGTCTGGTTCTCGTCCTTGATGTCCACCCCTTCCTTCGCCTCGATCGCCTGGTGCATGCCCTCGTTGTAGCGGCGGCCGGCGAGGATACGGCCGGTGTGCTCGTCGACGATCATGACTTCGCCGTCGATGACGACGTAGTCCTTGTCGACCTTGAACAGTTCCTTCGCCTTGATGGCGTTGTTCAGGTAACCGACGAGCGGGGTGTTCACCGACTCGTACAGGTTGTCGATGCCGAGCCAGTCCTCGACCTTCGCCACGCCCGCCTCGTGGATGGCGACGGTGCGCTTCTTCTCGTCGACCTCGTAGTCGCCGGTCTCCTCGATGCCCTTGAGCGGGTTCCCCGGCTCGCCCTTGGTCAGGCGGGTCACGAGCTTGGCGAAGTCTGCGTACCACTTCGTCGCCTGGTCGGCCGGGCCGGAGATGATCAGCGGCGTACGGGCCTCGTCGACCAGGATCGAGTCGACCTCGTCGACCACGGCGAAGTTGTGGCCGCGCTGCACCAGCTCGTCCTTCGACCACGCCATGTTGTCGCGCAGGTAGTCGAAGCCGAACTCGTTGTTCGTTCCGTACGTGATGTCGCAGTTGTACTGCTCGCGGCGCTGGGCCGGCGACATGTTCGCCAGGATGCAGCCGACTTCGAGGCCGAGGAACTTGTGGACCCGGCCCATCAGCTCGGAGTCGCGCTCGGCGAGGTAGTCGTTCACCGTGATCAGGTGGACGCCCTTGCCGGACAGCGCGTTCAGGTACGCCGGCAGCGTGCCGACGAGGGTCTTGCCCTCACCGGTCTTCATCTCGGCCACGTGGCCGAGGTGCAGCGCCGCGCCGCCCATGATCTGGACGTCGTAGTGCCGCTGGCCGAGGACGCGCTTCGCGGCCTCGCGAACGGTCGCGAAGGCCTCGGGCAGCAGGTCGTCCAGGCTCTCGCCGTCCTGGTACCGCTGCTTGTACTCGTCCGTGAGCGCCCGCAACTCGGCGTCGGAGAGGTTGACGAAGTCCTCTTCGATGGAGTTGACCTGGTCCGCGATGCGGTGCAGTTTGCGCAGGATCTTGCCTTCGCCTGCACGCATGAGCTTGTTGAAGACGGACACCGAGGTTTGTCTCCTTGCCGGTCGGGCCTGGCACTGGTTCGTACACGGGCACGGAGGGTGGGCCCCACCGCAACGGCCATCGTAAGCGAGGACGCGGTCGCGCCGGGAGGTCCGCACTCTGCGCGGGGCACGGGTGCCCGGAATGAGAACGTACGGGGGGCACGGAAGGTGCCGGTGTGAGCGAAAACTGTTCGCCCGTGCCGTGCGCCGGCGGCAGAATCCGTTCATGGACCCCACCACCTTGAGCACACGGCGCCTGAGCCTGCGGCCCTTCGCCCCCGCCGACGAGGACGAGGTTTACGCCGCCGCGCAGGACCCGGACATCCAGCGCTGGACCATGGTCCCCTCCCCGTACGAGCGCGACCACGCCCGTGCCTTCGTCGGCGAGATCGTCCCGGCCGGATGGCGCGAGGACACCGGCTACAGCTTCGCCGTCCGGCTCGGCGTCGAGGGACCGCTGGTCGCGGCCGTCGGCGTCCACGTACGGGGACCGGACGCGTACGAGATCGGCTACTGGGCCACCAAGGAGCACCGCGGCCACGGCTACATGACCGAGGCCGTGCTCGCCGTCGCCCGCTGGACCTTCACCGAGGTCGGCGCGGTCCGGCTCGAATGGCGCGCCGAGGTCGGCAACCACGGCTCCCGGGCCGTCGCGGAAAAGGCCGGCTTCCGCTTCGAGGGCCTCCTGCGGGCCGCCCTCCTGCGCAACGGCACGGCCCGGGACTGCTGGGTCGGCGCCCTGCTCCCCGCGGACCTGGGCCTGCCCTCCGCGCTCCCCTACCTGCCCGCTGTCAGTGCCGCCACCTAAGGTGCGGCCATGACGAGCACTCCGCCGCCGACCGTGTCCCTGTCCGCCGACGAGGCGCGCCGGATCGCCCTGCGCGCGCAGGGCTTCCTCGGGGCGCCCGACCGCCGGGGTGCGGGTTCCCCCGGCGGAGCCGGGGGGAGGGTGCGCGGCGTCCTGCGCCACCTGGGAGCCGTACAACTGGACACGATCTCGGTCCTGGCCCGCTCGCACGAACTGGTCCCGTACGCGCGCCTGGGCGCGGTGGGCCGCGACACCGTCGAGCGGGCGTACTGGTCCGACCGGCACGCCTTCGAGTACTGGTCCCACGCTGCCTGCATCCTGCCCATCGAGGAGTGGCCGCACTTCGCCTTCCGCCGCCGGGCCCGCCGGGCGCGCGGCCACCGCTGGCACGTCCTGCGGGACAAGGAACGCTCGACGCGGGCCGTCCTGGACCGCCTCAGGGCCGACGGCCCGCTGACCTCGACCGAGCTGGGCGGAGCCAAGAACGGCGGGGAGTGGTTCGAGTGGTCCGAGACCAAGATCGCGGTGGAGTGGCTGCTGGACACCGGTGAGGTGGTCTGTTCCGAGCGGCGCGGCTGGAAGCGGGTCTACGACCTGCCCGAGCGGGCCGTCCCGGACGCGCTGCTCCACGACGACCTGGACGACCGCGAGTGCCTGCGCCGGCTCGTCGCGCTCGCCGGGCAGAGCCTGGGCGTCGGCACCCGCGCCGACCTCGCCGACTACCACCGCCTCAAGGGCGAGCAGGTCGACGCGGTGATCGCCGACTCGGGACTGGTCCCGGTAACGGTCGAGGGCTGGCCCCGCGGCGGCGCCGCCTGGGCCGATCCGGCCGCACTCGCGACCGTCCCGCGCGGCCGCCACCGCACGACGCTGCTGTCCCCGTTCGACTCGCTGGTGTGGGACCGGCCGCGGACGGAGCGGATCTTCGGCTTCACCCACCGGCTGGAGGCGTACGTCCCCAAGCCCCGGCGCGTCCACGGCTACTTCGCGATGCCGCTGCTGGCCGGCGGCCGGCTCCGGGGCCGGGTCGACCCGGCCCGCGAGGGCTCCGCCCTGGTGGCCCGGCAGCTCTCCCTGACCAGCCCGAAGGCCGCCCGGCCCATGGCCGAGGCCCTGCTGGAGGCGGCGACCTGGGTCGGCTGCGACACCGTCCGGGTGGAGCGGGCCAGCAGCCCCGCGGAAGCCGCCGCGGTCACGGCGGAACTGGCCGCGCTGACCTGACGCCGCCGTTGCCGCCCCGCTCACGGCGTTCCCGGTTACCTGATTTCGAGGATCTTCTCGCGCATCGCGTACACCACGGCTTCCATCCTGGAGTGCAGCTGGAGCTTCTCCAGGATGTTGCGGACGTGGTTCTTCACGGTGTTCTCGGAGATGAACAACTCCTTGGCGATGTCCCGGTTGTTCATGCCCGTGGCCACCAGCTTGAGGACCTCCAGCTCCCGGTCCGTGAGCCGGGGCGCCGGCACCAGCCTGCGCTCGTCCGTCCGCTGGATCATCGACTTGAACTCGGTCAGCAGCTTCGACGCCATCGAGGGACTGATCTGCGACTGGCCGTCCGCCACCGCCCGGATCGCCGTAGCGACCTCGTCCGTGGAGATCTCCTTCAGCAGGTATCCCGTCGCGCCCGCCTTGATCGCGTCGTAGAGGTCCGCCTCCTCGTCGCTGATCGTCAGCATGATGATCTTCGCGGAGGGCGCCACCTCCTTGATCGAGGTGCACGCCTCGATGCCGCCGCGCCGGGGCATCCGTACGTCCATGAGGACGATGTCCGGCAGCAGATCGGCGGCCTTGTCCACCGCCTCCGCACCGTCCCCGGCCTCACCGACGACCTGGATGTCCTCCTCCTGGGCGAGGACGATCTCCAGTCCGCGCCGGAAGAGGGCGTGATCGTCCACGACGAGGACCCGGATCGGCTCCCCGGCGGAGCCGTCGGCCGGGCCGTCCCCGTGGCCGCCCGTCACCCGCCCCGCCTCACGACAGCCCGCTCCGTCGTCGCCGCGTACCGGCCCGAAGCTGTCCGCCATCGTTCCTCCCCCTGCATGTGCCGAGCTGCTGACCTGCTCATCCGCTGACCGCTCGGGCCGCCTGTTGGGCCAACCGGGCGGGCTGGGCCGCCGCTTGACTGCCCGCCATGATTCCATGCCCGGACCTCGGGGAGGGGCTCCGTCGGGCGGCCGACTGGCTCATACACGTCATACGAGTGCCCCCGCGGAGGCCGGGGCGGTACTCCACGGGGGCAAGGTTCGAACACTCAGCCGCCGAGCGACCCGCCGGCGCCGCCGCGCGGTTCCTCCGTGCTGGAGGCCCCGTCGGGGTTCACGTGGATGACACCGTAGTCATAGGCGTGACGCCGGTAGACGACGCTGGGCAGCTTGCTGTCGGCGTCGACGAACAGATAGAAATCGTGGCCGACCAGCTCCATCTCGTACAGGGCCTGGTCGAGCGACATGGGTGCGGCGGAGTGGGTCTTCTCGCGGACGACGAGGGGGCCTTCGCCCTGCACCTCGAGGGACCCGATCCGGGTGGTCGGGACCCCGTCCGTCTTCTCCTCGGAGACCGGCTCGCCGTTGCTGTTGAGCTGCGCGACCCCCGGCACGACGTCGGCGACCTCGGCCGCCGAGAGCCGGCCGTTGCCGCGGCGGGTGTACCGCTTGTCGTGCTGCTTGCGCAGCCGGGCCTCCAGCTTGTCCTGAGCCAGGTCCAGCGCCGCGTACGGGTCTGCTGCCGCGGCCTCGGCCCGGATCACCGGGCCCCGCGAGTGCAGGGTGATCTCCACGCGGTCGGAACGGTCGGCCTGGCGCGGGTTGTGCTCCTTGGACACCTCGACGTCCAAGCTGATCACCTTGGCGTCGAGCTTCTGGATCCGCTCGGGATTCAGCTTCTCGGCCACGTGCTTGCGGAACCGCTCGGGCACTTCGGTCTTGCGGCCCTTGACGACGATGTCCACGCAGAACTCCGTTCCCGGATAGCTCCGCCTCTTGGGGCGAAGCGTCTCCCTTTCGCACCAGACTCCGGTGAACACCAGAGCCTCGGACTTGGCGACTTTCACCTCCTCCTCCCCCATCGGCAAGATCCACATCCCACCGACTTCGGAGCAGAGAGACACCCTCTGACACGAAGATTCCAAAAACGGGCGGGTCGGTGCTCCGATGACGTGGGGCCCAAGGATCGCCAGTCCTCACAACCGAACATATCTCTCATAGCCGGTTGTCGGCACCCGCTACCGGAACATACCTCCGTTCAGTTCCGTTCAGCTGGCTTTTTCCTCTTGTGCACTTCTCGGACGTCTCCAGTCACCAGTAACGAGCCGCCTTCCCCGGCGGTTCCTCGTCCATGCGGTCCCTGTGCCGGTTTTCCCCGCCCCCAGCCGATCCGATGGGCCGGACCGGCCCGAACGAGCCCGCCGGCGCCGCCACGACCGCCGCCCCGGCCACGCGCAGCCCGCCCGCCCGCAGTGCCCGCGCCGCCTCCGCCAGCGTGGCACCGGTCGTCATCACGTCGTCCACCACCACGATCCGCGCCCCGCCCGCGGGCCGCACCCCGGCCGGGCGGGCCTCCAGGGCCCCGGCCAGGTTCTGCCACCGCTCCCGGGCCCCCAGCCCCGCCTGGTCCGCGACCCGCCGCCGCAGCCGCAGTACGGGGGCCACCCGCGCGGGCACCCCGGCCCGGCGCAACCGCGCCGAGCAGGCCAGCGCGATCCTGCGCGCCGGGTCATGGCCGCGCGCCCGGGTCCGGCGCCGCGCCGAAGGCACCGGGACGAGCACCAGCTCTCCCTCCCCGCCCGCCCCGCCCCACCCGCCGGACAGCACCGCGGCCGCCAGGACCGCCCCGAGGGGACCGGCCAGCGGGAGCGCGCCGCGCTCCTTGTGGGCCAGCACGACGGCCCGGACAGCGTCCCCGTACGCCGCGCCCGCGTGCACCACCGGCAGGGCGGCCGGCGCGGCCGTGGGCCGGGCGCGTCCGGCACCGCCGCCGCCCAGGGCGGCCCGGCACCGCGCGCACAGCACCGCCCCCGGCGCCCCGCACCCGGCGCAGTCGGCCGGCAGCACCAGCCCGGCCAGTTCCTGCCACAACTCCCGCACCCGAGGACTGTGCCGCCCGCCCGGACCCGTCCGCCACCCCTGTGGACAACCCCCGGCGGGGCCCCGGCTCAGCCCGGGTAGACCGGCGCGCGGCCGCCCGCCGCCACCGTGCGCCACTGCGCCCCCGGCGGCAGCCACACGATGCCGTCCTCGTCGGAGAACGCCACCACCGGCTTCTCCTCGTCCTCGGTCGTCGCGACCCCCGCCAGGCCGGACGCCCCGGGCAGGCTCGCGGCCGCCGTCGACCCGTCGGACAGCATGTACCGGGCCTGCACGACCCCGCCGCTCTCCCGGCCCACCACGAGCAGCCGGCCCCGCGGCCCCCAGCTCATCGCCATCACGTCGGCCATCTGCGGAGCCGCCGGCCGCAGCTCGCGCACCGCGACCGGCGAGGCGTCCGCCTTGCCGTCGGGCCGCTCGATCCGACCCGTGTACAGGTTCTTGCGGCCGCCGTCCTTCTCCACGAGCAGCGCGATGCGCACCCCGTCGGGAGACGCCTTGAGCGCGGTGATCCGGCCGCCGTCCAGCCCGGCCACGTCCACCTTCTGCGGCGCCCCGGTGCCGCCGGGCACCCGCCACAGCCCCTGGTTCTGCGGGTCGAGGTCCGCGATCCACAGGTCACCGCGGGTGTCCCAGCTGGGCGCGGTCAGCTTGCCGGTCCGGCCCGCCGGCAGGGGCAGGGGCAGCGGCTGCGGCATCGGGCCCGCCGTCGTCAGCGTCACCACGTACAGCCCGTGCCCGTCGTCGGAGACGACGGCGGCCCGCTTCTCGTCGTAGCTGACGGCTGCCGAGCCCACCTTGAACCCGGTCGCGGTGGCCAGCGGACCGGGCGCGAGTTCCGGCTTGTCCTGCTGCTGGTCCTCGGCGTTGACGTTGAGGGACATCCGGACGAGCCGGGAGTCCTTGTCGACGTAGTACTGGTGCTCGGGGCTCGGCGCCGGGTTGGCGAGCGCCGCGGCGGCCGCGCGGGTGACCCAGCACAGCGACGTCCTGCCGTCGGGGCGCAGCAGTTCGACGCGGTCCAGCCGGGAGGCCGTCAGGTCCTTGACGGTGTAGAGCAGCTGGGTGGCCATCTTCTGGCACTGCGGCTGCGCGACGTTCTTCGCCTTGTCGTTCAGCGGCACGCGCAGCGTGTTCTGGCCGTCCGCCGAGAGGGACTTGGTGCCCGCGCGCAGTTCCGTCCCGGTGGGGAAACTGGAGGTCACGACCGGGGCCAGCCATTTGGAGGGCCCGGCGAGCAGCGACTGCACGGTCTGGGTGGTGGGGTCCATCCGCGAGTCGGGGTCACTGCGCTGGCGCACGTACACCGGGTCGGCGACGAGCGTGCCGCCCGCGAAGTAGTACTTGTTGACGGGCTTGTAGATGCGCTGGAAGTCGGACTCGCTGAGGACGAGGCTGCTCGGCGGGGTCGCGATCCGCCACTGGTCCTTCTCCCGCACCAGCTGGAGGTACTCCTCGTAGCGCACCCCGCCGGTCTCCGGCTGGTAGGCGCTGCGCTCGTCGACCGTCGCCAGCTTCTTGCCGGTGACCTTCCACCGCGTGTCCTCGGGCTCCTTGGAGCCCTGAACGGGGAAGCGGTCGAGGCCCGAAGAGAGCACGGTGACGGCCGTGCCGGGCTTCCAGTTCTTCGCGGCTTCCTCGGTGAGGTACTTGCGGGCCGTCTCCAGCTGCGGGTCGTCGCTGGTCATGGCCTCCAGGAAGCCGTCGACGATGTCGGCGGCACTGGCCTTGTCGGCCGGCGGTACGCCGAACACCCGTACCTGGGAGTCGACCCCCTGCGAGGCCTGGACCTGCCGGATCTCCCCGCTGTCGGGCATGGAGGCGCACCCGGCGAGCAGCAGCCCGACCACGGCGAGTACGGCGACCCGTACGGTCGCGGGCCGCGCCCGCCGGGCCTGTACGGGTGCCAGCCCGCGCTCAGCGTCCACCGGGTCCGTCCTCCTGTGCTGCCTGATCGGTGGGGCGCGCCACGACCCGGGCCCCGTTGCCGGGCAGCGCCGTCGGGTCGGCGGGGACCGGCAGCGCGGTGGTCACCGCCGGGCGCGGCGGTATCGGGGAGCGGTCGGCCGGCCGGGGCCGGTCGCCGCCGGGACCGCCCGGGCCGCTGCCGGAGCCGGCCAGGGCCGCCGCCTCGGCGGTGGCCCTGGCCCGGTTGGCGCGCGAGTCCTCGGGCTCCAGCGGGATCGGGGAGCCGCGCAGCGGTTCGTCGGCGGTGCGGGGCAGGGTGAGCCGGAACTGGGAGCCGCCGCCGGGCTCCCCCCACGCCTGGAGCCAGCCGCCGTGCAGCCGCGCGTCCTCGACGGCGATGGACAGGCCCAGGCCGGTCCCGCCGGTGGTCCGCGCCCGGGCGGGGTCGGCGCGCCAGAACCGGTTGAAGACGCGGGTGGCCTCGCCGGGCTTGAGGCCGACCCCGTAGTCCCGTACGGCGACCGCGACGGCCCCGCCCGCGGACGCGAGCCGGACCACCACGTCGCGGCCCTCCCCGTGTTCGACGGCGTTGACGACGAGGTTGCGCAGCACCCGCTCGACGCGCCGGGAGTCGGCCTCGGCGATGACGGGCTGGGTGTCGCCGAGCACCCGGATCCGGGTGCCCTTGTGCTCGGCCAGCGGTTCGGCCCCGTCGATGACGCGGCGCACGACGTCCCGCAGGTCGATCGGCTCGGCCTCCAGGGCGGCGGCGCCCGCGTCGAACCGGCTGATCTCCAGCAGGTCGGCGAGGAGCGACTCGAAGCGGTCGAGCTGCCCGGCGAGCAGTTCGGCGGAGCGGGCGGTGACGGGGTCGAAGTCGACGCGGGCGTCGTGGATGACGTCGGCGGCCATGCGGACGGTGGTCAGCGGGGTCCGCAGCTCGTGCGAGACGTCGGAGACGAACCGGCGCTGCATCCGCGACAGGTCCTCCAGCTGCTGGATCTTGAGCTGGAGGTTCTGGGCCATCTTGTTGAAGGCCTCGCCCAGGCGGGCGATGTCGTCTTCGCCGGTGACCTTCATCCGCTCCTGGAGCCGCCCTGCGGAGAGCCGCTCGGCGATTCCGGCGGCCATCCGGACGGGCGTCACGACCTGGCGCACCACGAGCCAGGCGATGGCGCCGAGCAGCACGACGACGAACAGGCCAGCGGTGGCGATGGTGGCCTTGATGAGGTTGAGGGACTCCTCTTCCTGGGTCAGCGGGAAGAGGTAGTACAGGTCGTAGGGGTCGCCGTTGATGTCGGTGAGCCGTTTGCCGATGACCAGCGCGGGCGCGGGCGCCTTCTCCCCGGAGCCGGTGGTGTAGCGGATCTCGGAGAAGGTCTTGAAGGTGCCGGTGGCGTGGTTGACGGCCCGGCGCAGGGTCATCGGGACACTGGCGGTCGGATCGACGTTGCCGGACGCGCGGGCCCCCTTGACGCCCTGGGCTCCGGGCGCGGCCGGCTCGCCCGCCCCGGCGCCGAGCGCGGCGACCTCGAAGGCGGTCTGGCCACCGCTGGCCAGCTGCTTGACGAGGGAGTTCATCCACGTGCTGGCGTCCCGGCCGACCTTGTTGTCGGTGACGTCGGAACCGTCGGCGGCGAAGGGCGTGTTGGCCTTCTCCTGTGCGACCGCGAACCCGCCCGCGGCCTGGCTCTGCGCGGCCTCCTCCTTGGCGTCGAGGAGGCCCTTGCTGACCTGGGCGATGACGACGAAACCCAGGGCGAGGACCACGGTGAGCGAGAGCAGCAAGGTGGCCGCGACGACCCGCAGCTGGATGTTGCGCCGCCAGAGCCGGACAGCCGGAAGCAGCGGCCGGCGTACGAGGCGTACGCACAGCCGCAGCACGGGGCTGCCGGCCACTCGCTCCTTGAGCAGCCGGCCGGCCCGCAGGGCTCCTCCACGGGAGCCGCCCCGGGTCTTGCCGGGCGGCACGTCAGCTCGGTCCGGCCTTGTAGCCGACACCGCGGACCGTCACGACGATCTCGGGGCGCTCCGGGTCCTTCTCGACCTTGGAGCGCAGCCGCTGCACGTGCACGTTGACCAGGCGGGTGTCCGCCGCGTGCCGGTATCCCCAGACCTGCTCCAGCAGCACCTCGCGGGTGAAGACCTGCCAGGGCTTGCGCGCGAGGGCGACCAGCAGGTCGAACTCGAGCGGGGTCAGGGCGATGGAGGCACCGTCGCGCTTGACGGAGTGCCCGGCCACGTCGATGACCAGGTCACCGATGGCCAGCTGTTCGGGCGCCGGCTCCTCCGAACGGCGCAGGCGGGCCCGGATGCGGGCCACCAGCTCCTTCGGCTTGAACGGCTTGACGATGTAGTCGTCGGCCCCGGACTCCAGGCCCACGACCACGTCGACCGTGTCGCTCTTCGCCGTGAGCATCACGATCGGCACACCCGACTCGGCCCGGATCAGCCTGCACACTTCTATGCCGTCCCGTCCGGGCAGCATGAGGTCGAGCAGTACCAGGTCCGGCTTCGCCTCCCGGAAGGCAGCCAGTGCCTTGTCACCGTCCGCTACGAACGACGGCTCAAAACCTTCTCCACGCAGCACAATGCCGAGCATCTCGGCCAGCGCGGTGTCGTCGTCAACGACAAGGACTCGTCCCTTCATGCTTGACATCATCCCATTAGCTAATCGTTACCTGGCGGTGAGCTGTCCCACAGCCAAAAGGGCTGGAAATCGCCCCCCGGACCTGCGTGGTGATCAGGCCGACCAGTCTGCCCCGGATCCGGGCGACAATTGAAGGCGGGAGCGGACCGGATCTTGTGGAACACCCGGCCCGCTCTCCTTCGCCGCGTGGCACGATGGCAGCCGACCAGCGCCCCGCCGCAGTGGACGCACGTGAAGGAGCGAGATGAACGACTCTCCGGGCTGGGCTTCGCCCGGGTCCTCCCCGTCGGAAGGCGAAGGCGGCCAAGCCGGTCAGAGCGGCCCGGGCACGCCGGAGGGCATACAGCCCGCCGCGCAGCCCGCCGCCGACTCCAAGTGGTCCGCCGCCCAGCCGCCGCCCGGCCAGTGGTCCAGCCCCGGCGCCCAGGCCCCCGCACCCACCGACGCCGCCCCGCAGCAGCAGACCGCCGGCTGGGGATCGGGCGGGCCCCAGGGGCAGCCCGGACCGTACGGGTCCCCCTACGGCGGCCAGTACGGCCACCCGGGCGGCCCCTGGGGCCCGCCCCCGGCCGCCAAGCCCGGCGTGATCCCGCTGCGTCCCCTCGGCCTGGGCGAAATCCTCGACGGCGCGGTCTCCACCATGCGCCTCCACTGGCGCTCGGTGCTCTCCGTCAGCCTCGTCGTCGGCGTCCTCATCGAGGTCGGCAACGTCCTGATCAACAAGTTCGCGCTGGCGGACCTCACCACCGCCCCCGCCACCGGCGAGGACCCGGACCGGGTGCTGCGCAGCATGGGCGACGCCGTCATCCCCGTCCTCGCCAACGGACTCGTCCAGCTCGTCCTCACGATCCTCGCCAGCGCGCTGCTCACCGTCATCTACAGCCGCGCCGTGATCGGCCGGCCGTCCTCGGTCGGCGAGGCCTGGCGCGAGGCGCGGCCCCGCCTGCTGCCGCTGGCCGGACTGACCGTGCTCCTCGCCGTCGGGGCGGTCGTCCTGCTCGGAGTGCTGCTCCTGCCGGGGCTGCTGATGAAGAGCGTCGGCGTCGCCCTGCTCGGCGCACTCGTCTCCGTGCCGCTCTTCGTCTGGCTCTGGTTCCGCTTCCTGCTGGCCTCGCCGGCCCTGATGCTGGAGCGGGCCGGGATCCTCACGGCGCTCAAGCGGTCCGCCAAGCTCGTCAACGGCTCCTGGTGGCGCATCTTCGGCATCACCCTGCTGACCGGGCTCATCACCGCCATCGTCTCGATGGTGATCGCCGTACCGTTCACCATCCTCGCGGTGCTCACCGGCGTGGGCGACCTCAGCAGCTTCACCGACGGCTCCTTCGCCGTTTCCTGGTCGTTCCTGCTGGTCAACGGCATCGGCTCGGTCATCGGCTTCACGATCATCCTGCCGATCACGGCGGGCGTCACCGTCCTGCTGTACATCGACCAGCGCATCCGCCGCGAGGCCCTCGACCTGGAACTCGCCCGGGCGGCCGGCCTGCAGGACTACGGGAGCGCCGGCGCCGGGTACGGAGGCTGACACACCGATGAGCACGGGGGGACTCATCACCACCGCCGCCACCGCCACACCACCGGTGACGACCGCGCGCGACGCCGCCCGCGAGGCGGCCGAGCGCGAACTGGCCAAGCGGATCTACCACCAGAACGACCCGAGCCCGCTCCAGCGCGCCCTGGACCGGCTCTGGGAGTGGCTCGGCGAATTCTTCGACCGTGCCTCGGGGGCCACCCCCGGCGGCACGGCCGGCCTCGTCGTCATCGTGCTCCTGGCCGCCCTGGCCATCGGCGCCCTGTGGTGGCGGCTCGGCACCCCCCGCCGCGCCGTCACCGGCGCCGGCACCCTCTTCGACGCGGGCCCGCGCACCGCCGCGGACCACCGGGCCACCGCCGACGCGCACGCCGCCGCCGGCCGCTGGACCGAAGCCGTCCAAGAACGCATGCGCGCCGTCGTCCGGTCCCTGGAGGAGCGCACCCTGCTCGACCCCCGCCCCGGCCGCACCGCGGACGAGGCGGCGGCCGAAGCCGCCGCCCGCCTCCCGCAGCACGCCCAGGACCTCCGCGCGGCGGCCCGCGCCTTCGACGACGTCACGTACGGCGGCCGCACCGGCGACCCCGACACCTACGGCCGCCTGCGCACCCTCGACCTCACTCTGGAACGCGCCACCCCGCTCCTGACGGGACCCACGGCATGACCGGCCCCACGTCCACCGCCACCGGCCCCCAGCGCCCCGCCACGGCGGCGTCTCCCGCGCCCACCGCGCAGTACCGGACCACTACCCTGTGGGCCCGCTCCCGGGGCTTCCTGGCCGCCCTGGGGGTCCTCCTGGCAGCCGGTGTCACGCTGGCCGCCCTCCAGTCCGACGCACACCACGGCTACCTCGACCCCCGCTCCGCCGACCCCTACGGCAGCCGCGCCGCCGCCGAGCTGCTCAAGGCCAGGGGCGTCACCAGCCGCGTCGTCACCACCGCCGAGGAAGCGGCCGCCGCCACCGGCCCCCGCACCACCCTGCTGGTCACCGACCCCGACGCCGTCGACCAGACCCGGCGGCGCACCCTGCGCTCCGCCGCCGACGCCTCCGGCGGCCGCACCGTCCTGCTCGCACCGACCGGCGCCGCCCTGCCCGACCTGGCCCCCGCCGCGAACACCCGCGGCTACTCCGGCCACGGCGCCCTCGACCCCGGCTGCGCGCTGCCCGCCGCCCGCACCGCGGGCCGCGCCACCACCGGAGGCGGCCCCCGCTACGGCACGGACCTCGCCGGAGCCACCGCCTGCTACCCCGACGCCGGCCACCCCACCCTCCTGGTACTGCCCGCCACCGCCAAGGGCGGCGACACCGTCCTCCTGGGCTCCGAGAGCATCCTGCTCAACCGGACCCTGGCCAAGGAGGGCAACGCCTCCCTCGCCCTCCAGCTCCTCGGCACCCGCCCCGAACTCGTCTGGTACCTGCCCGGCCCCGCCGACCAGAGCGGCCCCGACACGACCGGGCAGCAGACCCTCCTCGACCTCATACCCGCCGGCTGGACCTGGGCCCTGCTCCAGCTGTTCGCGGCCGCCGCCGTCGCCGCCCTGTGGCGCGCCCGCCGCCTCGGCCCCCTCGTCACCGAGAACCTCCCCGTCGCCGTCCGCGCCTCCGAGACCACCGAGGGCCGCGCCCGCCTCTACCGCAGGGCCGGCGCCCGCGACCGCGCCGCCACCGTGCTGCGCACCGCCACCCGCGAACGCCTCGCCGCCCTCGTCGGCGTACCCCCCGGCCAGGCCCACGAGCCCGCCGCCCTGCTCCCCGCCGTGTCCGCCCGGCTCACCGCCGACCGCGCCACGGACCCCACCACCCTGCTCTTCGGCACCACCCCCTCCGACGACGCGGCGCTCGTCGCGCTCGCCGACCACCTCGACGCCCTCGAAAGAGAGGTCCGCACCTCATGACGGCCACCACGGACAGCGCCCGTTCCTCCCTGGAAGCGCTCCGCACCGAGATCGCGAAGGCCGTGGTCGGCCAGGACTCCGCCGTCACCGGTCTCGTCGTCGCCCTCCTGTGCCGGGGCCACGTCCTGCTCGAAGGCGTCCCCGGCGTCGCCAAGACCCTCCTCGTCCGGGCCCTCGCCGCGTCCCTCGAACTCGACACCAAGCGCGTCCAGTTCACCCCCGACCTGATGCCCGGCGACGTCACCGGCTCCCTGGTCTACGACGCCCGCACCGCCGAGTTCTCCTTCCAGAACGGCCCGGTCTTCACCAACCTCCTCCTCGCCGACGAGATCAACCGGACGCCCCCCAAGACGCAGTCCTCCCTCCTGGAGGCGATGGAGGAACGCCAGGTCACCGTCGACGGCGTCCCCCGCAAGCTCCCCGAGCCGTTCCTCGTCGCCGCCACCATGAACCCGGTCGAGTACGAGGGCACGTACCCCCTCCCGGAAGCCCAACTGGACCGCTTCCTGCTCAAACTGACGGTCCCCCTGCCGTCCCGCGAGGACGAGATCGGCGTCCTGACCCGGCACGCCGCCGGCTTCAACCCGCGCGACCTGCACGCCGCGGGCCTCCGACCGGTCGCCGGACCCGCCGAACTCGAAGCCGCCCGCAAGGCCGTGGAGAACACCACCGTCTCCCCCGAGATCGCCGCGTACGTCGTCGACATCTGCCGCGCCACCCGCGAATCGCCGTCCCTGACCCTCGGCGTCTCCCCGCGCGGCGCGACCGCCCTGCTGGCCACCGCCCGCGCCTGGGCCTGGCTCACCGGCCGCGACTACGTCACCCCCGACGACGTGAAGGCCCTCGCGCTGCCGACCCTGCGCCACCGCGTACAACTGCGCCCGGAAGCCGAGATGGAGGGCGTCTCCGCCGACGCGGTCATCTCCGCGATCCTGTCCCACGTCCCCGTCCCCCGCTGATGGCCCCCACCGGACGCGCCGCCCTGCTGGCGGCCCTCGGCAGCCTCCCCGTCGGCATCCTGGAGCCGAGCTGGACGGGCGTCCTCGCGGTCAACGGCGCCCTCGGCCTGGCCTGCGCGGTCGACTACGCCCTGGCCGCGCCCGTACGGACCCTGCGGCTGGCCCGCTCCGGCGACACCTCCGTCCGCCTGGGCGAGGCCGCCGACGTCCACCTCACCGTCACCAACCCCGGCCGCCGCACGCTCAGGGCCCGCGTCCGCGACGCCTGGCCCCCGAGCAGCTGGCTCCCCGGCACCGAGCCCGCCGCGTCCCGCCACGACCTGCTCGTCCCGGCCGGCGAACGACGCCGCCTCACCACCCGCCTGCGGCCCACCCGCCGCGGCGACCGCCGGGCCGACCGCGTCACGATCCGCTCCTACGGCCCCCTCGGGCTCTTCGCCCGCCAGGGCACCCACACCGCCCCCTGGACGGTCCGGGTCCTGCCCCCGTTCACCAGCCGCAAGCACCTCCCGTCGCGCCTGGCCCGGCTCCGCGAACTCGACGGCCGCACCAGCCTCCTGACGCGCGGTGAGGGCACCGAGTTCGACAGCCTGCGCGACTACCTCCCCGGCGACGACACCCGCTCCATCGACTGGCGCGCCACCGCCCGGGGCCAAAAGGTCGCCGTCCGCACCTGGCGCCCCGAACGCGACCGCCACATCCTCATCTGCCTCGACACCGGCCGCACTTCGGCCGGCCGCGTCAAGGACGCACCGCGCCTGGACTCCGCCATGGACGCGGCCCTGCTCCTCACCGCGCTGGCCACCCGGGCGGGCGACCGCGTGGACCTCCTGGCCCACGACCGCCGCCCCCGCGCCCACGTCCAGGGCCGCTCGGCCGCCGACACCCTGCCCGCCTTCGTCAACGCCATGGCCACCCTGGAACCGGAGCTGGTCGAGACCGACTCCCGCGCTCTCGTCTCCACCATCCTGCGCACCGCCCCGCGCCGCTCGCTGGTGGTCCTCCTGACGAGCCTGGACGCGGCCCCCGTGGAAGAGGGCCTCCTTCCGGTCCTCCCGGGCCTCATCCAGCGCCACACGGTCGTGCTCGCCTCGGTCGCCGACCCGCACATCGCCGACATGGCCCGGTCCCGCGGCTCACTCGACTCCGTCTACGACGCCGCGGCCGCCACCCAGTCGCAGTCCCAGCGCCGCCGCACCGCGGAGCACCTGACCCGCCTCGGCGTCCACGTGGTCGACGCCACCCCGGACGCCTTGGCTCCCTCCCTGGCCGACGCCTACCTCGCCCTCAAGGCCGCCGGCCGCCTCTGAGCCGTGCTCACCCCTTGCGGTGACTCCGGCCGATCAGGCGCCTCAACACACCGGCCCTGCCACAAGCTGCGCCGGTGCCCGAACGCTGGATCGTCGCGGACCGTCTCATGGACGCCCCGACCACACACCGCCGTATCGTGTTCTGGCGGTGTTCCGCAAGGCCCGCATGCGGGAGGAGTCTCAGGTCCAAAGGGCGCTCTGGGCACAGAAGGAATGCGAGTCCGAGCACTCGGCCGTCTACGATCGGCGCACCGCGCTCGGTCTCACCCCGTACGAACTCGCTCAACTGGCCGGATTGCCCGAGACCGATGTTGAGCACATGGAAGGCGGGGCCGGCCCGCCCAAGCTGGCCGACACCAGCTGCGTCCGCTTCACGGCACACGCCGCCTGACGCGTTCTCAGCAGTCGGCGGCCGGTACACCAGAACGGGCCGGTGAACGCAGAAAAGCCCCGCACCGTGCCCCCCGGAAGGGGCTGGTGCGGGGCTTTCCCACAATGATTGTTCGGCGGTGTCCTACTCTCCCACAGGGTCCCCCCTGCAGTACCATCGGCGCTGAAAGGCTTAGCTTCCGGGTTCGGAATGTAACCGGGCGTTTCCCTAACGCT
>NZ_JBSGYT010000071.1:0-28066 GCF_053610645.1 Streptomyces sp. NPDC054883 | reverse complement strand
ACCCGGTACGACAAGACCGCCCAGTCCTACCAAGCAGCCGTCACCCTCGCATCACTGCTGATGTGGGCGTGACACTTTGACGACAACTCCTAGCGGTTGTGGGCGTTGACGGGAATCGGCATACGGATGAAACAGTGGACTTCGCGATCCGTTACAGCACCAGCCCAGGGCGGAGCCCCGACCCCAGGACTGACTGGCTCGGGCTCAGCGATCTGGACATTCCCTTCCCTGTCTACAACACTTCTTCATCCACCTTGTCCAAGAAAGTGTTCATGGCCTTCAAGTATTTCATTTCTTCGTTAGTGAATTGACTATCGAATTTCTCCCTATCACCGACACTTGCATCTAGAATAATGATCACCAATTTTTCCCGACGCTGAACTGTCTTCATCAAAAGAGCTCTACTTTCCTCCGTTCCCACAAGACGCGCCGTCATCTCAGCCTGAACCAACCGTGTGGTAGCCGGATTGATCCTGTCGTTAAGCCTACGTTCGAGGGCTTCAACCGTTCGCTCTTCGTAGATGAGAGCTGACATTGAGACCATCTCAGTCACGAATGACGTAGAAGCTGTCCCCAGTTGAACGTATGCCGCTCGCCGAATATCGGCCCGCCGGTCATCCGCTGCGGTCTCTTGAATCCTATCTGCCTGGACATAGACAAGCATGCTCCCCACCAGACCCGTCAAAGCCCCGATCACCGCTCCTACAAGCGCAGCGAGAACGCTCCCTTCCCGGATTACCCGGCCAAATCCTCTATTGCGTGCGTTCAGTGCCTCCTGCTCCATACCACACAAGTACCTCAGATAGCAGATCCAGCACCTCAACCACTTCTCTATAATCCCTACGGGGTAAGATAAGCGGCCACCCGGTCCGAGCTCTATAGCTGACCCCGTTTCACGGCTCAGGTCCTGCAGCCCGTTGCTTGGGGCCGCTCCCCCACCCCAGTTCCTTCTGGCTCCTCATCCAGGACAAGCCCGCTCCGCGGGCGCCAGCAGCAGGGACAGCTGGTGTCACGGCCGCAAAGTCATGGGCCGTGCGAGGCACGACCCATGACAGCCTTCCCTGCGCTCCAGTTCCGGCCTGCTACACAGCCAAGCCGCTCACGCCCCCAACCGGGCTTCCTCTCCTCCATGTCACGCTCGTGCTGCCCCTCCGCATTCAGCACCGCATTGGCAGTCAGCGAAGGCACCGTAACCAGAGCCGAACCCTTCGGATAGACGACCGCCTCCCTCTTGTACACCGGGCTGTACAACGTGACCGCGTAAATGTCCTCATGCCCCTCGGACCTGGCCGAATTCAAAGCCGAAGTCGGGAGGGATCGGAGGACGGTACATCCCATATTCCATGTCGTCACCAGCATTGCTCTCAGGCACCCCGGCTCCTCCTGCCGCAAACGACCCCGCACCGGAGCCGCCAAACCACACGGCCCCTACTCGCATACAGGGGAGCCCGTGACCACCACCCATTACCCACAGTGCCCGCCCTATCAATCCGGGCATATGCCAAGCGGGCGACCACAACCCCGCCCCGGCCCGCCGGCCACAGAACGGGGATCGACTCGCCTGATGCCGCGGCAACCGCCGCTGCTCGGGCAGCTGGCAGGCAAAGGGGAACGAGATCGGGCAATGTGGTCGACACCCTGGCTTCGTTGGTGTGAGATGGGATCAGGCACACATTCCGTGAAGGCGATCAACGGCGTTCGGCCACGGTGACGTCCCGTCACCTGGGACCGTGGTGCGGTGTGATGACCTCATAGCGGTGCTGTTTCCGCACTTCAGCGCGGTGCTGGTGGAGCGGGTGTTCCTTGAGTGCGGGACGGTATGAGTCTCGGCCAGGACACGGAGCCGTAGTGTGCCGTGCCCGGACTGCTCGGTTCGGTCGACCCGGGTACCCCGGTTGGTGGTCAGCCGGCGCTGGTCGAGCTGACCGTGCGCCGGCTGTACTGCGAGAACACCGACTGCCTGCGGCGTACGTTTGTCGAACAGGTCGAGGGGCTGACCGTCCGGTATGGCAGACGGACACCGGCGCCACGTCGGCTTCTAGAAGCGGTGGCCGTCGCTCTCGCAGGCCGGGCGGGCAGCCGATTTGCCGTGGCGCTGGGCAGCGCGGTCAGCCGGACGACCCTGTTACGGCTGGTGATGGCCTTGCCCGACCCGCATTGGCCGGAGCCGAGAGTGCTGGGCGTCGATGACTTCGCGACCCGCCGCGGACAGCACTACGGCACCGTGATCATCGACTGCGCGACCGGCCAGCCTCTTGACCTGTTGCCGGGCCGAGATGCGAAGAGGCTGGCGAACTGGCTGCGCAAGCACCCAGGCGTGGAAATCATCTGCCGTGACCGAGGGGGCTCCTACGCGGACGGCGCCCGCACCGGCGCACCACAAGCAGTGCAGGTCGCAGACCGATTCCATATCTGGCAGAACCTCGGCACCGCGGTCGAGACCAGCGTCCGCCGGCACAACGCCTCTCTCAAACCGCCCACCGGACCGGACAGTACCGCGAACATCTCCACTGCCAGCCCGGCAGGCCCGGCCAAGGCGATGTCACCGATCGAAGCCCGAATCCGCGAACGCCACACCATCGTCCACGCCCTTCTCGACCAGGGGCACGGCATCCGCGAGATCGCCCGGGAACTGCACATCGGCGGGAACACCGTCCGCCGCACCGCCCGCGCCGAAACCCCCGAACAGCTGCTGACCGGACGACATCAACCACGACCCAGCCAGCTCGACCCCTACAAGGCCCACCTGGACAAGCGCTGGTCAGAGGGCTGCACGAACGCTATCGACCTGCACGCTGAACTCCAGGGACTCGGCTACCAAGGCCACTACCAGACGATCAGCGACTACCTGCGGCCCCGCCGCCGGCAGCGCATCCGTGTCGTCGGCCCGGCACCACCAGGCGTCCGCCAGATCACCGGATGGATGATGCGTCACCCCGACCGACTCCGGGACGAAGACCGCCAACAGCTCACTGAAGTCCTCGCTCGCAGCCCCGAACTCGATGCCATGAGCCGCCTCGTCCGTGGGTTCGCCGAGATTCTCACCACCCGCTCCGGCCAGCACCTCAAGGACTGGATCGCCGCCGTCCGCGCCGAAGACCTGCCCGGCCTGCACAGCTTCGCCACTGGCCTGGAGAAGGACTGGGACGCCGTCATCCAGGGCCTGACCAGCCACTGGAACTCCGGGCCCGTCGAAGGCCGCGTCAACCACATCAAGATGGTCAAGCGCCAGATGTTCGGACGGGCCACGCTCCCGTTGCTGCGCAAGCGAGTCCTGCTTACCGCGAGGCAGCCGGGCGTCAGGAGTGCGAGCTGTGCTTGATAGATCGACGTCATGAGCTCGAACGACGACCAGATAGCGCAGGCCGAGAGCCGACTCGGAGTCAGGTTCCCCGACGACTACCGGAACTTCCTGGCCACGGAAGGGAGCACGAGTCGATTCGTTCTTCCTGCGGACGACTTCCTGATGATCAATGCCATAGCGGAGCTCGTCGATGTCAACGAGGCAGGCGACATCCAAAAACGCTTCCCCGGCGGCGTCGTCATCGGCGGGGACGGTGGCCGCGAGATGCTCACCTACGACTTCCGACAGGAGGCGCCGGCTCTCGTCCTGCTCGACAACTCCGCCCAGGACTGGTCGGCCGCAATCCACCAGGCCACCTCGCTGTCTGCCTTACTTGAACAGTTCCCCGAGCACGGGTGGAAATGGGACGACGCTGAGCCCTCGCCTCACTGACAGTCGCCTTCACGGAATATGTGCCTGATCCCCGAAGACACCCGCACCATTCGCACCGACGACCTCGACGACGACAAGGGCCTAACATCCGCCGATGTCGAGATCACGGTTGCCCAGCAGCCCCAGCAGCCCCAGCACGAAGCTGGAGCTGCAGGCCGACAGGAGCCTGGCCGTGTACACCCCGCAGCCAGGGTTCGAAGGCTCGGACACCTTCGACTACACCGTCAAGCTGCGCGGCAAGCCCGAAACTGGCCTCCGTTGCCCAGGTGCCGGGGGCACCAACCCACAAGCCGGGTGCTCAACTCGATGGTGTGGGCGTCGTCGGTCGCTCGAAGCGTCGCCTTGGTCGGATACCTCGTGCGGAGCAGGGAGCGTGACGCCGACTGGCGGACTCCGTTAGGGGTGCTGTGTCAACTCTCGTTGCCCCAGCTCCAACCGTACTGCCCTTCCTGTTGACGACTCAGCAGGGCCAACTTGCAGCATTCTGCTGTCGTACGTGGCAGCACTCCTCCCTGCTGCCTCCGACGCTCCGCTGCTTGCGGTCGTCGTGGCCATCCGGGCGGCCCGGGGCGGTACCCAACCTCACCGGCCAGGACCTGCGGTCGCTAAAGCTCGCCCATCCGGCTCAGGCGGTGGCCGAACTGCGCGACCTGGAGTGGCAGGTCCCCGACCAGCTGCTCGACGGAGCCCCGGAGCTTCCTGTCGCGGTGACGGTGTCGGCTTTGGCAGCCGACGCGGACCACCCCCTGCCCTGTGGCAAGCAACCACGCTCCCGGGTATCAGGCTGGACCGCTCGCACGTTGGCCGCCAAGCCACTCCGGAAAACCACCCCGACGGTACGGCTCGCAGCCCTGTTCCTGGCAGCGCACGCTTCCTCCAAGCTCAACGGAACGCTGCCAAGTGACCTCCCCGAAGCCTGCCGTGCCGTGCTGCCCGAGCTGCTGAAAAAAGCTTTCTCACCGAGCTGTCCGGTGACCGCTACCGCCTCGATGCAGGAGTGCGCCACCTCGCCGGGATGCTCCCCCACCCCCCAGCCGACTCGGCCTCGCCCACACCGCAAAAGCCGCCCCGTGTCGTCAACCCGCCGCAGATCGATCCGGCGATCTGGGCGGGGTGGAAGGCCAAGGCCCGCCCGGGGCTGCGGCGCCACACCGAGACTGTCGAGCACTGTGCCGTGTGCTTGTTGCCCTTGGGCCACGTAGTGACTGCCTTCACGGCCCCCGGACCTCACCTCCCAAAGCCGCGAAACGTCCAGGAATCATACAGAGCCTGGAAGGAGGCGAACCCGGAGCGAGGGGGGTTGGCCGCTCAGTTCACAGTGGCCTTCCGTGCTGAACACGGCCACGGACCTTCCTACGCTCAGCTGTGCGAGGGACTGGGGTGGAGTCTGACCCGGAACCTGCGCATCTTCGTGATCGGCCGGCTTGTGACGAACGGATGGCTCTCGGAGACCGCACCGGTGCCGTGGACTCTGCGACCGGGAGAGACCGCCAACGCCCACGGAATCGTCCTGCCTGCCCCGCGCTGAAACCGCACGCGTCCGTGGGCGCCGCCTCGCGCCGCTACGGGACCCGCCGTACCCTCACCAGGCCCTCCACTCTGTGCGCACGGTCAGGAGCGGGTTCAGGAACGAGGAGCCCGCTGGGCTCGTTGTCGGGCAGCGGTTTTCGCCCGGCGGCTCCTGCATGGGTCGATGCCGTGGTCCGCCGGATCGCTCGCGAGCAACGGTGCGGAAAGGCGTTGGATCCTTCGGTCCAGGTCGAGGGTCAGGCGCCTTCGTTCCCCGGCACGAATCGCGGCGAGCGTATGCGTGCTGGTGCTCAGCTCGGCGGCCAGGAAGCTGGTCGGCCACCCTCGTTCCGCGAGGGCTTGCAGGCTGGCGGCCGCCTTGTCCGCATCGACCAGCCCAGGCAGAAGCCGATCCCGTCTGAAGACACTGCTCAGCGGGATCCCTAGGATGGCTTCCGAGGTGGCACGGTGAATCCCGCTCGGCCGCTCCCCCGCCGGTCGCAGTAGCCGCCTCACAAGCGTGACGGCGACTCCCGAGATCTCTGCGATGTCCGCGGCCGACAGGCCCGTCTCCAGCACCGGCAGGCATGATCAGCGGCCTCGCCGGCGGAGACCCGGGCGGGCCGCCCGGCCTTCAGCTTACGCGTACGCCGGGCACGATCCCGACGCGCCGCAGCCGTGCACTCGGGACGCGTACAGCCGTAATCCGCGCAGGAAGGGCTGCCATGCCGGACCCGCGACCGCTCCGGCCGCCTGCCGCCCTTGACCACGGGAACGGCACCAGTCGTCGCAGGCGGCGGGGAAGATATCGAATCCATACACGGCTGATTCTGCCCTGATGCGGCTATTTGAACTACCTGCGGACGGGCACCGCATGGGTGGGGCTGCCCGATAGGCAGCCAAATCAGAGCCGTGGTGGCCAGTTCAGGGTGCGCGCAGCGCATCGCGTGAGTGACGCCGTAGGCGCCCTTGATGGCCCCGGGGGCCTACCACAGACACCAGCCGCAAAGCAGCGGTCAGGACTTTGCGACCGCGGTCTTCTTGGGCTCGCGGGCAGGGGCTTGGTCTTGTCAAGGTGCCTGTACACCGTCGACCGCGGCACTGCGAGCATTACGTGACCTCGATGACGTAGGGCGGGACCACCGCCAGGTCGCCGGAGCGGCTGGGAAAGCCTCTAGGATCCGGTTGATCACCGAACCGGGGAGGGAACATGGCCGAGGGCCGGGAAACGGACGCGGTCGCCGCCAGACCGGTGGAGCTGGCCTACCGGCCGACCGTCGGCGAATTGGCGTCCGCGCTGCGGGCACGCAGGAGGAGCACCGGCGCGGGACGCTTTCAGCGCGGGGCGTTGGTGTGGACGGTGGCGGTCACGACCGTCGGCGCCCTGCTGTCAGCGACTGGCTCCGCCCACCGGGACACACCGTGGCCGCTTTATGCGGGGGTGGTGCTCTTCGTTGTCTTCATGACTGCAGTGCCGTGGTTGCAGGCGCGCCGCCTCCACCGGCTCGCCGAGCGGCAGGGGGACATTTGCGGGACGGTCGACGACACCGGGGTCCGGCTCACCACCGCGCACAGCTCGGCCAGCCACAACTGGCACCTCTACTCGCGCTATGCCGAAACGCCGGAACTGTTCGTACTTCTCAGCGCCGACAAGTCCGCCATCGGCTTCGCCGTCCTGCCCAAGCGAGCCGTGGCGGACTCGGAGGAGGTGGACCGGCTACGGGCGGTCCTCGACCGGCGGCTCGTGCGCGCGGACGACGCCGAGGCGCCCGGAGTCCCACGGAACCGGGGCCGGGCCGTCGGCCGCGGGGTCGGCTCTGTGGGACTGTTGCTGCTGGGGCTGCTGCTGTTCTTCTTCGCCTTCGCCGCCGTCCAACACGCCGCGCACCCAGGCCGTTTTCCCGGGATCCAGAACAACACCGCCCCGATATCGGCCGTCATGCTGGGGCTGGGGGCGGTTGCGGTCGCCGGGGCTTGGTGGCTCGTCCGGCGGATGACGGCCATGCGGATCGTGACCGCCGTGCTCGCCGTCCTTGTCCTGCTGGCCGGTGGCGCCGCCCTGTACCGCGTTGGGCCGATGCTCCACTGCTGGGGCTCGGACCGGATCGCCCGCGGGTCCGAAGGCTCCTACGTCTGCTACGACTTCTGAGCGGGCCAGGGTCTCCAAGCCGGCCCGGAGATCATCTTTTCTGCGGCCCGCCGTTCACTGAATTTCCCCAGTCCGTTGAGAGCCCGACCGAGTGGGGCGAAGAGCATTTCTGGTCGTTTTCAGGAATCCCCATCAGCCTGCTCACTGCCCTGTCGTGGCAGTCCTCTCATCGCAACCGCAGGCGTGGGGCACCGCTTCCCGGTCGTTCGGCCCAAGTGAGAAGGCGGGTGGCGGCCGCCGAGTTGGCAAGCGCCGTGGGCTGCGCGAAGCCGGCCTGCCCTGCCAGCCGCCACCACGCAGTGGATCGACAGCCCCGACGCCCTCCGCGCCCCCTGCTCCACACCCGCCGTGCCCGCACCGGCCGATGGCCTCCGCCTCATCGCCGCGTGGAGGCGGAGGCTGGACCGCACACGAATCGAGGCCCGGACCGCATGTGGTCCGGGCCCCGATTTCACCCTGGCCGGCTGTACAGCCGCCGGGCCGTGAGGTCACTGGGTGCCGGTGCTCTGCGGCAGCTGGAGGGCCACATCTCCGTGGATCGAGGTGAGTTGCAGGATGGTGTCACCAGTCTTGCCGGTGGTGGCGGCAAGACCGCCCGAGGCGGACTGGACGTTGCGGGTGAGTGTGCCGGTGCCGGCGTCCTCGGTGATCCAGCCAGGGTTGTCGCCGTTGCTGTCGTAGTGGTTGACCTTTACCCCGGTCTGAGTCCAACTGGAGCCGCTACTGACCTCCGTCGTCCAGGAACGGAAGCGCAGCGCAGCGTCGAGCTGCCAGGTCTGGCGCTTGCCGTCCGTGGATTGCTGGTAGGCCAGGTCGTTGGCGTAGTAGCCGACCGTACCGTTGCCGGGAATCGAGGTGGTGCGACCGAAGGCGTCGTAGACGTAGCCGGGGTCGACAATTCGATCGGCGCTGTCGTAGGTGTGGGTCGTGGTCGTGCCGCCGGTGGTCAGGCAGTCCGCTCCGGGGGCACTGGCCGCGGTGGCCAGCGAGATTCGGTTGGCCCGCTTGTCGAATCCGTACGATCGCGTCGTGCTGCATCTCGTCGGTGTACCTCACATACGTCAGGACCGGCCATCGATCCGGGTGCTTTGCTCACGGGTTGTGGCTCTGGCTCAAGTTCTGTGGTCGGTGACGCTGCGTGGTGATCGATGTTTCGGTTTGGCTGCCTTACGGGCTCGTTGTCAGCGGTGAGTGCCATGATCGGTTGTATGGGAGCTCTCTTTGGCTACTACACCGCTGCTGATGATGAAGACGCCGTTCGGGCTGTGGTTCGTGAGGACGGACAGCCGATGGGAACGGGGTACGACTCATTCGTCATGAAGGGCGTCGATCCGGTGGTTGAGCTGCTGCCAGCAGAGGTGCTCGTTACTGGGCGCTCTGCCGATGCCATCGAGGCTGATCCGCGGCATGGGCATTTGGTCGGAATGGTGGGTGACGGCGAGGTTATCAGCCTGACCCTCACTGAGCTTCTTCGAGTTGGCCACCGATCGGGTGATGGGCCGTGAAACGCAACGGACGAGGCCCCCGAGCTGTTGATCGAGATGTCTGACGTCTCAATCACGTTGCTCGGAGGCCTAGTTGGTCATCCATCCTGCCGCACTTGACCTGCCGCATGCGCTCGTGGAGTGGGTCACCATGCTGGTTGTCACTCGTGAGGGCGACCGGTGCTGCAAACTCCGACCGTCCCAGCGGGCGATGGTGGCACTGGTGTACCTACGAGAGCACACCACTCTGGCGAAGATCGCCGCCGGGTTCGGGATCAGCGAGTCCACCGCCCACGCCTACACCCGCACGGTCGTCGACCTGCTTGCCGAACACCGGGTCTGCTCAAGACGCTGCGCGAGCACGACCGCAGCGTGGCGGGTGTGGTCATGCGAGGCGGCTGAAGGCCCAGCGCAACAGGTCGCGGTCCGGGCGGGGGCGGCCGGTGCGCTCCAGGGCGGTGCGCATGTGGGCCGTGAGCTGGGCCCAGGCACGGAAGTTGCCGTGGGCGGCCTGTTCGTCCGCAAAGGTGATGTCGGCGGGGTCGGCGTCCTCCCAGACGGGGTGGAAGAGAGGGACGACGTCGAGGACCTCTTCGGGGGTTAGGCGGGTGAACTGCTGCCAGATGAAGATCCGGGAGGAGAGCATCGGCTCGCGGCGCAGCACAGTATGGGGACCGGCGCCGCCGACGAAGACGATCGCGATCTGCGTTGCGGGCTCGTCCCAGAGGTAGCGGAAATACTCGAACGCCTCCCCGTTGAGCCACTGCGCCTCATCGACAAGGAACGTGCGGGGCCGCTGGGACAGGGCGGTCTTGAGTAGGCGGTCGAACTCGCTGGGATGGCGGGGAGGCTCACCAGGCAGGCGCAGCGTCTCGAACAGCTTGTAGCGCACCGCGCGAGCGGTCGGACGAGCGCGGAAAGTGACCCGACAGACTTCCTCACCGCGGGCGTCCTCCAGCTCGTACAGGGACGTGTTGACCGCGAGAGTCTTACCGAAGCCCGCGTTGCCGTGGATGCACATCATCGCCCGCGCAGCGACCGTGTCGGCGATGTTCTCCCTCGCGGTGAGCAGCGCCCGGGTGGTCACGATGGACGCGTCCGGGAGATCGACGTACTGGTAGGTGGGGGCGGTCACCGCGGTCCTCCCTCGGTGGCGCCGGAATCACGTTTTTGGGTGGCGCGGCGGACCGCGTCGGTGATGGTCATCCCAGCCGGTAGGCCATCGCGGTACTCTGCGTGGCTTCCCCGAGGGCTTCGGAGAACGGCTCGGGCTGGGGCGGGTACGTCATCGGCAGGAAGCTCCCTCGGCCAAGGTCAGCGCGTACGGGACGGGCCTGGCCGTCCGGGATCCGGGCGCGGCCGGACCGGTACACCGGTAACGGGTGTGGCGGTCGGCAGGCCACGGCCCGCGGGGCGCACCACCCGACCGGTACGCGCTGCGTGGTCGGTGGCGGGGTGCCGGTCAGGCCGGCTGCTTCCCGCAGCAGGATCGCGGCCTCGGCAGCGGCTTTCGCCTGCGCGCGGAAGGCCTGCGCCCGGTGCCAGGACACGGCGGCCTCCACCGCCTCAACGAGCGCGATCAGCAGCGTGAGGACGACTGCGGCGCCGCCCCCGCGTGCGGCGCGCGGGGCGTGTTCCAAGGCCCGGATCGAGGCGCGCCATCCTGCTCGCGCGCGGCCTTCCAGGGAGCGGGCGCCGGGTGCGCGGGCGGCCTGCTCGAAGGCGTCGGCCGACGCCTGCACCCGCTTCCGGACGAGCGCTGGGAGTGTGCGGCGGCCACGGCCAGGAACGATGGCCCGCGCCGCGGACGCCCGGCGCCTAGCCGACCTCATCGCCCGCCCCACCTGCCCTGGACCTGGCCATCGACCGTCTGGCAGATGCTTTCAACGACATCGGGATCCACGAAAGCAGCAAGGGCCTCACCGCCCTGGACACCGAAAACGCCTGGCGACTTTGGACGGTCCTGACCACCGACCCCCGCAATTCAACATCAGGCATCACCCGTACGGCCTAACGGGTATGGCGGGGCGGTTCGGGGAGGCGGAGCGTCGAGAGGGGGCTCGGCGGACGAACAGGAACGGACCGGGATCATGGGAGTAGGAGCGCTCGGCGGGAACGAGAAGATGGTCACGGTGATCGAGGTGACCTTGCGCGGCGGCAAATGGGTGTACAGGGATCTCAATTTCTCTCTGCCGGCGCCCGAGAATTCCGCCGAGGACTCAACGGAATCGCCGGGTGCCCCCGGGCCGCCCAGGCCGGTCGCACCGTTCGCCTCTCCTCGCAACGGCACGGCGTCGGTGACAGTGGGGAAGGACTCCCAGCGCATCTACTACGCGGACACCTACGGCAGCATCATCGAGCTGGCGGTCGACGGCAAGGACGTGCGGTGGCGGAACTTCACCGCTGATGTCGGTGCGCCGATCGCCGGCGTCGGGAGTCCGCTGGCAGCCACGGTGCAGGGCGGCGTCACGGTCCATTACTTCGACGCGGCGAACCGTCTGGTGCGGCTATGGCACAAGAACGGGAATACCTGGACCGTGCGCACCTATAACAAGCCGCCGAAGGCTTCGGCCGCCAGTCCGTTGGCGGCGACGGTCACCGACGATGTCCGCAGGGTGCTCATCTATTACATGAATACGCGCAACCAGCTCTTGGAAGTGTCCTGGACGCACAACAAAGAACCCTTGGTGACCAACCTCAGCACATGGATCAGTGGTCCGCTTCCGATGTCTCCTGTCAGCCCGCTCGCGGCCGTCGGATTCGCCTCGGACATCCGGCGGATCTACTACCTGGACGTCAACAACAGTCCCATCCAGCTCGCCCACAACGTCGATGCGCCGACCAACCAGTACCCGACGGGTCGCAAGTGGTGGTCCTGGGCGAACCTGACACAGGCTGCGGGCGCCAAGTACGCCCTTGACGGCGACCCGATGGTCGTCGCGCTCACCAGAACCTCGCAGCCCCGCGTGTATTACCAGGACTGGGCCGGCAACGTCGCCGCGTTGGCCTGGTCCGGGATCGGATGGTCCTACAGCACTCCGGGTGAACTCGCCAACGGCGAAGCCGGCGCCCCGACCGCCGCGCCCGCCGGCGCGTTGGCGGCGGTCCTGTCCGCCGACGACGTCAAGCAATTCCTGTTCTACCTGGACCGGAGCGACCATCTGATCTCTCTGCAATGGACCGGGCGCTTGTGGTACTCCGTCGATCTGAGCGCGGAGCTGCGCCTCCCGCCGACCGCGCACGCCTGCCCGATCTCGGCCGTCTTCGATGGCGATCCGTATGCGTACTACCTCAGTTCGGAGTAGGGGACAGGCCATGCAGCTGAACGAGACATACCGGAAAGCCCTCGCCGGAACCCTGCGGTCCACCTCCCGGGGTAACGAGGGGATATTGGTCATCACCAACGACACCTCCGTTCATCTCGACGTCTTCTGGGTCGACGAACAGGGCGACCACTCTGGTTTCAACAAGCGGACGAAGTTCTGGGAGGCGGGATACCCGGGCACCCGGTTGGCTCCCGGTGGCGGCCAGCTGGTGGTCAGCTCGTGGCCCGGCAACTACTGGCTCGCCCGCGTCTCGTCCTCCGGCGCGTTCGCCGCCGTCATCGAAATGGCCGACCGCAACAGGCAGCTGAGCACCATCTCGGGCGGGGACCTACTGGACCCGAACGACATCGGTGGGATTCCGATGCCCAACCCGTCGATCGTCGTACCTCCCGACGGGCCTAGAGTGCTCGTGGGCACCGGCATGCTCCCGATCGGTAACACGGTGACGCGTGAACAGTTCTGGCAACGCCAGCCGGAGTCCTACAGCATCGCGCCCGGGCAGAAGAAGACGGTCAGCTACACGGTAATTTCGGGCATGCAGGATAGTTCGTCCGACGAAAGCAGCGTCACCAAATCGGTCAGCGCCAGTGCGAGCGCCGGCTGGGGCCCCATCAGCGCGTCGGTCTCAGCCGCTCTGAGCAGCTCGTCGACCACCACTCAGCAGCTCACCGTATCGACCCAGACCACCTCGTTCGTTTCGAACGAGTATGACAACGAGGGCAACGACCACCCGGAGATGGTGCTCGTCTGGCAGCTGGTGGATGTGGTGACCATCTTCACCCCCAAGGGGGCCGTGCTGTCCTCGATCGTCTCCGGGACCCAGCCCGCCCTGGTCTCCGGCCCCTTCAATGTCGACGACCTCCCGGAGCCGGAGCCGAACCAGTCGGTCAGGGCGGACCCGGCCGAGGACGATCCGGCCGGGGAGCAGGTCCGCGGCGGCGGAGGGCGCAAGCGTCCGACCCTCTCCTCGATCGAGCCGGCACCGGCGGACCCGCAACGGTGAGCGGGTGGGGGAACCTCCGGCGAAGCCGTGTCCTCATGGGAAGGGGACATCGATAAACATGGCGCTCGACCAGCAAAAGAAGCCGTGTCCGGGTGGATATCAGATCCAAGCCGCCGACGTCATGGCCTACGGGACCCTGGGGGCGACCGTCTTGTGGGACGGAACGTTGGCGGCCATCACGGCCGGCCATGTGGTGGATTCGGTCGGGGCGCCGGTCTTCCAGCCCTCGTGGCATGGAAAGCGCCGCGATGAAGTGCATATCATCGGACCCGTTTCGGGAAAGTCGCGATACTTCACATACCCGAACGTGCTGGAATATGGCGTCCGCCTCGAGGACATGCTCTATGACTTTGCGTGGATGGCTCCGGTGGCGGGGGCGACCACCGCGGCGATCCCGGGGATCCACGACGGCGCTGATCCACTTGCTCCACTGGAGACTCGGAGCCCCAAAGAAGGCGAACCTGTGAGATGGCTCGGCAAGAAAACGGGCACAGTGCAGCACGGGAAGGTGGTGGACACCGACCACTGGGTGTTTCGGGGAAACGACCAACTGGGATTCACGAGCCTCGGTCCGTGCCTACGAATTGAGGGCGGTACCGGTTTGGACGGGGACTCGGGTGCCGCCATCGTGTCCCAGGATGACAGCAGGGTCATCGGCGTGCACGTCTTTGCCGAAAAAAGCAACAGATATACGGTGGCCTCCAAAATTCCCCCGACCCCGCAGGATTTGATCCAGCACAGTACCCAGGTCGTCGACGAGGACGTATACCTCGCAAGATTGGCCAAATGGAAGAACAGCAGGCCCTGAGCGGCTTGTTCCTGCGCGCAGCTCTTCGCGGTTGGGGTTGGAGTCGTAGCCCTTGTCGCCGAGCAGGGCCTCGCGCCGACGGCGGGGCCGGCCGGGTCTGCCCGCGACGGGCGGGATGCCGTCGACCAGAGCGAGGGTCTGGGTGACGTCGTCCAAAGCCGCGGCAGAGACCGGCGTCCTCACCGTGTACCCGAGAGTCGCTGTCGCCCGGACATCACTGGTCATCGGCCATGGGCAGTCCGCGGGAAGATGGTGCACGAGCTCGCCGATGGCACGCGCGACGGTGCGCTGTTCACCGACGACATCCGCTGCCCCGTGCACGTCACCGACCTGGCCGCCGCCCTCCTGGAGCTGGCGGCCGCCGATACAACCGGCGTCCACCACCTCGCAGAACCCCGGCGCTGTGAGCCGTCACGAGCTAGGCGATGTTTCTCGGATCATGTCCGGAGTCAGATCATGAGGGATGCGAGGGTGACGGTGCCGAGGTAGATGTAGGCGCGTTTCTCGTAGCGGGTGGCGACGGCGCGGAAGCCTTTCAGCCGGTTGATGGCCCGTTCGACAGTGTTGCGTTTCTTGTAGATCTCGCTGTCGAAGCCGGCCGGCCGCCTCGGGATCCTCGCTTCTTCCGGTGGTTTTGCTGGTCGCGGCGTTCGGGAATGGTGTGGGCGATGCCGCGTCGTCGCAGGTAGCGGCGGTTCGTGCGGGACGTGTAGGCCTTGTCCGCCAGGACACAATCGGGTCGCGTGCGAGGTCGTCCGGCCCCGGTGCGGGAGACCGAGATCTGGCTGAGGACGTACTCGAGTTGGGGTCCGTCGCCGTGGTGTCCGGGTGTCAGGACGAGGGCGAGGGGCCGGCATCGTCCGTCGGCCGCGAGATGGATTTTGGTGGTGAATCCTCCGCGGGAGCGTCCCAGGCACTCGCCGAGCTGCCGAACCGGAGAAGGCCCGCGCTCAGCGACCTGCGAGCACTCCCGCCCGTGCGGCGGTCGCGGGCGAGCGCCCTAGGCTCGAACGCAGAGTCGGCCGGACGGAACCACCGCTGTGAGCCACCTGCGTCCCCGATCGTGCAAGCAGTGCGGCGAGAAGATCGCGGAGTACGGCCGGGCCCGCTGCTTCAGTGCCTGCATCCCAGCCTTCCGCCTCCGAACTGCAAGGCCTGCGGCAGCGACGCCCACTACGCCGGCGGCTTCTGCCTCCGATGCCATCCCCGCGTGCCGTATGCGGACAGCTGCAGCGACTGCCTTGCCTGGGGCATCTGGCGCCGCCACGGCCGCTGCGCGGCCTGCACCTCCCTACGCAACCGCGGCCACCAGACCGGCACCTGCGCGACTTGCCGCCGCAACGTGCCGCTCTTCAAACAGGGGGTGTGCCGACTGTGCCGCTGCCAAGCTCTCGCAGTTCCGCGCACATGGCAGCGCCCGAACTAGTCCACCGCGGCCAACGCCGGGCAGCAGCTGTTCCTCGCCGATCTGGTCCGGCGGGTGCACCTTGCCGCCGCAGCTCGACCGCGAGGATACGGAGCCCCCGCGGCGCACCAGCAGCCCGACATCGCCTTCTGGGCGACACCCCGGTGGCGCCAGGAGCCGCTGTTCATCGCAGCTCGGGACATGTCGCGCGTCACCGTGCCCGACGTCACGCCGATCGATTCCGCCTTCACCGCCTACGTCGCCACACAGGCCGATGCCAGCGCCGAGACCCAAGGCTGGTCACCAGCCTTGCGCGAGCGCGTGCAGAACAGCCTGTACCTACTGACCGCCGTCCACGGTCCGCACGAGACAATCAAGGCCAGCACCGTTGCCACGCTACCGCGTCAGCAAAACCGACGTGCCATCATCCGGGTCACCGAAGTCCTTGCCCACCCCGCTCTCCTCGACGACGACCGCATCGACCCCCTCGACGCGTGGATCCACCGCCGACTGGTCAGCGTGCACCCGGAGATCCGCGAAGAAGCCCTCGTGTGGATCCGCATCGTCCGTCACGGCGGACCTCGCCGCCGTCCCCGCTCGACTACCACGGTCCGAAACCAGGCCAACTCCGCGATCCCGTTCCTTCTTGCCTGCTCGCAGCGCTACCGCACCCTTCGCCAGGTCAACCGTGCCGACGTCACCTAGTGGCTTGCCCAATGCGCGGCACCGCACACCGAAGCCGTCGCGCTGCGCGACATGTTCAAGACCCTCAAGAGCGAACGGCTGTTGTTCGTCAACCCCGCACGAGGCGTGAGTCTGGGATCCCGGCCCAGCTCGGTGCCCATGCCGCTGAGCCCCGAAACGATCCAGCGTCTGACCACAGCCGCCGAGACCCCCCCCCTGAAGCTGCTGATCGCCCTCGTCGGCATCCATGCGCTCTACCCGCACCAGGCCCGAGCGCTGCCCCTGACCGCCATCGACTCCACCCGCGGCCGGCTCACGCTCGGCGACATCGATCACCCCCTCGACGCCTTCACCCAGCAGGCCGCCGTCGACTACATCCACCTCCGGCACCAGCGCTGGCCACATACCCGCAACCCTCACGTGTTCATCAGCTCGCAGACCGCGCACACCCGGGCCCCGGTCACAACCGGCTGGATGCAGCCTCTGCTGCGCGGCCTCCCGGTCACCGCCCAGCAACTTCGCGAGGACCGAATCCTCGAAGAGGCCGCCGTCACCGGCGCTGACCCGCAGCACCTATGCGCGGTGTTCAACATCACTCCGGAGACCGGACTCCGCTACACCCGCTTCTTCCACCCCGACCCCACGGACAGCGACGACGCATCCGGCTGCAACATGGAGACATCGTGACCGACCACCACGCTCACCTGCTCGCCGCCATCGTCGAGCTCGGCGGTGAGCTGGAGCTCCCAGCTACCCGTAACGGGCGCTTCAGGGGCGCGGTCATCCCAGAAGGCTGCGCGGTCAGCGCCGGCCGCCGCCGATGCGGCGGTCGTCGGCCAGTGCGGTAAGCGGGCCGAACTCGCGGGCAAGCTGGTTCCACGTCAGAACCTCGCCACAGCGGGCCGGGAACTCCTTCGGGTTGAACTCGGGCATGGTCCAGGTGCCAGTGCCCCGGTCCCGCAGCCACAGGTCCCCGTCACCGTCGACCACAGTCGGCGGGACCGGTACGGGCTCGGCCTGATCGGTGGGCTCCCAGGTGACCCGGCCCGGGTGGGAAACGCGGCGCAGCTCGGTGGTGGCCAGCCGCGCGGCCAAGTCACGGGTGGACTCTTCGGCGTCCTTGACCGACTCGAGTCGGAATGCGTCGTCAAGTACGGGCAGGGCTGGATTCTTGCTGCGCTTTGAACTCATACGCTGACTACCTCCGGTGGGGGGCGTCACATCCGTTATGGCACCCCGTAGAGGAACACGGTATCCGAGGCGGGAGCCGGGCCGGCTACGACCACTGTCCAGGGGGAGGCGCTGGCACACCGGGCGATGGGGCTAGGTGGTGAGCTGGTCCTGGACGTGGCGCAACCCGTGGTGGTAGCGCTCAGATATGGCGGTCCGGGTCTGAGAAGGTGATGGGGGCGAGCGGACGTCGGGCCGGGGCGGGTGCGGGCTCGGGCTCGGTCTCGCCGGGCGGCTGGCGGAAGTCGGCGCCCTGCTCGAGTGGCATCAGCCGGCGCCCACCCGCCTGGGCGGGTACAGGAGCGTCGGAAGCGGGCTCGGAGAAGGCGGGCAGCGAGAGCGGTCGACGGTCGGTCATGATCCCTAGTCTCCCAGGTCCGGCCCTGCGGGTAGGGCCAGGCCGCTATCAGCGGTGATAGTGCTCTGGCCCTGGCCAGCAGGGCCAGGCTGGTTGTTTCAGCTCACCAGAACAGAGCGGTTAAGCCACTGCTACCGCCGGTGAACCGGCCCGGACCTCCGAGGCCGGGCGGCACACTGCGCGGGTGACCACGACCCCCGCCTGAACCGGGTTCAGAAACCTCCACGCTCAGACCCCGACGCCAGCGCGTGCGCCCAAACCCTCCCGACCTGGCCCCGGCCGCCCACTCGGTTCAAGAAACAGCCGTTCGGCAACCCGTCACGACGTGGGACGGGTCCTCGCAACCGGCGAGGCGTACACCAGACCCGCCCATCACAAGAAGGGCACCAAGCCCCGCCGACTGGATAAATGACAAGCTAATGGCACCGGACCCGCGATGGCCGCGACATTTGCCCCGCCTGCTGGATGAAAGAACGACGATGATCGCCAACCGACACGCGACGAACGCCCAGGTTCGGGGCGCCGAGTGCTCAGTATTCGCGAACTCAGGCGCTTTCGTCGGCGACTACATCGGGGAGTCCACCCGTTCGGAGATCGACTACGCCCGGGCTCTGGGCAAGCCGATCCGGTACACCCATCCCGAGGTCGACCCGTACGGCTCTGCCCTGCCGGAGTGCGACTGCGAGATGCGGTTCCCCGGATCCCTCGTCACCATCACCCTCGCGTCGGTGCAGCCGGTGCCTGGGCTGCACGTCTACGAGATGCCTACGGGCTTCCGGGAGGGGGCCGACGGGGCCGCCAACCCCTGGCGGCTCGGCCACGTCTCCGGCCGTGGCCTCGCGGCCTTCCCGTCCCGGGACGACGCCTTGCGCGGTGCCCGCGAGATCGGCGACATGACCGACTGTACCCGCACCCCCGAGGAAATCCGCGCCGACCCCGCGGGGTCCCCGTGCCGTACCGGTAAGGGCAGGGTGGCCATCCAGTACCACACCGCCCGCTTCCGCCTTGTGCCCCAACTCGCGAAGGCCCTGAGCGTGCCGACCCCTGCCGTACGCAAGCCGGGCTCGGTGTGGACCGAGCTGCCCCGGCCCGTGAGTGCCGGCGCCGAACCGGTCGGGCACGTCCGCCTCGGCTATGCCCGCGCCTCGACCGCCCGGCAGTCCCTCGAGGCACAACTCGACCCCCTCGCCGAGGCCGGGGTGACGCGGGTCTTCTCGGAGAAGATCTCCACCCGCGCCACCAAGCGCCCCGAGCTGGAGGCCGCCGTGAAGCTCGCCGGGGAGATCCGCTCCTCCGGCGTCGCCGTCACCCTCGTCGTCCCCGAACACAAACGACTCGGCCGCGGCATCGAACTCGCTATGCTCGCCGAGGAACTGAAGGCGAGCGACGTCGGCCTGGAGTTCCTCACCGGAGAACCGAAGGGCTCACACGACCCGTCCGGCATCGTGTTCACCGTGCTCGCCGCCATGTCCGGCATGGAACGCGAGTACATCCGCGACCGCACCCTCGAAGGCCACGAGTCCGCCCGCAAGCGCGGCAAGACCATCGGCTGCGCGGGCGTCACCGACGAGTCCATGCTGTCCATGGCCCTTCACCTGCGCGACCAAGAGATGAGCCTGCGCGACATCGCCAAGCGGCTTGTCATCACCACCGGCACGAAGAAGGGCCAACATCCCTCACCCGCCACCGTGATGCGGATGCTGCGCGAACACGACGAACAGGCCGCCACGGCAGCGAACGCGCAATGAGTCGCGAGCCGTGAAAGCTACTGGTGGGTTACTTGTTCCCTGGTGTCCGGGCTAGGACTTCGGGGCCCATTGGAAGGGTCTATCCGACTGCGCTGGCGATGATGCTCACGGTGACCGTCGGCAAGTCTGCGGCGGTCTGGCCGTCGACGTGGATGTACGCGGGCAGGGCTGGGGAAGCGCCTTGCTGTCGCGGGGCAATAAGTGATAACCGAGATACGCGTCAAAGGGGCAACGGGATCCGTCGTCCTCCGGCACCAGGTACTCGACCACCGCCACCGCCTCGCGCGGCACGCCTCCTCGACCGCCGCCCACAAGGCGGCCACGTCCAGGTCCGTCCCGGCCTCGGCGACCAGGTCCAGCTCCTCGGTGAGGATCTTCGACGCCTTCGCCAGGACGCGGGCCGCCTTCTCCAGCTGCGGCAGCACCGCCAGGCGTTCCTCGTCCGACGCCCGCCGCGCCGGGCTGATCAGCCGGGTGGCCATCAGCAGCGCGGAAAGATCCAGCGCGTCATCGACCGCCTGCGCCTCCAGATTTCGCACCACTGCCGTCCGAGCATCCCTGACAACCAGCGGCGCACCGTGGTGTGAGGGTGTGGCATGCGGCGGTGCCACAGCGCTCCTGGAAGAAGTGGGCCGGTGGACGGTTCCAAGGGCAGGAAGCAGCGGGGAGTGCCGGTGGTCACGACAGTGGGTATCGGGGCCGGCGCGACGGTCCGGCCGTACATGCCGCGGGACCGGGCGCTGGAGCTGCTCGCGGGCGACCGGTGCCCGGGCCGCGCGGGCGGGCGCCGCCGCTCCTCCGCTGCCGGTCGCGGCGCCGCCTGGGCTCGGGAACTCGTGGACCACCGCATCATTTGGAGACACTCATTCGAGTGAATCTCTTCTGGGCTGTGCTTTTCTCCTCTCCGCTTCCGTATCGTGGAAGGGTCACTCTGGACCCCGGTGGCTGTCCAATTCTCTGGGCGGTCTTGCCGTCGCGAGCGCCCGCGAATTTAAAGGGACCCCATGGGGGACAAGCTCCGGTTCAACTGCGACCAAGCGATACCTCGATGCCGGCTGGATTTATTCTCCGAGTCCTATGCGCAGATTCGTCGAGTGAACGATTTCACCGTGATCGAGTTTCATGGTGAGATCGACCTCGTGGCCGACCTGCGGGTAAGGGCACATGTGGACGCCGCGACGGATACCGATCAACCCAGAATTGTTGTGGACCTGCGCACGGCGACCTTCATCGACTGTTCCACGCTGCGGATGCTGTGTCACGCTCGCAAGCGGGCTCTGGATAATCGTGGCGGCATGGGCCTGGTATGCACGCTCCCTCGCCATCTGGGAATCCTGAAAGCTGTCCGGCTGACGAGCGTTTTCGGTCCCGTCGCCACCCTGGAAGAGGCCTACGCGTCAGCCCTGCGCGGAGCCTGAGGGAGAGCGGTTGGCCCGCCCCAGAGACCCGCGGTCGCGCCGGGCCAGTCAAGGGCCCATCCGGGCCTCAGACCACGCGCTCCCCAGCCCCCGGCCTGCTCGCCGGGGATCTCTCGCCCGGCCCGTTGTGCGGCGAGCGCGGCCTGGTAAACCTCGTGCGCACGCCGCATGGCCTTGCCAGAGGAGCTTGCCTGGCCTGTGAAGACGTGCAACCCGCGACGGGCCGGATCGGTCATGTCGTGTATGGGAACGGCGACCTCATAGATCTGGTACTTCGACATGATGACCCGTCCCCTCGCCTCTTCCTTGATGAGTAAGGACCAACGCCCCGGCCCGTGAAGGATGGGACGCCTGTTCAATGTCTTACAGGTTTCCGGCGGCAGGGAGCTGAGTGCCGATGACGCGGATACTCGCGGCCGGACGCGCGGGACCGGCCGCAGAGGTTGGGCCCATGGAGGCAGAATCGCGAGGAGTCGCTCCTCTCCGCAACCTGACGAACTCCCGGGCGGATTGATCGCCTGGGCACCGGCGGCCGCCGCGGTCAGCAGGATTTCCGCGGACACGTCTCATGCCCTTCATCGACTATCCCTATCGCGGCAGGACCGAGGAGTGCCCCGTCGCGTCGCGAACGCGGAGAGAAGCGGGACCGAAAATAGTCGCGGGACCGCGATAGCTCTCCAGTCAGGCCTCGACGGCGTGCCGGCTCGTGGGCTGGGAGCCTGAAAAGCGACAGGGCGCTGGAGATCAGACCCGGCTGGCTCTGAATTTCGGCTCAAGCCTACGAGGGTGGCCTCGGGAAGGAAAGACCGCACAATTCGATGATCTTGACATGATGAGGTCGGCAAAATGGCAAAATAAATAAGGGCTTCTGGGGGCCGCCGGGCCTTATGCGTGCGTCTTCCGGACGATTCCGTGAGGGGTTCTCTTTCTTGGTGCTTCCAATTGGCCGAAGGAACGTGTCGATCGGGGGTGATCCGCGGAGATGTTTCCCGTCTGGATCCGCCCGATCCGACAGATAAAGGAAGATTATCGAACTTGTTCTCCGGTCAACCTATCCGCTCTTGTCTCGATACAGGCAGTCATGTGTCCGGGCCCTGATAGTCCTTCGGGCATGAACAAAATCACCCGCCGGCAGGCCTTGGGTACCACTGCCGGCGCACTCTCCGTCATCGGCCTCGCGGGCGCCACCGCGTACGCGGCCGGCACCGACTCCCGCGCCGCGATACCCGCCGGCACGGTCGACGAGGTCTACAAGGGACGCCGCATACAGATCACCGCCGCCACCGGCGGCGGTCACCACGGCGGCCACCACTCGCCCGGCCTTCCCACCGTCCGCATAGACGACAGCGAACTCCACGTGATGCAGAACGCCGACGGCAGCTGGATCAGCGTGGTCAACCACTACGAGACCTTCGCCACCCCGATCTCGCTCGCCCGCGCCGCCGTGCGCGAGCTCCAGGGCGCGACCCTCGTCCCGATGGGCGGCATGTGATGACCGTGCGCAAGAACCAGGCCGCGCTCACCGCCGAGGACAAGCGCGCCTTCACCAACGCACTGCTCGAACTCAAGCGCACCGGCCGCTACGACCGCTTCGTCACCACGCACAACGGGTTCATCATGGGAGACACCGACTCCGGTGACCGGGTCGGTCACCGGTCCCCCTCCTTCCTCCCCTGGCACCGCCGGTTTCTCCTGGAGTTCGAAGCGGCGCTCCAGGCCGTGGACAAGAGCGTTTCCCTTCCCTATTGGGACTGGGCGACGGACCGCACCACCCGCTCCTCGCTCTGGGCCGCCGACTTCCTCGGCGGTACGGGTCGGGCCCGGGACGGGCAGGTCCTCGACGGGCCGTTCAGCTACGCGACGGGCAAGTGGAACATCGACGTCCGGGTGGACGGCCGCTCCTACCTGCGGCGCGCCCTCGGCACCGGTGTGGCCGAACTGCCCAACAAGGCCGAGGTGGAAGCCGTACTGGCCATGCCGGTGTACGACATGGCCCCCTGGAACAGCGTCTCGAACGGCTTCCGCAACAACCTTGAGGGCTGGCGCGGCGCCAACCTCCACAACCGGGTGCACGTCTGGGTCGGCGGTCAGATGGCCACCGGCGTCTCCCCGAACGACCCGGTGTTCTGGATGCACCACGCGTACATCGACAAGCTGTGGGCCGACTGGCAGGCCAGGCACCCGCAGTCCACGTACCTGCCGGCCGCCGGCACCACCAACGTCGTGGACCTCAACGACACGATGCGGCCGTGGAACGACGTGACCCCGGCCGACATGCTGGACCACCGGAAGTTCTACACCTTCGACACCGAGCCGGTCTCCGCGAGCCACCGGTAACGCGGTCCGAACCGGTGCGACGCCGAGGGCACACGCCCGTTCCACCGAGCACCCACCGTGCCTGCCTGGCGCGTGTTCCCGCGCGACCCGCGAGCCGCCCGCCGAGCTCCACCGAACCAGATGTGAGCCACCCGTCTTGCCGGTCCGTCCAGGGGAACCTCGAACGTGAGTGGACAGCTGGCCATCGACAGTCGAATTGATCTTCACACCCGGTTTCGTGATCGTTGGGTCCCATGCCCCGGCCGTTCCGGTCCTGGATGAGAGCGCCGTCCACCGGCCCGCACTCCGCATCGACCGCGGGTCCGACCTCCGGAACGCGGCGGTGGTCGGGGTGGAGCGCCATCAGGTCTTCGACATGCCCGCGGAGACACGGTGGAAGCCCACCGAGGACCGGCCTCTGTCGGTTCGCCTCACCTGCGGGCGGAAGGCCGGGGCGATGGGCTTACCCTCGGGTGTGGTCCAACCCGCGGCCGGATCCCGCCGGGGTGTATCCGATGCGTGGGTGGTTCCTGTCCAAAGGACCGCGCCGGCCCCACGCGTCGGCCGATCTGTTCGGCGTCGAGGTCGCGGGCCCACCCGCGCGGGCCAGGTTCGGGGCCGGGCGAGGCCCATGGAACGTCCGGCAGCGGTGATCGCCGAGCGAGTGACGGCCGCCCCTTTGGCGTTCTTCGGCGGGAAGAGAGCTCGTACCGCCGGCCGGCCGGTCGCAGGCCGCCTCCACCGCGATGTTCGCGCACCTGAGAGCGCACCAGCCGACGGGACCGAGGCGACCGACGCCGCGGGGGAATCCCGCCCGCGTTCAGCGGGGTGGCTACGCCCGGATCCCGTACGACACCCACGCCAAGGTCACCCACGTCCTGGCTCAACGCGCACCCCGCGAGAGCTGCTTGCGGTCACCGAACGCGAGTCCGGACAGGCCCGCGCGCGGCTCACCGGGCCATCGCCTCGCCGCCGGACAGAGGTCGCGGCCACGCGCGGCAGGCCCGGGGAGCCCGCCATGAACCTGATCCTCGCCAGCCCGGGTTCCGACCGGGGGTCAGGAACGCCTCGGAGCAGATGCGGCTATCCAGTCACCCCGAGTTTCCCTGCTGGTGGGTGCGCGGCCCCAGCGCTCGCCTACGTCCTGGTGCTCCGCGGGGCGCTGTTGTGGGTCCGGTGCGAGGCGCGGGTGACGACCGTCCTCGCCGAGGAAATTCCTGTCGGCCACGACGGAGGTCCGGGCACGGATTCCGTGAAGCATCGTGCTCGACCGGGCCTATCAGGGTCTGTGGCTGGCGACTCACGGACAACAGCCGGGCGCTTTGTGAAGGGAAGGTGGGCTTGGCCGAACTTGGTCACGCTTGAGGGCCTTGAGAGGGCGTTTGACGTGGCCTTCGACCTGGGCGGAGGAGCACTCGATACGTGACCGCCCGCCCGCCTTTCGACCCTTTCCCAGGCGGTCTGCCGGCCGGGCGGTCATTCCTCGGTGAGGGCTTCATTGTGGGCCGCTCGCCGAGCCAGCGCCGGCGCCGACTTGGGACCTACTGCGGCGATCAGCCCGGGGCGCCGTTCATGAGGCGTGGGCGGGTGGCGCTTGGAGGTGGCGTGGGGTCAGAACGCGAAGACGGCGGTGCCGTTCAGGGTCGCCGACATGACGCAGGTGTTGGAGAAGGTGTGCTTCCAGGTGACACGGTCGCCCTGCCACACGCCGTCCGCGGTGATGGTGACGGGGGCGTAGATCATCGGACACACGCGGTGTGTGTCGGGGGAGGCCAGCTGGTGGTCGAACGACCCGCCGGAGGCGTTCAGGGCCGCGCAAGCGGCTCCCGGAAGCGGGTGAGTGCCCCGCGGGGTCGGCGCGCAGCTGAGAGTGACGGCTCGTGTGACGGGGGCCGTGACGTTGTCTCCTTGGGCGAGGGTGAAGACCAGGGCGGTAGGGGCGTACAGGCTCGTGGACTGGGCCTCTGCCATACCGGAGGCTCCGGCGAGGCAGAGCAGTGTGGCAGCCGACACATTGACGATGACGCGCATGGAGGGGACCGCTTTCGATTCCGAGTTTGAAGGATGGAAGATCCTTTGCGTCTGGCGCCTTGAACGGACGACTGATGTATGACGGGGTGCGCACGTTGGGCGCCTGGTTGCGCTGGGCGCACCGGAGGTTTGTCGTTTCTCGGTGCTCGCGTCTGGTGTGATCCCCGTCCGCACGGCCGCCGTCCCCACGCGGCGGCCGTGCGTATGAGAACGCGATGTCGCGTCTCGTGCTCTCATGGGGGTGTCCCCACCGCAACGGGACCGGGGAGTTGCCCCGTCTCGAACGCGGAGAGGTCGGGGCCGGAGCGCTTGTAGGACTGCGACAGCTCTCCAGCCAGGCCTCGATGGTGTGACCGGCTCGTGGGCTGGGAGCCTGGAAGGGCGTCGCGCGCAGGGCATGAACCCGCTTGTGCCGCTTCTCACCGTGAATATAGGTGGATGGCGCCGGGAGAGGAAGACAATCTGAACGTGTGATCTTGACATGGTGAGGTCAACCCGAGCGGGTCGGACCGAGCTCCCCCCGGGGGCCGTCCCCGAACAGGAGGCATGGCAGCGGGTCCTTCGACCCACCGGGCGGGCCCGCTCTGCACCGTGCAGGGCGGACCACTGCCACGTACGCCTTGCCTGAGGTTCGCGTTGAGACTGCTCAGTGCTTTGGAGGCTCGGTTCCGGGGCGGGGGATGGTGGTGGTGTCGAGTGTGCCGTCGAGGACCTCGCCCGCCAGTTTCGTGAGTTGCCGGTTGTGGGCGCGCGCGTAGGAGCGGAGTGCGAAGAACGCATCGTCGACGGAGGTCTGCCAACGCTCCGCGAGGACGCCCTTGGCCTGTTCCAGGATGATGCGGCTGGTCAGCGCGTGTTGGAGTTGCGCTCGCTCGATCTGGCCGTGATCCACGGTCCGCTGCTGAAGGATGGCGATGGTGGCCACGTCCGCCAAGGCCTGCGCCACGGTGAGATCCGCTCCAGTGAGGCGGCCGGGACGTTCCTGGAAGATGGCGAGAGTGCCGATGACGCGGCCGCGCAGGCGCAGGGGAAACACGTCCATGGCCGTGAACCCCGTCCGGACGGCCAGGGAGGCGAATCGCGCCCAGGGCCCGATGATCACCGGGTCGGTGAGGTCGATGCCGGTACGGGCCTGTCCGCTCCTGTAGCAGTCCAGGCAGGGGCCCTGACCGTGTTGGAGGGCGAACAACTCCAGCAGACGGGTGTGTTCGTCGGAAGCCGCGATGGTCTGCAAGCCTTCGTCCGGATCGCCCAGCAGGATGCCCGCCGCCGCCACCCGGAGCAGATCCGTGCAGCGCACCGAGAGTCGTTGGAGGAATTCGATGAGGTCGAAGTCGTCGGTGAGGGAGTCGGCGGCCTCGACGAAGGCCTCGGTCATCAGGCGTTCTCGGGTCATGGCAAGCCATCCTTGTCTGCAACGGGCGGGGGCGGGCCGTCAGGGGCCAGGCGAAGCCGGCGGTCCACGATGTCCTGGGCGGTGTCGGTGAGGGAGCGTCCGCTGCCGTAGGCGTGTGCGCGCAGGCGCAGGAGTGCCTTGGGCAGGGGGAGGGACAGCTGGACGCTGAGCATTCCCGTCGCCTGATGCACTACCGCCCGCCCCAGGGCGCCGGGGAACCCGGCGTGTTCGCAGGCGTCGTGCGGTGCGGCGTCTTCCAGGCAGTGGGCGGTGAGGGCGCCGGCCAGGGCGAGGGCGTCATCCGTCTCGCTCGATGTGAGTGATCCCGGAGTGCGGCGCAGCGCGGTCAGGACACCGACTCGGATCGCGCCCACGCCCATCGGGAAACAGAACACCGCACTGGCCTCGGCCTCCGAGGCCAGTGCGGGCCACCGGTCCGGCCGGCCACCGATCAGGTCCGGTGCCCACACCATCACGCCGCGGCGCACGGCGTCGGGCCCGGGCCCCTCGCCGAGAGTGAACTGAAGGTCCTCGAACCGGCGGGTGTCCTCGTCGGTGCACCACATGAGCTCGATCGCCTCGTCCTCCGCCGACAAGGACACGGCGAGGCCGTCCACTCCGAGGATCTCGGTGGCGGCGGTGATGACGCTCTCCACCCCCCCGGGCCCGTCACGCCGACGCAACCGGCCAAGCACCCGCGCCATGTCGGCACTGATCATCCCGAAACATTCGTGCGAGCCATGCCGGCGAAGACGTCCACCACGGACGGGAAGGCAGGTACTGCGGATGAGATGGGCATGAGAGCCCTCGGTTCTCTTGGCCTTCCGGAAGCGGCGGCCACACGACCAAGACACACGTCCGGCTCCCTGCCCAACGTGTAGACCTTCGCATGGTGCGGCTTTCCCCTCAGCGTACGCCCAAGATCCGCACGGACGATCCCCACCAGCGTTTTCCAGCCTCCCCCCCCCTGTGATCTCTTCGTAGTGTGGCCCGACGAGAGCTCGGCGAAGTGCGACCACCCGCCTCCCGACACGGCACCCTCCCCCTCGTCCATCCGTCGTCAGTGCCGGCGACGAGGCCCTCCTCAGCGGTGGGACCGAGATCGGACCCGGCCCTCGCGTCCGCCGGTCCTGCAGCCTGACGTCGTTGGCCGGGTTGTGAAGCCGTTGTCACCGCCGCCGCGGGCTCCGTAGACGCGGACGAGCCCGCCACCATGGTGGCGGGCTCGTCCGCGTTCGATGTCGGATTCGGGCTCCAGCCCTTACTCCAAGGGTTGTCGGTAGGAGCGGAGCAGCGGGCGGGGACCGGGCCGGAAGTATCGGACCAGCCCTACCCGCGGGTGGCCCCGGACCTGCGCGGAGGCCCGGGCGCGCTAGGAGTTGTCGTCAAAGTGTCACGCCCACATCAGCAGTGATGCGAGGGTGACGGCTGCTTGGTAGGACTGGGCGGTCTTGTCGTACCGGGT
>NZ_JBSGYT010000070.1:0-29423 GCF_053610645.1 Streptomyces sp. NPDC054883 | reverse complement strand
GGGCCCCCATCCGCCGCGGATGGGGGCCCTGCCGTTACGTCGTGCCTACGCGGCTCAGTGACCGGCGGCGTGCAAGGCCGCACCCGAGGGGGTGCCGGACGGCGCGCCCGAAGCGGCGCCCGAGGGGCTGCCGGACGGCGCACCCGACGGGGTCCCGGACGGGCTGCCCGAAGGGCTCGCGCCGGCCGCGCCGGGGGCGGGGGCGGGGGCCTCGGTCGGGCCGAAGGCGGCGTACATGCCCGCTCCGGGGACGACGGAGGCGTTCAGCTTCACGTCACCGGTGTTGCTCAGCTGGAAGACGACCTCCTGCACGTTGCCGTCCTGAACGGCCTCGCGGCCGCCCTCGACCACGGCGGAGGCGTTGCCCTTGCCGCCCAGCACCACGGACCCGCCGGCCGGGACGGTGACCTTGCCGGAGCCCTCGGCCGGCTTCAGCGTCACCTTGGCCTTGCCACCCGCGAGGGTGATGGCGTCAATGGTCTGGGGGGTGCGGCCGGAGTTGAAGACGGTCGCGGAGACGGCGGCCGGGCCCTTCTTCTCCTTCGCGCCCTGGGTGATCACCAGTGCGTTCTGGATCTTGATGTCGCCCTTGGTGACGGCGGCGTTGTCCGGCTTGATCTCCAGAGTCTGCGCGTCGTTGCCCGCAGCGCATGCGGAGAGCGAAGCGATCGAGAACACGATGGCGGTAGCGGCGAGAGCGCCGCGTCGAAGGCTGCGGCTCACGGCGGCGGCAACTCCTTGGACGTACGGACGGAAGGGTGGACGACCCCAGCTCGCGCTGGGGGAGGTGCCCCGTCGGACGGCTGAGGTAAAGCCGCCCTAAGGGTGTGTCAGCGCGCTTAGGTTACCGAGCCGCCGCCTCGCCCCCGCACCCGACCCTCCGCAGTGCCCGGCCCGCCCTGTGCGGGTCCGCGCGATCGGTCCGCGATCACTGCGCGATCACCTGCCGTCCCCCCGGTGATCTCCCATTCGCCATATCGCGCGGACATCGCGAAGATCGCGGACGCGCGGTTCGGGTGCCGTTCGTTGATCAATTCCCGGATTCCCCGAACGCCGCCCGGTGATCAATTCGGGGATTGGGCCTGAACCGCTCCGTACGGGTGCCCGCCAGTCGAACGGAGTAGTTCGGTTTTCGGCCTTCGAACCCGGCAAAACGGGACGTACATCACACTGAGCGGCGAGTCCCGCGGGTGTAGCGTGGTCGTTTCGTCCGGTCCGCACAGCGCCTCCGACCTGCGAATACCCCCTTCCGGAAGCCCTCCGCAGCACGTACGTGTCGCTGTTGTCAAGCCCCGAGATGTGCCCTGACCTGCGAAAACGCCATTCATAACGGTCAGTTCTCGTGTTACCCTGGATAGCCACGGAAGGGGTACCTGTCACATGACGTTCAAGGTTGGCGACACCGTGGTCTATCCCCATCACGGGGCCGCGCTGATCGAGGCCATTGAGACTCGTCAGATCAAAGGCGTGGACAAGACCTACTTGGTGCTCAAGGTCGCCCAGGGCGACCTGACGGTTCGTGTGCCTGCGGACAATGCGGAGTTCGTCGGCGTTCGCGACGTAGTCGGCCAGGACGGGCTGGACCGGGTCTTCGAGGTGCTCCGCGCACCGTATGCAGAAGAGCCGACGAACTGGTCCCGGCGCTACAAGGCAAATCTGGAGAAGCTCGCTTCTGGCGACGTCATCAAGGTCGCCGAAGTCGTGCGCGACCTGTGGCGCCGTGAGCGTGAGCGCGGGCTTTCCGCGGGCGAGAAGCGCATGCTCGCGAAGGCGCGCCAGATCTTGGTGAGCGAGCTCGCGCTCGCCGAGAACACCAACGAGGACAAGGCCGAGGCCCTCCTCGACGAGGTCCTCGCGTCCTGACGCGAGAACCCGTACGCGACGAGCCGGACGGGTCCAGCTCCACGGATCCCGTCGTACAGGCCCTTCGCAGACAGTTGTGCCGCGGTGCCCGATGACAAGGAAACTTGTCGCCGGGCGCTGCGGCATGTCTGTACCCGGATCTGTGCCCGGACTGCGTACGCGTCACCCCGGGCCGGCAGCCGACTCGACCTGTCGTCACGGAAGGGGCGAGGGCTGCGTACCCGGCGTCACCCCCACGCCATACCCATGTCGGCCGAAGTCACAAACCTGGCTCGGAGCTATTGATGTCTGACGAATCGCGACCCCACCGCACCGCCGCCGTGATCCCGGCCGCCGGGCGCGGGGTACGCCTCGGCCCCGGCGCCCCCAAGGCCCTGCGGGCCCTCGGCGGGACACCGATGCTGATCCACGCCGTCCGCGCCATGGCCCGCTCCCGCGCGGTGTCCCTGGTCGTGGTCGTCGCCCCGTCCGACGGCGCGGCCGAGGTGCGCCGCCTGCTGGACGAGCATCCGTTGCCGGAACGGACCGAGGTCATGGTCGTACCCGGCCGCGAGACCCGCCAGGGGTCCGTACGCGCCGGCCTGGAGGCGCTCCCGGCGGACGTCACCTCCGTACTCATCCACGACGCGGCCCGCCCGCTGGTCCCCGTCGAGACGGTCGACTCCGTCGTCGAGGCGGTCCGCGCCGGCGCGCCCGCCGTGGTGCCCGCGCTGCCGCTGGCCGACACCGTCAAGGAGGTCGAGCCCGGCGGGCCCGGCGAGCCGGAGCCCGTCGTCGCCACGCCCGAGCGGGCGCGGCTGCGTGCCGTACAGACCCCGCAGGGCTTCGACCTCGCCACGCTGCGCCGTGCCCACGAGAAGTTCGCCGTCAACGGCGAGGGCGCCACGGACGACGCCGGAATGGTGGAACGCCTCGGCGTCACCGTCGTGGCGGTCCCCGGCCACGAAGAGGCCTTCAAGGTCACCCGCCCGCTCGATCTGGTCCTCGCCGAGGCCGTACTCGCCCGCAGGAGGGCCACCGATGCGTACTAGCTCCTCCGCAGGTCAGGACGGCAGCGCCGGCACCGGCGCCCCGGCCGCCCCGCTGATCCCGCTCGTCGGCATCGGCACCGATGTGCACGCCTTCGAGGCCGGACGCGAACTGTGGTGCGCCGGACTGCTGTGGGAGGGCGAGGACGGCCTCGCCGGACACTCCGACGGCGACGTCGCCGCGCACGCCGCCTGCGACGCCCTCTTCTCGGCCGCCGGAGTCGGCGACCTCGGCGCGCACTTCGGCACCTCCCGCCCCGAGTGGTCCGGCGCCGCCGGTGTCACGCTCCTCGCGGAGGCCGCCCGTATCGTCCGGGCCGAGGGCTTCGAGATCGGCAACGTCGCGATCCAGGTGATCGGCGTCCGCCCGAAGATCGGCAAGCGGCGCGAAGAGGCGCAGAAGGTGCTCGCCGCCGCCGCGGGCGCCCCCGTATCCGTCTCGGGCACCACCACCGACGGTCTCGGTCTGACGGGCCGTGCCGAAGGTCTCGCCGCCATCGCCACGGCGCTCGTCTACCGGACGAACCAGCCCTAGAGCCGCGCACGACGACACCGCTTCGGCAACAAACGGGGCCCCGCGTCCCCAAAGGGTCGCGGGGCACTGCTACGGGCGCACTACCCTGGATGCCGTGACTATTCGCCTGTACGACACCAGCGCCCGGCAGATCCGCGACTTCACCCCGGTCACCCCGGGCTGCGTCTCGATCTACCTGTGCGGCGCCACGGTGCAGGCCGCCCCGCACATCGGGCACGTCCGGTCGTACCTGAACTTCGACATCATGCGCCGCTGGTTCGCCTACCGCGGCTACGACGTCACCTTCATCCGCAACGTCACGGACATCGACGACAAGATCATCAGGAAGGGCTCCGAGCAGGGCCGCCCCTGGTGGTCCATCGGCTACGAGAACGAGCGCGCGTTCAACGACGGCTACAACGCCCTGGGCTGCCTCCCGCCCACCTACGAGCCCCGCGCCACCGGCCACGTGCCGGAGATGATCGAGATGATGCGCGGCCTCATCGAGCGCGGGCACGCGTACGAGGCGGACGGCAGCGTCTACTTCGACGTGCGCTCCTTCCCCGGCTACCTGGAGCTCTCCAACCAGAACATCGACGACCTGCGCCAGCCCGCCGAGGAAGGCATCACCGGCAAGCGCGACCCCCGTGACTTCGCCATGTGGAAGGCGTCCAAGCCGGGCGAGCCCGACTGGGAGACCCCGTGGGGCCGCGGCCGGCCCGGCTGGCACCTGGAGTGCTCGGCCATGGCGCACAAGTACCTCGGCAGCGTCTTCGACATCCACGGCGGCGGCCTGGACCTGATCTTCCCGCACCACGAGAACGAGATCGCCCAGGCCAAGGCCTTCGGCGACGAGTTCGCGCGGTACTGGGTCCACAACGCCTGGGTCACCATGTCCGGCGAGAAGATGTCCAAGTCCCTCGGCAACTCGGTGCTCGTCTCCGAGATGGTCAAGCAGTGGCGTCCGATCGTGCTGCGCTACTACCTCGGCACCCCGCACTACCGCTCGATGATCGAGTACAGCGAGGAGGCCCTGCGCGAGGCGGAGTCGGCCTTCGCGCGCATCGAGGGCTTCTGCCAGCGCGTCGTCGAGAAGGCCGGCGGCCCCGTCGAACCGGCCGCCGAGGTACCGCCCGCCTTCGCCGAGGTCATGGACGAGGACCTCGGCGTGCCGCAGGCGCTCGCCATCGTTCACACGGCCGTCCGGCAGGGCAACAGCGCCCTCGCCGCCGACGACAAGGACGCCGCCATCGCCCGCCTGTCCGAGGTCCGCGCCATGCTGGGCGTCCTCGGCCTGGACCCGCTCGACCCGTCCTGGGCCGGCGAAGCCGACCGCGGCGAGGACCTGCACGGCGCCGTCGACACCCTGGTGCGCCTGGTCCTGGAGCAGCGCGAATCCGCCCGGGCCCGCAAGGACTGGGCAACCGCCGACGCCATCCGCGACCAGCTCCAGCAGTCGGGCCTGGTCGTCGAGGACAGCCCCACGGGACCCCGCTGGACGCTCGGCCCCCGCTGAGCCCACCGGAGCAGTCCCACTGTGCCGCCCGGCGTCCCGGGCGGCACACTCTTCATACGTACACACCGCAGCACCAACGAAAACAGGTAGAGGTCATGGCCGGGAACAGCCAGCGCAGGAACCGCCGCACGTCCAACAAGAAGGGCGCTACGGTCGGCAGCGGTGGCCAGCGGCGCAAGGGCCTGGAGGGCAGGGGCCCGACGCCCAAGGCCGAGGACCGCAAGAAGCACAAGGCGCACCGCATCAGCAACGCCATGGCCAAGCAGGCCGCCAAGCGGCGCCCCGCTCCGCGCCGCGGTGGTCCCAAGGGCACCAGCGAGATGGTCGTCGGCCGCAATCCGGTCTTCGAGGCGCTGCGCGACGGCGTCCCCGCCACCACCCTCTACGTGCAGCAGTTCATCGAGAACGACGAGCGCGTGCGCGACGCCCTCCAGCTCGCCGCCGAACGCGGCAACATCAACCTGATGGAAGCCCCGCGCCCCGAGCTCGACCGCATGACCAACGGGCTCAACCACCAGGGCCTGGTCCTCCAGGTCCCGCCGTACGAGTACGCGCACCCCGAGGACCTCACCACGGCCGCCTACGACAACGGCGAGGACCCGCTGATCGTGGCCCTCGACGGTGTCACCGACCCGCGCAACCTCGGCGCGATCGTCCGCTCCGTCTCCGCCTTCGGCGGGCACGGCGTGGTCATCCCCGAGCGCCGCGCCGCCGGTATGACCGCGGGCGCCTGGAAGACCTCCGCCGGCACCGCCGCCCGCACGCCGGTCTCCCGCGTCACCAACCTGACCCGCGCCCTCCAGGACTACAAGAAGGCCGGCATGGCCATCGTCGGCCTGGCCGCCGAGGGCGAGCACACCGTGAACGACCTGGCGGCGCTGGCCGGCCCGGTCGTCATCGTCGTCGGCTCCGAGGGCAAGGGCCTTGGCCGTCTCGTCGGGGAGAACTGCGACTACCTCGTCCGCATCCCGATGCCGGGCGGCGCCGAGTCGCTGAACGCCGGTGTCGCCGCGGGCGTCGTGCTCTACGAGGCCGCCCGCCGCCGCGCCGAGGCGCCGCGCACCTGATCACCCGGCGTTCCCTTGATCCAATCGGCTCAGGGAACGTGACCCGTGAGCGTGTCACCCCGCCCCTTCCGGGCGGGGTGACTTGATCTTGACGGGTCTCGGACACATCCCTGCTGTCAAGGCAGTGTCCTTATCACTCGTCACTCGGTTAGATGAGTGTGGACACCAGAACGTCAGGGTTCGACGACCAGCCCGCGCTGAGCATGGTCAAGGTGCCGTGCGACCCCGCACAGGTCATCGTCAACCACGCAAGCTTCCGCGTGCGGCTCGCACCGAGCCCGAGCGCGCGTTCCAAGCCCTCGATGCCCGCCAACGCCCCGGGCCGCGCGCCGGTCCTCGGCGGAGCCGTGGTCGCCGCCGGGGCGGCGACCCGCCGCCGGGCCCCCGTGGTCTGGAGCGGCAAGGCCGACACCGGCGACACCGCCGCGATGGGCGGACTGCTCCAGGCCGCCCGGGAGGCGGGCCGCGGCCACGACCAGTTCGACGGGGGAGCCACCCAGACCATCCCGCGCGTCGACCTCGAACACGACCTCGCCGACCACACCCTTGCGACGCCGACCGTCATCGGCCAGCGCACCTACGGCGACCCCGACGAGACCCGCCGCCTCGGCGCGGTCCGCCAGCCGGCGCGGCCGTCCTACGGCTACGGCCCGCCGGACGGGTACGAAGACGGGTACGACGGGTACGACGACGGCGAAGCCGGCGACCGGTCCCGGCGGGCCGCCCCCGACACCCGCGCGCAAGCCTCGTACTACCCCGGCCGCCGGATGAACCTGGGCGTCGTGCTGCTCCCGCTGCGCGTCTTCCTCGGCTTCATCTCCATCTACGCCGGCATGGGCAAGCTGTGCGACCCCGTCTACTTCGACGGCGGCGAACGCGGCTCCATGGTCACCTGGCTGCACACCCTGCACCCCTGGGCACTGGCCGAACCGCTGCGCGACTTCGCGCTCGCCCACCCCGTCGGCGCGGGGCTCACCGTGGCGTTCCTCCAGGTGATCGTGGGCGTGCTCACCGTCTTCGGGCTCTGGCAGCGGTTCGCCGCCTGCTTCGGAGCGCTGCTGTCCGCCGCCCTGCTGATGACGGTCAGCTGGAGGACCGTGCCCGCCTACGACGCGCCCGACATCATCTACCTCGCCGCCTGGAGCCCCCTGATCATCGCGGGCGCCCCCGTCTACTCGCTCGACGGGCGCCTCGCGGGCGAGGCCTGGCGCACGCTCGGCCCGCGCTCCGCGGTCTGGCAGCTGCGCCGGCGCGTACTGCGGCGCGGAGCCCTCATGGGCGGTGTGATCTGCGGCCTCGCCCTGCTCGTCGGATCCCTCCTCGGCGGGGCCGTCCGGTCCACCGCCGTGGTCACCGTGCCGGGACCCGGCCGGGCCCCGAGCAACTACCTGCCCGGCACGCCGCTGCCGGCGCAGGCCCCGGCCAAGCAGCAGCAGCGGCCCTCGCAGCAGCCGTCGAAGCCCGCCGCGCCCTCGGCGAGCGCGTCGGCGCCGGCCGCCAAGTCGGCCCGGAGCGGGGCGGGTTCGGCCCCCTCGCAGAGCGCCGGGACGGGCGCGCAGTCACCGTCCGCGAGCCGTAGCGGCGCCGGGAGCCAGAGCACCCCGCGCAGCAGCGCGCCGCGCCAGTCCAGCCCGCAGCAGCCGCCGGCGTCCACCTCGGGCAGCGGGGGCAGCACCGGCGGCACCGCCAAGAAGCCCGGCCTGGTCGGGGGTCTGCTCGGCTGAGGACGGCACGACGTCCCTCCGGGGCCCGGTGCGCGAGGAGCGCGCCGGGCCCCTTCGGCGTGCGGGGTCCCGCGCAACAAGGGCCGGGCTTTCAGGCGGGCCGCGGGGGGCCTTCGTACGACCGCTCAGGAGCCCCCGTACGCGGCCAGCTCCCGGGCGGCCTCGGTCAGGTCCTTGGCCGTGTCGATCGCCCGCCAGTAGGCCCCCTGGGGCAGCGGAAAGCCCGCGAGGCGGCGCTCCCGGGCCAGCCGGGGGAAGGTGGTGCGCTCGTGGTCGCCCAAATCGGGCAGCAGCGCGGCGAATTGCGGACTGAACACGTACACGCCGGCGTTCACGGGATACGGCGACTGCGGAGCCTCGATGAAGTCCAGCACCTGCCCGAACTCGTTGGTCTCCACCACCCCCCACGGGATCCGCGGCCGGGCCAGCGCCAGGGTGGCGACCGCGTCCCGCTCCTTGTGGAACGCGGCCATCTCGCGCAGCGAGAACCTGGTCCAGACGTCCCCGTTGGTCGCGTACCAGGGCTGGTCCCCGTGCGGGAGGTGGCGTGCGGCGTACTTGAGCCCGCCGCCCCGGCCCAGCGGCTCCTCCTCCACCACGGTCGTCACCCGCAGCGGCAGCCGGGTCCGGCCGAGCCAGTCCTGGAGCACGCCGGCGAGGTGTCCGCAGGAGACGACGGCATCGGTCACCCCCTCCGCCGCCAGCCAGGCGAGTTGGTGCCCGATGATCGGCATGCCCGTCCCGGGGATCTCGACCATCGGCTTCGGCCGGTCGTCCGTGTACGGCCGCAGCCGCGTCCCCTGGCCTCCCGCCAGGACCACGGCCTGGGTGGGGGCAGCCGGGAACGCGGCCGCGTCGTGCGTGGGTTGGGGCGGTACGGGGGGAACGTCGCTCATGCCCGCCAGCGTAGGCAGGACCCTCCCGCGGCGGCGGCCGACTCGACGGCCGTCAACCGGCTGGAAGGGCCGTCAGCCCATGGAGGCGACGCCGGACGCGTACGAGGTGTCGCAGACCGGGCGGGCGAACGACTGCGCCTTCGTCGGCCCGTAGGCGTCGACGGCGGCCCGGCCCAGCGCCCGGGCGATGCCCACGCAGTGCTCGGCGAGCGAGGGCCGCCGGTCGACCTCCTGCTGGAGGTGCGTGAGGACGTCGCCCGGCTCCTCGCCCTGCCGCAGTTCGGCGAGCAGCTTCTCGCGCAGCAGGTCCTGGGCGGCGCGCGGCTTGGCGGGAACGGACACGCCTTCGGCGGAGGCGGTCAGGATCTGGGAGGAGGAATTGTCCGCCCAGGGGACCATGGTGACCGCCAGCGTCCCGGACAGGACCAGGACGACGGGCAGGACCAGGGCGAGGGAACGGCCGATACGGCGGGCAGTGTGGGTCACGAGGGCGAGAGTAGCGCTCGGTGAAGACACGGCGACATTCAGTCACCCGGTCGGGGGATGGTTCGACGTGGTTTTTCGATTCCGGGGTTGACGGACAGGGCTGAATGGCCCGATCTGCCCGGGATTCCGGTCACGGCCGCCGCAACTCGCGCGGAAGGGGCGCCCCTTGGCGGAGCGCCCCTTCACGAGTGGTGTGCGGGCCGTCAGTCGGAGAGGCGCTCGCCCGAGGAGGTCGAGAACACGTGGATCTCGTCGGGACGCGGCACCGCGTGCAGGGTGGAGCCCTTCTCGGGCACCTGGCGGCCGTTGACCCGGACCACGAGGTCCTGCTTGCCGGCGGTGGCGTCGGCGACGGAGCCGTAGACGTAGCCGTCGGCGCCGAGTTCCTCGACCACGTTGACCGTGATCGTCAGGCCGCCCGCCTCGGCGATGTCGAAGTGCTCGGGACGCACGCCGACCGTCACCGTACGGTCGCCCGCGTCGGCGGCGGCGGCCAGCGCCTCGCGGGAGACGGGGACGACGCTCTCGCCGAACTTGACGCCGCCGTCGGTGATCGGTACCTCGACGAGGTTCATGGCGGGCGAGCCGATGAACCCGGCGACGAACAGGTTCGCCGGCCGGTCGTACATGTTGCGCGGGGTGTCGACCTGCTGGAGCAGACCGTCCTTGAGGACCGCGACCCGGTCGCCCATGGTCATGGCCTCGACCTGGTCGTGGGTGACGTACACGGTGGTGATGCCGAGGTCCCGCTGGAGCGCGGCGATCTGCGTACGGGTCGACACGCGCAGCTTGGCGTCGAGGTTCGACAGCGGCTCGTCCATGAGGAACACCTGGGGCTTGCGCACGATGGCGCGGCCCATCGCGACGCGCTGGCGCTGGCCGCCGGAGAGCGCCTTCGGCTTGCGGTCGAGGTACTGGGTGAGGTCGAGCATCTTCGCCGCCTCCTCCACCTTGCGACGGATGGTCGCCTTGTCCTCGCCGGCGATCTTGAGGGCGAAGCCCATGTTGTCGGCGACGGACATGTGGGGGTAGAGCGCGTAGTTCTGGAACACCATCGCGATGTCCCGGTCCTTGGGCGGCAGGTGCGTCACGTCGCGCTCGCCGATGCGGATGGCGCCGCCGTTGACGTCCTCCAGGCCGGCGAGCATGCGCAGCGAGGTGGACTTGCCGCAGCCGGAGGGGCCGACGAGGACGAGGAACTCCCCGTCCTCGATCCCCAGCTCCAGCTGGTCGACGGCGGGCTTGTCGCCGCCGGGGTAGAGCCGGGTCGCCTTGTCGAAGGTGACAGAAGCCATGGTGGTGAATCCCTTCTACCGGCAGGAACGTGCCGGACGATCCGAGTGGAAGGTCTAGTCCAGTAACCGGACTCCGCCCGACGCTACCCGCCCGCCCGCTTCCTGTCAGCACCCCGGGACGTCACGTCGGAAAGTTCTTCGCTGGGGGGTTGGCGGGCTGTGTAAAGTGAAGGCGATTCTGCGTGCCGCGCAGCGTCAGTTGCCTCCTTAGCTCAGTCCGGCCAGAGCAACGCACTTGTAATGCGTAGGTCGTCGGTTCGAATCCGACAGGGGGCTCCGTCCCAGGTCAGGTGGTTGTCGGCCGTAGGGAGTCGTACGGAAGCGGAATGCCCCGGGCCCACAGGGTCCGGGGCATTCCGCGCGTTCGGGGTCAGTGGCGGCCGGAGATGCGGTCGGCGAGGCGGGCCAGGGCAGTGGTGGTGGGGGTGTGGGTGGCGGTTTCGCGGCGGTCGGCCTCGCGGTAGGCGGCGTAGAGGGCCTGGACGCCGAGCCAGCGGAAGGGCTCCGGCTCCCAGCGGCGGACGCGGTGGTTGACCCAGGGGAGGGCGGTGAGGTCCGTGGACTCGCCCAGGACCAGGTCGCGCAGGGTGCGCCCGGCGAGGTTGGCGGTGGCCACGCCCGAGCCGACGTACCCGCCGGCCCAGCCGAGGCCGGTGGTGCGGTCGAGGGTGACGGTGGCGCACCAGTCGCGGGGGACGCCGAGCACCCCGGACCAGGCGTGGGTGATCTCCACTCCGGTGAGGACCGGGAAGAAGGAGGTCAGCAGGGTGGTGAGGGAGGCGATGGTGCGTTCCTGGGTGGTGCCGTCGTTGTCGGTGCGGGAGCCGTAGCGGTAGGGGACCCCGCGGCCGCCGATCGCGATGCGGTCGTCCGCGGTGCGCTGGGCGTACATGTAGGCGTGGGCCATGTCGCCGAGCACCTCGCGGCCGGACCAGGCGAGGGAGGCCCACACCTCGGGCGGGAGCGGCGCCGTCGCGATCATCGAGGAGTTCATGGGGAGCCAGCTGCGCTTGTGGCCCTTGAGGGCGGCGGTGAAGCCCTCGGTGCAGCGCAGGACGTACGGGGCGCGGACCGTGCCGTACGGGGTGCGGGCCCGGCCGGGGGCGATCTCGGTGACGGGGGTGGATTCGTGGATGACCACGCCGAGCCGTTCGCAGGCCGCCGCCAGGCCCGTGACCAGCTTGAGGGGGTGGATGCGGGCGCCGTGGGGGGACCAGCTGGAGCCGACGGCGTCGGCGACGTCGACGCGGGCGCGGGTCTCGGTGGCGTCGTGGAGGACGCGGTCGGTCTCGCCGAAGGAGAGCTCGGCCTCGTGGAAGGCCTTCAGGCGGGTGAGCTGGGCGGGGGTGCGGGCGACTTCCAGGACGCCGCCGTGGTGGACGCCGGCGTCGATGTCCTCCTTGGCGGCGATGCCGATGACCTCGGTGACGGTCTCGTTCATGGCCCGTTGGAGGCGGAGCGCGGCCTGGTGGCCGTGGAGCGCGGCGTAGCGGTCGCGTCCGGCGATGCCGTTGTAGAGCCAGCCGCCGTTGCGGCCGGAGGCGCCGTAACCGCAGAACTTCTGCTCCAGGACGGTGATGCGGAGGCCGGGTGCGGAGGCCTTGAGGTAGTAGGCGGTCCACAGACCGGTGTAGCCGCCGCCGACGATGACGACGTCTGCCGTCGAGTCGGAGGTGAGGGGGGCGCGGGGCGGTGCGGTGGCGGTGCGGTCCGTCGCGTACCAGAAGGAAATGCCGCCGTTGATCGTCATGGGGAGTTTGCTACACCCGGTTTCCGAGGGGTGTCCAGGGACGGGATGTCGGGTCTCCGGGCCGGATCGGGGACCGGTTGGGCGATGCGGCCCGGCGGGCCGGTCGTAGGGTGCGGTCATGATTCGCATAGCTGAGGTGGCGGACGTACCCGTCATCCATTCCATGATCCGGGAGCTGGCCGAGTACGAGCGGGTGCCGCACGAGGCGCGGGCCACGGAGGAACAGTTGCGGGAGGCGCTGTTCGGGCAGCGGCCGGCCGCGTTCGCGCACGTCGCGGAGACGGAGGACGGGGAGACCGTCGGGTTCTCGCTGTGGTTCCTCAGCTTCTCGACGTGGCGCGGGGTGCACGGGATCTACCTGGAGGACCTGTACGTACGCCCCGGCGCGCGCGGGGGCGGGTACGGGAAGGCGCTGCTGGCGGAGCTGGCGCGGATCTGCCGGGAGCGGGGGTACGAGCGGCTGGAGTGGTCGGTGCTCAAGTGGAACGAGCCGACGATCGCGTTCTACGAGGCGCTGGGCGCGCGGCCGCAGGACGAGTGGACGGTGTACCGGCTGACGGACGAGGCGCTGGCCGGTCTGGGGGCGGAGGCGTAGCCGGGGCCGTTGCCGGGAGCCGTTGTCAGTGGTCTGCGTCACGATGGGGGGATGGTGCGCAAGGGGCAGGGTCAGGGTTCGGGCGGGTCGGTGAAGGCGGCGAAGCGGGCGGAGGTGCGGCTGCCGGAGCTGTTGGCGTGGGAGGGGGGTGCGCTGGAGCCGGACGGCGACTACGACGGGGTGGAGTTCGCGGACCTGGACCTGGGTGGTCAGGAGGGGATCGGGGCCCGGTTCATGGACTGCGCGGTGCGTCGGTGTGCGCTGGACGGGGCGGGGCTGGCGAAGGCGCGGATCCTGGACTCGGTGCTGGAGGGGGTGCGGGGGGTGGGGACGGACCTGTCGGGGGCGTCGCTGCGGGACGTGGAGCTGGTGGAGGCGCGGCTGGGCGGCGTCCAGCTGCACGGGGCGGTGCTGGAGCGGGTGGTCGTGCGGGGCGGCAAGATCGACTACCTGAACCTGCGGAAGGCGCGGCTCAAGGACGTGGTCTTCGAGGGGTGCGTGCTGGTGGAGCCGGACTTCGCGGGGGCGGTGCTGGAGCGGGTGGAGTTCCGGGACTGCGCGCTGCGGGGGGCGGACTTCCAGGGGGCGCGGATGACGGACGTGGACCTGCGGGAGGCGGCGGAGCTGGGGATCGCGCGGGGGGTGGAGTCCCTGGCGGGGGCGGTGATCAGTCCGGCGCAGCTGTACGACCTGGCGCCGGCGCTGGCGGCGCAGCTGGGGGTGCGGGTGGTGCCGTAGCGGGCGGCGCCGGCGGGGGGCCGGGGGCCGCCGGGCTGCGGGCCTCAGGCGGGGACGCGGGGGAAACGGGCCTGGAGGGTCCAGATGGCGGGGTTGTCGGCGAGGCCGTCGTGCATGTCGACGAGGTCGGCGATGAGGTCGTGCAGGAAGTCCCGGGCTTCGCGGCGGAGCAGGCGGTGCGTGAAGGTGAGGGGGGCTTCCTCGGGCGGCATCCAGTCGGCCTCGATGTCGACCCAGCCGAAGCGGCGCTCGAAGAGCATGCGGTCGGAGGACTCGGTGAAGTCGAGTTCGGCGTACTGGCGGTTGGCGGAGCGGCTGCCGCGGGGGTCTTGGTCGAGCTGCTCGACGATGTCGCAGAGCGCCCAGGCGAAGTCGAGGACGGGGACCCATCCCCAGGCTGTGGACACTTCGCGGTCGGCGTGGGTGTCGGCGAGGTAGACGTCTCCGCAGAAGAGGTCGTGGCGCAGGGTGTGGACGTCCGCGGAGCGGTAGTCGGTCTGCGGGGGGTCGGGGAAGCGGCGGGAGAGGGAGTAGCCGATGTCGAGCACCCGTCGATGGTGTCACGGCCGGTCGTGTGGGCCGGGTGCGGGGCGCCGCCGGCGGTGGTCGGGTGCGGCGCCGTTGCCGGGGGCCGGCCCCCGGGCCGCCGCGCCTCAATCTTCCCCGGCTACCGCTGGGAGGCGCCCCCACGGGGCTGATCGTGAGGCCCGTGGTCAGGCGAGGAGGCGTTGTTCCTTGGCTACCGCGACGGCCCCGGCGCGGGTGTCGACGCCGAGCTTGTCGTAGATGCGGCCCAGGTGGGTCTTGACCGTGGCCTCGCTGATGAAGAGGGCGCGGGCGATGTCGCGGTTGCCGAGGCCGCGGGCGAGCTGGCCGAGGATGTCCAGTTCACGGTCCGTCAGCGTCGGACGCGAACCCCGCATGTGGGCCATCACGCGGCTGGCCACCGGCGGGGAGAGGGTGGTGCGGCCCGCTGCCGCCGAGTGGATCGCGGCGAAGAGCTCCTCGGGGCGTTCCGCCTTGAGGAGGTAGCCCGTGGCGCCCGCTCCGATGGCGCGGGTGATGTCCGCGTCCGTGTCGTACGTGGTCAGGACCAGCACGTGCGGCGGGTTCGGTGCCGAGGTGATGCGGCGGGTGGCCTCCACGCCGTCGATGCCGTCGCCGAGCTGGAGGTCCATCAGCACCACCTGGGGCCGGAGTTTCGCGGCGAGCGCGACCGCTTCCTCGCCGCTGCCCGCTTCGCCGAGCACCTCGATGTCGGGTTCGCTGCCCAGCAGGGCCAGTAGACCGGCGCGGACCACCACGTGGTCGTCGCAGAGGAGGATCGTGGTCATCGGACCGGCTCCAGGGGGATCGCGGCGGACAGGACGGTTCCTTCGCCGGGGGCGGATTCGAGGGTCAGGGTGCCGCCGAGCTGCCGCACGCGGGCCCGTATCGCCGGGAGGCCGTGGCCCCGGTCCCGGTCGTCGTCGCGGGGTCCGCGCGGTGCGGTGAAGCCGTGGCCGTCGTCCGCGACGTCCAGGACGACCTGGTCGCCCAGGTAGCTCAGGGTCAGTGCCGCGGTCCGGGCGCCCGAGTGCTCCCGGACGTTGGCCAGGGCGCCCTGGGCGATCCGCAGCAGGGCGGACTCGGCGCGGTCGGGCAGTGGCGCGGGCGTGCCCTCCAGGTGGAAGCGGACCTCGATGTCCGGGCCGGCGTCCAGCGCGCGCAGGGCGTCCGCGAGGCGCCCGCCGCCCGCCAGCTCGGGCGGGGCGAGGTCGTGGACCAGGCGGCGGGCCTCGGCGAGGCCGCGGGCGGCGATGTCGGTGGCGGTACGGACGTGCGCGCGGGCGGTCGCGGGGTCGCTGTCCCAGGTGCGGTCGGCGGCCTGGAGCAGCATCTGCTGGCTGGACAGGTGTTGCGCCAGCGTGTCGTGGATCTCCATGGAGAGCCGTTGGCGTTCGGCGAGGGTGCCTTCGCGGCGCTCGGTGGCGGCCAGTTCCCGGCGGGTGCGGATGAGGTCGTCGATCAGGGTGCGCTGGGCCCGGGTCTGGCGCTCCATGTGGACGAAGACGGCCGTGGCGAGGGCGGCGACGGCGGGCGGGGCCAGCAGGAGGTTGGGGTCGAAGGACGGGGACAGCTTCAGCTGGGCGGCGACGACGAGGGCGGTGAGGAGGGCGACGAGGACGACCGCCGCGCGCGGGGGCAGGGTGCGCAGGGCGGTGTAGAAGAGGGGGACGGCGCACCAGGCGAAGCTGGGTGCGAGCAGGACGAGGACCACCCAGGTGGCGACGACCACGCCGAGCCAGAGCAGGCGCCGCAGGGTCGGCGCGGCGCCGAGGGCGGGGCCGAGGACGTAGAGCAGGGCGAGGGCGGTGCCGAGGGCGATGACCCAGGGGGTGCGGGGGTCGCCGGGGTGGTGGAGCAGGAAGCGGGCCATCGAGGCGCCGAGGAGCAGGAAGAACGCCGTGTGGGTGACGGTGGCCAGCATCCGGGTCCCGGTGCCGTTGCCGGTGTCGGTGTCGGTGTCGGCGGGCTGAGCGGCAGCGGCGGCAGCGGTGACAGGGGTCCCCGACGGTGGTGCTGGGCTGCTCACGGGGTGCTCCTGGGGTGGGTGGTGCGTACGTCCATCCTGAGCCAATCCGTCGGCGTGCCGGGTCCGCATCGACCGTTCGGATGACCCCGGGGTCGTCCGGTGCGGTGGCCGTCGCGAGCCGGTACGGGGACGGCCGGCCCCGGGATCCGGCCCGAGGCTTGGAGCAGCGGCAAGCAGGAGCAGCCGTCCCGGCCGCACAGGGCCCAGCCACCGACGCCCCCAGGAGCAGCAGACATGAACACCCGCACCCGCGTCCTCACCGGTACCGCCCTCGCCGTCGCGCTCGGCGCCGGGACCCTCGGCGCCGTCAGCGCGAGCGCCGCGCAGGCCGAGTCCGCCCCGGCGGCCGCCGTGCAGAGCGACGGCCAGAAGGGCGACGGCGGCGACGACAAGAACTTCACCACCACGACCCACCTGACGGTCGACGCCGCCACCCGCGCGGCCCAGGCCGCGCTCCAGGCCGCCGAGAAGGAGGGCCAGAAGGTGACGGTCGCGGTGGTGGACCGCAATGGCAACACCGTCGTCACCCTGCGCGGCGACGGCGCGGGCCCGCAGTCCTACGAGTCGGCGCAGCGCAAGGCCTTCACCGCCGTGTCCTGGAACGCCCCTACCTCGGTGCTCGCCGGCCGGCTGGCCCAGGCCCCGAACCTCAAGGACATCCCCGGCACCCTCTTCCTGGCCGGCGGCACCCCGGTGCAGGCCAAGGGCGCCCCGGTCGCGGGCATCGGCGTGGCCGGCGCCCCGAGCGGCGAACTGGACGAGAAGTTCGCCAAGGCCGGGGCCGACGCCCTCGGCAAGTAGGGCCGGACGCCCGGACGGCACAACGGGCTCCCCGTCCGCCGTCCCGCATAGGATCGAACGCGTGGATCACCGCGCGCTCACCCGCCTCGCCGCCCCCGCGGCCGCCGTCCTCCTCGCCCTCACCACGGGCTGTACGGGTACGACGGTGCAGGGGCGGCCGGGCGCGTCGGGACTGCGGGACCCGTACTTCCCCAAGGCGGGCAACGGGGGCTACCAGGTCGAGCACTACGCCCTGGACCTCGGTTACCGGCCCGAGGGCGGGCAGCTGACCGGCACGGCCGTCATCACCGCCCGCGCGGAGCAGACGCTGAGCTCCTTCAACCTCGACCTCAGCGGGCTGCGCGTCGACGCGGTCACCGTCGAGGGGAAGCCGGCCCGGTACAACCGGACGGGCCGGGAGCTCACCGTGCGCCCGCGCCGGGATCTCGGCAAGGGCGAGGTCTTCCGCACGGAGGTCCGGTACAGCGGCACGCCGAAGCCCCTCACCGACGCGGACGGTTCGCCGGAGGGCTGGATCAGGACCGCCGACGGAGCCGTGGCCGTCGGCGAGCCGGTCGGGTCGATGACCTGGTTCCCCGGCAACCACCACCCCAGCGACAAGGCGTCCTACGACATCACGCTGACCGTTCCGCAGGGCTACGAGGCGGTGTCCAACGGCGAGTTGCGCTCCCGCAGGGACACCGGGGACGGGCGGACCGCTTTCGCCTGGCACAGCGCGGAGCCGATGGCGAGCTACCTGGCCACCGCCGCGATCGGGAAGTTCAAGGTGGCCACCGGCCGCACGGCTTCGGGCGTCGGCGTCTACGACGCGGTCGCGCCCGGCGAGGAAGCCGGGAGCGCCGCGGCGCTGCGGCGGCTGCCCGAGGTCGTGGAGTGGGGCGGCGGACGGTTCGGGCCGTACCCGTTCGCCACCGTGGGTACGATCGTGGTGCCGGACGGCACGCTGCCCTACGCGTTGGAGACGCAGACCAAACCCGTCTACGCCGGAGCTCCTTCGGTGGAGCTGGTCGTGCACGAGCTCGCGCACCAGTGGTTCGGCGACTCGGTGTCGCCGAAGTCCTGGAAGGACATGTGGCTCAACGAGGGGTTCGCGACGTACGCGGAGTGGCTGTGGTCGGAGGACCACGGTGGGCCCCGTGCGCAGAAACGCTTCGACGCGCTCCTGGCCGGTGATACGTCCCTCGAAGGGCCGGAGGCCTCCGACTGGGACGCGTTCCCGCCAGCGGCCCCGCCCGGGCCCGCGGACATCTCGGAGGGGCCGGTGTACTACCGGGGTGCGATGGTGCTGCACCGGATCCGGCAGGAGGCCGGCGACGAGCGGTTCTCCGCCCTGCTGCGCGGCTGGGCGGCGGACCACCGCCACGGGAACGCGAGCACGGCGGACTTCACCGCCTACGCGCAGCAGAAGACGGGCCGTGACCTGAAGAAGGTGTGGGACGTGTGGCTGTACGGGGCGGACAGCCCGAAGCCGTAGCGCCGACGCGGTGCCCGGCGCGGTGCACGGTGCAATGCGACGAGGCCCGCTCCGGGACGGCGGAAGGGGCCTCGTCGGGGTGCTGCCGGGAAATCAGACGTTGACGCCGAAGTCCTGGGCGATGCCGGTCAGGCCGGAGGCGTAACCCTGGCCCACCGCGCGGAACTTCCATTCGGCGCCGCTGCGGTAGAGCTCGCCGAAGACCATGGCCGTCTCGGTCGCCGCGTCCTCGGAGAGGTCGTAGCGGGCGATCTCGGCGCCGCCGGCCTGGTTCACGACGCGGATGTACGCGTTGCGGACCTGGCCGAAGTTCTGGCTGCGGGTCTCGGCGTCGTAGATGGAGACCGGGAACACGATCTTGTCGACATCGGCCGGGAGACCGGCGAGGTTGACCTTGATGGACTCGTCGTCGCCGGAGCCCTCGCCGGTGCGGTTGTCACCGGTGTGGACGATGGTCTGGTCCGGGGTGGACTTGTTGTTGAAGAAGACGAAGTGACCGTCGGAGACGACCTTGCCCGTCGCGTTGACCGCGATGGCGGAGGCGTCGAGGTCGAAGTCGACACCGGTGGTGGTGCGGACGTCCCAGCCGAGGCCGACCGTGACGGCGCTGAGGCCGGGGGCCTCCTTGCTAAGCGAGACGTTGCCGCCCTTGGACAGGCTTACTGCCATTTTGACTGGTGTCCCTTCCTCAATCACATGACCGCCGGACGTGGTCAAGTTACCGCTGACCTCCATAACGCGGCGAGGGGGGCAGTAGGTTCCACGGGCCGGTCCGGCGGGCGGGACGGCCGGGGCGGGGCGGGGAAATGGGGTGACGGGGTGCGGCGGGGGGCGGATCATAGGGGCATGCCTGGTCCCTATGTCATCCGTGGTTCCGTCGTGCTGCCCGAGGGGGAGCTCGGCTGGCGGTTCTCGCGTTCCTCCGGGCCCGGTGGTCAGCACGTGAACACCTCGGACTCGCGGGTGGAGCTGCTGTTCGACCTGGCGGCGACGAGGGCGCTGCCGGAGGTGTGGAAGGAGCGGGCGCTGGAGCGGCTCGCGTCGCGGCTGGTGGGCGGGGTCCTGACGGTCCGGGCGTCGGAGCACCGCTCGCAGCTGCGCAACCGGGAGATGGCGCTGGTGCGGCTGGCTTCGCTGCTGGCGGAGGCGACGGCGCCGCCGCCGAAGCAGCGGCGGGCGACGAAGATCCCGCGCGGGATCAATGAGCGGCGGCTGCGGGAGAAGAAGGCGCGGGCGGAGACGAAGCGGGGACGGACGGGGCGGGACTGGTAGTCCCCCCCCGGCGGGGTGGGGCGGGGTCGTCTGCGGCGCCGTCGCGCTGCGGCCCCGGCTGCGCCGGATGGGGGCTCCGCCGCGCCCGGGGCCTCAATCGCCGGCGAGGCCGGATTGCCCCCACGGGGCCGCGCTGCCCCGGCCCGGGCCCCGGTCAGCGGGCCAGGTGGCGGTAGCGGCCGCGGAAGTAGGTGAGGGGCGGGGCGTCCGGGTTGGGCAGGCCGGCCGCCAGGACGCGGCCGATGACCAGGGTGTGATCGCCCGCCGGGACGCGGGACTCCGTACGGCATTCCAGCGTGGCCGACGCCTCCGTCAGCAGCAGGGCCCCCGAGACGGCGCCCCGTTCGTACGGCACGCCCTCGAACAGCAGCCGGTCGCTGATCCGGCCCTTCATCGCGAACCGGCCCGCGATCTGGAGCTGGCTGTCCGCGAGGATCGAGACCGCCCACAGCGGCTGCTCCGCGAGCAGGTCGTCCATCCGGGAGCCCTCGCGCAGGCTCACCAGCACCAGCGGCGGGTCCAGGGACACCGACATGAAGGCGGTCGCCGTCATGCCGACGTCCTCCCCCCGCGGGCCGTCGGCCGTCAGGGCGGGCTCGTGGGCGGTGATCAGCGTTACGCCGGCCGCCAGTCGGGACATGGCGGCCCGGAATTCTTCGTCGGTCACCCCCTCAGGATGCGGGGTGCGGGCTGCGGGGGCGGGTTCCAGGGTCGTCTTCGGCACGCCTGGAACGCTAGTCTCGCTCCCTCGCGCGCACATCGGGCCCTGGGCCCAGGCGCGTACGGACCCCCGGTCCTAGGACCGCGCGTATCGTTTGCCCGCGGAAAGGAGAGGGAGCGCTCCCAGGTGCGGCCGAGGCTCGCACGCCTTTTCGGAGCACGTTCTTCATCTCATGTGACTTGAGTCACAGACGGCAAGATTTGTTGACCCTGTGTACCTGCCGCACAGCTCACTGTGATTCAGTGGACGGGACACCGCAACGAACCGCCGATGACACACCTGGAGTTGCTGTCGAGGTCTCGGGGAGAGCGAGCAATGGAGACCGAGTCGGAGCCGTACGTCCGTCTTGCGACCCTGCGGCAGCTGCACCGGGTGGTGGCCGATCTCAATACGGCCCGGAGCCTGGCGGACACTCTGCAGACCGTCGTGGACGGCATCGTCGCGGGCCTCGGTTACGAACTCGCCTGTGTCAACCTCGTACGCCCTGACGGCGATCTGGTCGTGGCCGCCTTCGCAGGTGACCCGGCCGCCGAGGCCCTGATCACCGGACGCGTCGGCTCCCGCCTCTCCTGGGAACGCCGGCTGGCGATGGGTGAGAACTGGGACGGGCTGCGCTTCATCCCGCACACCGAGGGCTGGGTCCTGCTGGAGGACGACGTGCCCCAGTGGCACACCGACGGCCCCAATCCCCGCTTCGCGGACGAGTGGCACCCCGAGGACCGGCTCTACGCCCCCATGTATGCGTCCGGCGGGGAACTTCTGGGTGTCATTTCGGTGGACAGACCGCGCAACGGCCGCCGCCCGGGCGCCTGGGGGCGCGAGGCGCTCCAGATGTACGCCTTCCAGGCGGCGATTGCGATCAGCAACGCGCGACTTCGCGCGAACATGCAGCGGGCCCTGGTCCGGCTGGAACGCGAGCAACAGGCGCTGCGCGCCAGCGAGGAGTCGTTCCGCCAGGCCTTCGAGTACGCGCCCAGCGGCATGGCCATCGCCGAGATGGGCGGTGACCAGCACGGCCGGCTGCTGCGCACCAACGACGCGCTGTGCCGGCTGCTGGGGCGGCCGGCCTCGGTGCTGCGCCGGTACTCCTTCTCCGACCTGGTCCACCCCGAGGACATCGGCACGCTGCTGCGCACCTCGGCCGAGGGCGGCCGGGCCGAGCTGCGGCTGGGCCGGCGCGACGGGACGTACGTGTGGGTCTCGCTGCGCAATTCCGTGGTCGCGGACGCCGCGGACGGGCCGCGGTTCCTGCTCACCCACGTCGAGGACATCGAGGAGCGCAAGCGGCACGAGCTCCAGCTCGCGCACCGGGCCAGCCACGACGCGCTGACCGGCCTGCCCAACAGCGCCGAACTGCGCTCGCGGCTCGGTGCCCGGCTGTGCCGCCGGCCGCAGTCGGTGCGGGCCACCGCCGTGGAGGCGCTGGACGCGGCCTACGAGGGGCGCCCGGAGGCGGGAGGTGGTGCCGCCGAGCACGGCTTTCGCCCCGACGGGTACGGCGACCCTTTCGAGGGGCCGGGCGCGGGGCCGGTCGCGGCCGGCCCGGGCGAGACGGGCCCGTACGACCACCACGTGCACACCGTCGCACCCGCCACTGACATCGACGACGGGACGAAGGGGCTCGCGGTGCTCTTCTGCGACCTCGACGGCTTCAAGTCGATCAACGACCGGTTCGGACACCACACGGGCGACGCGGTACTGATCGAGGTCGCCCGGCGGCTGACGACGGGCGTGCGCGACGGGGACACGGTCGCCCGGCTCGGCGGTGACGAGTTCGTCGTCCTCGCGGACGGGCTGGGCGCCGCCGACGCCGCCGACCTGGCCGTCCGGCTGCGGAACGCGATCATCCCGCCGATCCGGGTGGACGGCCGCGCGGTCCGTGTCGGGGCGAGTTTCGGCATCGGCTGGGCCAGCTGCGGCATGTCCGCGGACGAGGTGCTGCGCTCCGCCGACCAGCGGATGTACATCGAGAAGAGGTCCCGTTCCAAGGCGCACCGCAGGGCGGGCTGAGCCGGTCGGCCGCCCGTGGGCGCACGTGTTCGGGGTAGGCTCCCGGGGGTCGAAAGGAGTGACCTGCGATGACGACGCCCGCGAACAGCGGTCCGCACGGCGGGGCGAACCAGCCCGAGGACGAAGATCCGTTCGGCTACCTCTACGCGGACGGCCAGGCTGCCGGTGCCACCCCGCCCGGTTCCACCGGCGGGTACGGCTACCCCGGCCCGGGGGCGGGTGGGCAGGGCGGTGTACAGCCCGGCGTCCCCCGTACCTCGTACAACCAGGTGCGCACGGTCGGCGACCGGCGCGGCCAGCGCGGTGCGGTCCCGTACCAGCCGGGACCGGCCCAGCCGGGCCAGCCGGGCTACCAGGCCCAGTACCAGGCCCCGGAGGCGCTCCAGGCCGGTGGCTACGGCGTGCCGCAGCAGCAGACGCAGGCCCACCCGGTCCCCGGACACGGCGGGCACGGCGGTGGCGGCGGTTCGAGCCGCCGCGGTCTGCTCATCGCCGCGATCGCGGTGGTCGCCGCCGTCGCGATCGGCATCGGCGCGGCCCTGGCCTTCGGTGACAAGGGCGACAAGGACAAGAACCAGGCGAACGGCCAGAACAAGCCGTCGGCGGCGCCGCAGAACAACTCCACGAGCCCGCAGCCGAGCGGTTCCCCCGAGCCCTCGGAGGGCCCGCTGCCCAGGGCGGACGCCTCGGGCTCGGGCATGACCCTGTCGGGTGGTGCGGCGCTGACGAGCACGGTGCCCGGTGCGAAGAGCGCGGGCGGCCAGTACGTCGGCAACTTCAACCAGCCCGGCGCGGCGCTGACCTGGAGCCTGGACGTGGCCAAGGCGGCCCAGTACAAGCTCAAGATCAGCTACGCGGTGCCGGGCAAGGACGCCAGCACCACGCTCACCGTCAACGGTGAGCAGCACAGCCGGCCGATACGGATGGACAACTTCGCCCACGCCAAGGCGGGGGACTGGAGCAACTGGGTGTCCACGTACTCGCTGGTGGACCTGAAGAAGGGTCCGAACACCGTCAAGATGTCGTGCGAGACGGGCAACCAGTGCGAGATCATCATCGACCAGCTGTGGCTGGAGAAGTCGTAGCGCCGGCCTACTCGGGCTGACCGTTCGTCACCGTCACCGACCCCCGTACCTGTTCGTAGGTGCGGGGGTCGAACTCGCCCGCCGCCGGCGCGTGCACGGTGGCCGCGGAGAGGGCGACGGCGCGGGTCAGGCGGGCGGGCCAGTCCAGGCCTTCGGTGAGGGCCGAGAGCAGGCCCGCGACGGCGGAGTCCCCGGCGCCGGTGGGGTTGCCGGTCAGCGGGCGGGGCGGGGCGGCCTGCCAGGTGCCGTCGGCGGTGGCGGCGAGCAGCCCGGCCGGGCCGAGCGAGGTGACCACCGCGTGGGCGCCCCGGCGGCGCGCGTCGCGGGTGGCGGGCAGCGGGTCGCGGGAGCCAGTCAGTTCGGCCAGCTCGGCGGCGTTCGGCTTGATCATCTCGGGCCGGGCGGCGACGCCGCGGCGCAGCGCCTCACCGCTGGTGTCCAGCAGTACGGGCACCCCGGCCGCGCGGGCGGTGCGGACGAGTACGGCGTAGGCGCCCACCGGCACGCCGGGCGGCAGGCTCCCGCACAGCGCGACCGCGCGGACCCCGTCGAGGAGTTCCTCGTAGCGGGTCAGGAAGCGCGTCCACTCCGCGGGAGCGATCTGCGGGCCCGGCTCGTTGAACTGCGTGGTGTCGCCGGAGGCTTCGTCGACGACGGCCAGGGTGCGCCGGGTGGTGCCCGCGCAGGGGACCAGGGCGTCCGTCACACCGGGGTCGGCGGCCAGCAGTTCCCGTACGACCGCGCCCACCGGGCCGCCCGCGAACCCGGTCGCCGTGACCCGGTGGCCGAGGGCGGCGAGCACGCGGGCGACGTTGACGCCCTTGCCGCCGGGGCGTTCGGTCGCGCCGGTCACCCGGTGCGAGGTGTGCGGGAGCAGTCGCGGCACCCGGTAGGTGACGTCGAGCGCTGCGTTGAGGGTCACGGTGAGGATCATGGTCAGCCCCGGTGTCGGTGTGTGCCGGGATCATGCCAAACCGCGGGCCGTCCGCCCAGTCCGGCCGGGCGGCGGCCCGTTCCCCTCCAGCCGATCGGCCGCTCAGGCGCCGGGGTTGACGATCCATTCGCCGCGCCGCATGACGCCCTTGAGCTCGAACCCGGCGTCCAGAACGACGAGGTCGGCGTACTTGCCGGGCTCCAGCGAGCCGACCTGGTCGTACAGGCCGATCAGCTTGGCGGGGTTGGCGGAGATCGCCTGGACCACCGATTCGACGGGCAGCCCGTCGACGGTCACCGCGCGCTTGAAGGCGGTGTCCAGGGTGAGCGTGGAGCCGGCGATGGAGCCGCCTTCCACGAGGCGGGCGACGCCGTCCTTGACCTCGACCTCCAGCGGCCCGAGGTGGTAGGTGCCGTCGCCGAAGCCGGCCGCGTCCATGGCGTCGGTGATCAGCGCGACGCGGTGGGCGCCCGCGTGGTGGAAGGCCAGTTCCAGCATCGCCGGGTGCAGGTGCGTGCCGTCGTTGATCAGCTCGACGGTAACCCGCTCGTCCTCCAGCAGCGCGGCGATCGGGCCGGGGGCGCGGTGTTCGAGGCCCGGCATCGCGTTGTAGAGGTGGGTGGCGACGGTGGCGCCCGCGTCGATGGCCCGGCGGGTCTGGTCGTAGGTGGCGTCGGTGTGGCCGATCGCGGCGATGACCCCGTGTTCGGCCAGCAGCCGTACGGAGTCCAGGCCGCCGGGCAGTTCGGTGGCGAGGGTGACCATCCGGGCGGCGCCGTGCGCGGCGTCGACCAGCTTGCGGACCTCGGCCGGGTCGGGGTCGCGCAGCAGCTCCGCCTTGTGGGCACCCTTGCGGCAGGCGTTGATGAAGGGCCCCTCGAAGTGGATGCCGGCGATCTCGCCCTGCTGGGTCAGCTCGGCCAGCAGCCCGGCGCGCCGGGCCAGTTCGTCCAGTTCACCGGTGACGGTGGAGGCGATCAGCGTGGTCGTGCCGTGCTCGCGGTGGGTCCGTACGCCCTTGAGGACCTCTTCGGCGGTGCCGGAGGTGAACGAGGCGCCACCGCCGCCGTGGTTGTGCATGTCCACGAAGCCGGGGACGATCCAGTGCCCGGTCAGGTCGGTCACGGGCGCGTCCGCGGCGGCGCTGCCCGCGATCCGCTCGCCGTCGACGATGACGCGGCCGCCCGCCACGGTGCCGGTGGGCAGCACCACCTTGGCACCGGACAGAACAGTGCTCTGTGTGCTTGCGGCCATCAGGCAGGTACCTCCGTGGCGAGTAGGTCCCAGGCGAGCAGCCCTGCGCCCAGGCATCCGGCGGTGTCCCCGAGGGCCGCCGGAACGATCTCGGGCAGCCGCTGGAACGTCACGCGCTCCTCCACGGCCGTCCGAAGTGGTGTGAACAAGGTTTCCCCCGCCTCCGCGAGCCCGCCACCGATGATCACCGTGCCCGGGTCCAGCAGGGTGATCGCGGTGACCAGCCCGTCGGCGAGGGCGCCGATGGCGGTCAGCCACACCTCCCGGGCGCGGGCGTCACCGGACTCGACGGCCTTCGCGCAGTGCGCGGCGTCCGCGTCGGGGTCACCGCAGGCGGCGGCCCAGGCGCGGCTGACGGCGGAGGCGGAAGCGAGGGTCTCCAGGCAGCCGTGCTGGCCGCAGCCGCAGGCGGGGCCGCCGGGGCGGACCACGATGTGGCCGATCTCGCCCGCGTAGCCGTGGGCGCCCGCCTCGATGCGGCCGGCCAGGCCGATGGCGCCGGCGATGCCGGTGCCGAGCGGGACGAACAGGAAGCGGTCGGCGCCGCGGCCCGCGCCGATCCGGCCTTCGGCGAGGCCGCCCGTGCGCACGTCGTGCCCGAGGGCCACCGGAATGCCGCCGAGGCGGGCGCCGAGCAGTTCGCGCATCGGTACGTCGCGCCAGCCCAGGTTGGCCGCGTAGACGGCGGTCCCCTGCTCGGCGTCGACGATGCCGGGCACGGCGACCCCGGCGGCCGAGGCGGCCCGGCCGAGGTGGTCGCGGCCGTGGGCGAAGAGCTCGGCGGCGAAGCCGAGGATCGTCTCGACGACGGCTTCGGGGCCCCGCTCGCGGCCGGTGGCGCGGCGCGCCTCGTGCAGCAGGGTGCCGTCCTCGGCGATGAGGGCGGCCTTCATCCCGGTGCCGCCCACATCGAGGGCGATGACGTGTTTCACGGGTTTCACAGAGGACAGTCTCGCGTGCTCGGGAGGCAAAGGTCTAGTCCATTGGAAGGAATGTTGAGCGGCCATACAAATCCGGGGGCCCGCTCCGGCAACGGTCCGGACACGGTCCGGGCGAGCGGCGCGTTCCGGATGTGAAGCAGCCGGAAAGTGGTGTAGACCTTACGACGAATAGTAGGTACGACAAGGGGTGGATCAGAACTGTGAAGGGCCGTTACCTGAGCCTGGCCGCGACCGGGGCCGCGCTGTGCATGACCGCCGTGACGCTGACGGGCTGCGGAACCGTGCAGGGGCTCACCGGGAACAACGAGGTGACCCTCCGGGTCGTGGCGGCCGACTACGGCGACAATCCGCAGAACTCCTCCGCCGTCTACTGGAAGACGCTCGCGGACTCCTTCGAGAAGACCCACCCCGGCATCAACGTCGAGGTGAGCGTCTACTCCTGGACCGAGGTCGACGCCAAGGTCGCCGAGCTGGTCAAGGCCCACAAGGCCCCCGACATCGCGCAGATCGGCGCCTACGCCGACTACGCGGAAGCCGGGAAGCTCTACTCCGCCGAGGAACTGCTCTCCGTCCAGACCGAGGCCGACTTCCTCGCCCCGCTCGCCGACGCCGGCAAGGTCAGGCACATCCAGTACGGCATGCCCTTCGTGGCCAGCACCCGGCTGCTCTTCTACAACGAGAAGCTGCTCGCCGACGCCGGCGTCATACCCAAGGACGGCAAGGCCGGCTGGCAGCCCAAGAGCTGGGCGGACCTGGAAGCGGCCGCCAAGAAGCTCAAGACCGCCGGCGTCCCCACCCCCCTCGCGCTGCCGCTGGGCCGCGAGGAGGCGCAGGCCGAGACGATGATGTGGATGCTGTCGGGCGGTGGCGGCTACACCGACAACGAGGACAGCTACGAGATCGACTCCGCCGACAACGTCAAGACCTTCGAGTTCCTGCGCGACAAGATGGTCGGCCAGGGTCTCACCGGCCCCGTCGAACCCGGCAAGCTCGACCGGCAGGCCGCCTTCGACGCCTTCGCGCGCGGCGAGGTCGGCATGCTCAACGGCCACCCGACCCTGCTCAAGCAGGCCGGCGGCAAGGGCGTGAAGTTCGGCATGGTGCCGATGCCGACGGCCGACGGCGCCGACCGCTCCACGATGGGCGTCGCCGACTGGGTCATGGCCTTCAAGAACGGCCACAAGGCGGAGACCGGCAAGTTCCTCGACTACCTGTACGAGGCGAAGAACGTGACGGCCTTCACCGACAAGTACGACCTGCTGCCCGTCACCACCAGCGGCTACCGGGCCATGGAGGCCGCCGCGGCCGGCGGCGGGGGCTCGGCGCCGCAGCTCAAGACCTTCCTGGCGGCCCTGCCGACCGCGCGGCTGTACCCAGTCGGCAAGAAGTCGTGGGCCGGTGTGAGCGAGGACGTCAAGCAGAACATCGGCAAGGTGGTCCAGCCGGGCGGCCGGCCGGACAAGGTGCTCGGCGACATCGCGGACGCTGCGCGCAAGGCGGACGGAAACCGCTGAGCGGCCGGCCCCCGGGTCCGCCCGGGGGCGTGTCGGTGGGCGGCGTTAATCTGGCCGTATGACGGACGACGGGCGATTGACGGCCGCCGAGGCCGCCGTGCTCGCGTACGAGGGACGTACCTGGTCCGGGCCCGGAGCCAAGGAACGGGCCATCCGGGAAGGGCTGGGGATGACCCCGGTCCGGTACTACCAGCTGCTCAACGCCCTGATGGACGACCCGCGGGCCCTGGAGCACGCGCCGGGGACGGTCAACCGGCTGCGGCGGATCCGCGCGGCACAGCGCGCCCGGCGATAGCAGTCGTACGACTGGACCGTTAGGGTCGTCCCCATGGGGAGCCATGCGCACGATCTGCCGATGCCCGTGCCCGCCACCGCCGCCGGACGGGAGGGGCTCGAAGCCCTCCTCCGCGCGCCGCGCCGATCCGTCGTAGCACTCGACTTCGACGGCACCCTCGCCGACATCGTTCCCGACCCCGACCAGGCGCGCGCCCACCCGGACGCCGTACCGGCGCTGTCCGCACTGGCGCCCGAGGTGCTGTCGGTGGCCGTCGTCACCGGCCGTCCGGCCGGGGTCGCCGTCCGGTACGGCGGCTTCGCGGGGGTGCCGGGCCTGGAACACCTCGTCGTGCTCGGCCACTACGGGGCCGAGCGGTGGGACGCCGTCAGCGGGCTCGTCCACGCGCCCGCCGAGCACCCGGGGGTGGCGGCCGTACGGGCCGAGCTGCCCGGGTTCCTGGAGTCGATCGGGGCGTGGCGCGGGACCTGGATCGAGGAGAAGGGCCGCGCGCTGGCCGTCCACACCCGGCGCGCCGAGGATCCGGAGGCGGCGTTCGAGGCGCTGCGGGAGCCGCTGGCGGAGCTGGCGGCGCGGCACGGGCTGATGGTGGAGCCGGGGCGGGCGGTGCTGGAGCTGCGGCCGCCGGGGATGGACAAGGGCGTGGCCCTGACGGAGTACCTGGAGGAGGTCGGCGCGGAGGCGGTGCTGTACGCGGGGGACGACCTCGGGGACCTCGCGGCGTACGCCGCCGTCGAGAAGCGGCGGGCGGAGGGGATGCCGGGGCTGCTGGTGTGCAGCTCGTCGGAGGTCCCGGAGCTGGCGTCCCGAGCGGACCTGGTCCTGCCGGGGCCGGCCGAGGTCGCGGCGTTCCTCACGGCTCTGGCGGCGGCCCTGCGCGGCTGACCGGCCGGCGTTTCCCGCCCCCCGGCGGGCCCGGGCGGCCTGCCGGGCCTCGCCGGCGTCGAGGCCCGCGGGCCCGGGGCCGGCTCCGGCGGCGCCGCCGCGGGTATCCGCTGCGCGGAGCCTGTCCGCAGAATCCAGCCTCGCCGGCGTTTGAGGCGCGGGGTGCGGGGCGGAGCCCCGCGAGGCCCGG
>NZ_JBSGYT010000069.1:0-30516 GCF_053610645.1 Streptomyces sp. NPDC054883 | reverse complement strand
CCGACACCCAGATCAAGATCCGCGGCTTCCGCATCGAACCCACCGAAATCGAAACCGTCCTCACCACCCACCCCCACATCACCCAAGCCACCCTGTCGACCCACCTCGACCACCACAACACCCCGCAGCTCAGCGCGTACGTGGTCGCCACCGACCCGGAGCCCGCCCCGCAGGACGTGCGCCTGTGGCTGCGCACCCTGCTGCCCGACCACATGGTCCCGGCCTTCGTCGTGGTGCTCGACCGGCTGCCGCTCACGCCCAACGGCAAGATCGACAAGCGGGCCCTCCCGGCCCCGCAGGCGGTACTGAAGGCCGGCGGCCGCACCCCGCGCACCCCGCTGGAGCAGCAGGTGCACACGTACTTCGCGGAAGCGCTGAACACCTCGGCCCCGCTCTCCATCGACGACAGCTTCTTCGACCACGGCGGCCACTCCCTCCTCGCCGCACGCCTCACCAACCGCATCTCCACCACCCTCGGCGTCACCCTCACCCTCCGCGACGTCTTCCAGCACCCCACCCCCGCCACCCTCGCCCGCCGCATCGAGACGCTTCGGCAGTCGGCGCCCGAGGCGCCCCGGCGGGCCAGGCCCGCGCTGCGCCGCCGCACCCCCGACCAGGAACGGAGTTCCTCATGAGCCACGACCAGTACCCCGACGCCACCCCCGCACCCGACGACGTGGTCTGGGACCTGCCGGGCGAAGGCCCGCAGCGCACCGCGCTGCTCGTCCTCCCGCACGCGGGCGGCAACGCCCACGCCTACGCCGAGTGGCGCGCATACCTCCCGGCGGACGTACGGCTGCTCATCGGCCAGTACCCGGGACGCGGCGCCCGCTTCGCCGAGGACCTGCCGCGCGACGTCACCGACCTGGCCGGCCCCGTCGTGGCCGCCCTGCCCCCCGGGGCCACCGACGACCTGGTGGTCCTCGGGCACAGCATGGGCTCGCTGGTGGCGTTCGAGGTCGTACGGGCCCTCCAGGCGGCCGGCCGCACCCCCCGGGCGTTGGTCGCCTCGGCCTGCCGGGCCCCCTACCTCGCCAACCCGTGCGCCGTGTACCCGGAGCGGCTCGACGACGACGAACTGGTCGCCGCCATCAAGGAGCGCGGCGGCACGGACGACGGCATCCTCGACGAGCCGGAGCTGCGCGAGATCATCCTGCCCTCCATCCGCGCGGACTTCGCCATCGACGACGTATACCGCTGCGCGGAGTCGGAGGCCCGGGTGGACTGCCCGGTGACGGTGATCGGCGGGGACGCCGACCCGGTCGCGCCGGCCGCCTCGCTGGGCCGCTGGGCGCAGATCACCGACCACGCGTTCGCCTCGCACGTCCTGCCCGGCGGCCACTTCTACTTCCAGCAGCAACTGCCGGACTTCTTCGCCGTGCTGGCCGAGGTGACCGGCGCGCCCGCCACGGCCGCCGTGTAGGGGGTGTCTGACGGATCATGGCCGGGCCCGGACCGCCTGGCACCGCGCCTTGCCGCGTTGTCGTCGGTCCCCAATGCTCCGCAGTGGCTCCCTCCTCCGCCTTGCAATCCACGGCACCAGCCGACCCGGCCTATCCGACCCTGACCCGTCAGACACCCCCAGTCCGCGTCCCGCCCCCTTTCCCGACTCCGCACCGTTCTAAGGAACTCCTCATGACCACGTTCGCCGACGCACCCGCCGCGACCGGTATCGACCCGGTGCGCGAGCCCGGCAAGCCCGTCGTCGTCCACACCCCGGCCGGCGCCGACCTCGCCTCGGCCGTGGCCTGGCTCACCGCCCACCGGGCCGACATCCAGGCCGAGTTGCACCGCAGCGGCGCCGTCCTGCTGCGGGGGCTGCCCGTCGAGGACGCCTCCTCCTTCGCCGCGGCGCGGGACGCCCTGATCGAGCGGCGCGCCGGCTACAAGGAGAAGGCCACCCCGCGCACCGACTTCGGCGAGGGCGTGTTCTCCTCCACCGACCTGCCCGCCGTGCAGCCGATCCGGCTCCACAACGAGAACAGTTACACCCTCGACTTCCCGGGCGTGCTCCTCTTCGGCTGTGTGATCGCCCCCGAGGAGGGCGGTGCCACCACCGTCGGCGACATGCGCGAGGCCCTGCGCCTGCTGCCGCCGGAGTTGGTGGAGCGCTTCGCGCGGGCCGGCTGGCTGCTCGTGCGCAACTACTCGGAACTGGCCGGACTGCCCTGGTACAAGACCTTCGCGACGCAGGACAAGGCCGTCGCCGAGGCCTACTGCGAGGAGAACACGGTCGGCTACGAGTGGGTCGACGAGGACGATTCGATGATCACCCGCCAGCGCCGCTCGGCCATCGTCACCCACCCGGTGACCGGCGAGAAGACCTGGTTCAACCACTTCGCCTTCTGGAACAGCCGGACCCTGGACCCGGACATCCGCGAGGTGCTGGTCGAGACGTACGGAGAGGACGGCCTGCCCTTCAACACCTACCTGGGTGACGGCTCCCGGCTCACCGACGCCGAGGTCGACGCGATCAACGCCGTCTACGACCGGGTCACCGTACGGGAGACCTGGCAGCGGGGCGACCTGATGATCGTGGACAACATCCTCTGCGCACACGGCCGCGAGGCCTACAAGGGGGACCGGAAGATCCTCGTCGCCATGGGCGAGCCGGTCGCACTGGCCGACTGCTCCCCCGAGACCCAGCCGTCCACCACCGTTTTCGCCGGGGAGTGACCACCATGACCGCCGTACTTCCCGAGCGTCCGGGTACCCTCGAGGGCCCGGCCGCCCCCGCCGACCTGCTGGCCCGCCTCGCGCTGGCCCCCGCCGGGCGCACCGCCGTCGTGGCCGGGGACCGCGAGCTGACCTTCGGCGCACTGCGCGACGAGGCGATGCGGATCGCCGGCCGGCTCACCGCCCGCGGAATCGGGCCGGAGAGCGTGGTCGCCCTGTGCCTGCCCCGTGGTGCCTCGCTGGTCGCCGCGCTGATCGGCACCCTGACCGCCGGCGCGGCCTATCTGCCCGTCGACCCGAAGCTGCCCGCCGAGCGACGCCGCTACCTGGTTGAGGATTCGGGCGCCGACCTCGTGGTCCTGGCGGACGCTGCGGCCGAGCCGCCCGCGCCGGGCGTGGCGGCCGTGACCGTGGCCGAACTGACCGCGCCGGACGGGGCGCCGCGTGCCTTCGCCCCCGTGCCGGTGACCGGGGACACCCTGGCGTACGTCATCTACACCTCCGGCTCCACGGGCCGGCCCAAGGGCGTCGAGATCGGCCGGGCGGCGGCCTCCGCGCTGCTGGCCGAGCTGGAGGATGCGGGCATCGCCGCCACCGAGGGCGGCCGCGTCGGCTGGAACGCCTCGCCGTCCTTCGACGCCTCCGTGCAGCAGTGGGTGCGGGTGTGCCGGGGCGACACCCTGGTGATGATCGACGACGAGACCCGCGCGGACCCCGCGCTGCTGGCCGCGCTGATCGACGGGCAGGCGCTGACCGATCTGGACATCACCCCCTCCCACGCCGAACCGCTGCTGGACCTGCTCACCGCCGACGGCGGCCCGCGCCCGCTGACGCTGCTGGTCGGGGGCGAGGCGATCAGCCCCGCGCTGTGGCGGCGCCTCGGCGAGGCGGGCGCACGGGGGGTACTGCGCACGGTCAACCTGTACGGGCCCACCGAGTGCACCGTCGACGCGACGGCGGGCTGGGTGGACCCGGCCGACGCGCCGCACATCGGGAACGTGCTGCCGGGGCTGCGGACGCGGGTGCTGGACGAGAAGCTGAACCCCGTCGCCGAGGGCGGCAGCGGCGAGCTGTACCTGGCGGGCCCGCGCGTGGGCCGCGGCTACCGGCGCCGCCCGGGGCTGACGGCGGAGCGGTTCCTGGCGGACTCCGGGGAGGGAGCCGGGTACGGGGGCCGGATGTACCGGACGGGTGACCTCGTACGGCTCCTCCCGGGCGGCCGGCTGGCCTACCTGGGCCGGGCCGACGGACAGGTCAAGCTCCGCGGCCACCGGATCGAACTCCCGGAGATCGAAGCCGCGTTGACCGCGATGCCGGAGATCGCCGAAGCAGCCGTCGTACTGCGGGACGACGTCCACGGGGCGCCCGGCCTGGTCGCCTACCACCGCGGCCGCGTCAGCGCCCCGGAGCTGCGCACCCGGCTCGGCGCCGCGCTCCCGGCGTACATGGTCCCGGCGGCCTTCGTCGCCCTGGACCGCTTCCCCACCACCACCAACGGCAAGCTGGACCGGGCCGCACTGCCCGCCCCGGCGGCGACGGCGGTGGACGCGCCGGACGCGGCGGCGGCCGAGGGCATGACCCGCTCGCAGGAGCTGATCGCCGCGGTGTGGGCGAGCGTCCTGGGCGCCTCCCGCATCGGCCTGGACGACAACTTCTTCAAGCTGGGCGGCCATTCGCTGCTCGCGATCAAGCTGGTGTCCCGGGTCCGCGCCGAGCTTCGGGTCGCGCTGCCGGTGAAGGCCGTGTACGCCAACCCGCGGCTGCGGGACCTCGCCGCCCACATCGATACCCTCGTGGAGGCGGCCGCCGCGGCGGCCGCCGAGCGCCAGGACGGATGAGGACATGACCGTGATCCCGTTGTCGTTCGCCCAGCGGCGGCTGTGGTTCCTGGGCCGGCTGCACGGCCCGTCCGCCGCCTACAACGCCCCCGTCGTCCTGCACCTCGACGCGGAGCCCGACGCCGGCGCCCTCGGCGCGGCCCTCGCCGACGTGGTGGAGCGGCACGAGGTGCTGCGCACCGTCCTGCCCGCGGGCGCGGACGCGGAGCCGTACCAGCGCGTGCTGGACGCGGCGGCCGTGCCGGGGCTCGCGCCGGTGCGGTGCGCGGCGGCCGACCGGGACGCGGCGGTGGCCGGGTTCGTCCGCGAGACGATCGACATCACCGCCGAACCTCCCCTGCGGGCAAGGCTGTTCACCTCCGGCGACGGGAACCCGGTCCTGGTCCTCCTGATCCACCACGTGGCCACCGACGGGCTGTCCGTACGGCCCCTGCTGCGCGACCTGGCCCGGGCGTACGAGGCCCGCCTCGCCGGGCGGGCCGCCGGCTGGGAGCCACTGCCCGTGCAGTACACGGACTACAGCCTGTGGCAGCACGAGCTGCTCGGCGACCCCGCGGACCCGGACAGCCTGGCCCGCGAACAGCTGGAGCACTGGCGGGCCGTCCTCGACGGCGCTCCGGCGGTGATCGACCTGCCCGCCGACCGGCCGCGGCCCGCCGAGCCCTCGGGCCGCGGCGGCCTGGTGACCGGCCGACTCGACGCGGCGGCGCACGGCGGGCTGCTCGCCCTGGCCCGCGGGCAGCGGGCGAGCCTGACCATGGTGGCCCGGGCGGCGCTGGCGGCCGTACTGTCCGCCTGCGGGGCGGGCGCGGACGTGGTGATCGGCGCCCCGGTGGCCGGGCGCCCGGACGAGGACCTGTACGACCTGGTCGGCTTCTTCGTCAACTCCCTCGCCCTGCGCACCGACCTGTCGGGGGACCCGTCCGTCGCCGAGCTGGTGGGCCGGGTCCGGGACGCGGACCTGGCCGCGTTCGAACAGCAGGAACTGCCCTTCGACCTGCTGGTGGAGCACCTGGCCCCCGAACGGGCGCTGGGACACCACCCGTTCTTCCAGGTGATGCTCACCGTGGAGGCGGGCGGCGGGGCCGCCGCCGGGCCGGTGCCGCTCGGCGGCGGGGTCGGCGCCCGCCTCGCGGACGTCGGCCTGGACTCCGCGAAGTTCGACCTCACGTGGTACTGCGCCGAGCGGCACACGGCGGACGGCCGCCCGGACGGCGTCGAGGTCTGCCTCCAGTACGCCCGCGACCTCTTCGACGAGGCGACGGCCCGGCTGCTGCTGGAGGTCTACGTCCGGGCGCTGCAGGGTTTCGCCGCCGACCCGCTGCGGCGGCTGGGCGAACTGGGACTGCCGGGGGCCGAGGAGTCGGCGGCCCTGGCCCGGCGGCCCGCCCGGACGGCCGCCGCCGCCCGCCCGGAGACCGGCGCCCCGGCGCCGGCCCGGCGGGACGTCCTGTCCCCCCGCGAGGAGATCCTGTGCGGGCTGTTCGCGGAGGTTCTGGGCCGGGCGGAGCTGGCCGCCGACGCCAACTTCTTCCGCAACGGCGGACACTCCCTGCTCGCGGGCAGACTCGTCAACCGGATCCGGGGCGCGCTCGGCCTCGAACTCGGCATCCGCGACCTGTTCCTCGCCCCGACCCCGACCGCCCTGCACCGGCGCCTGGCCGAGCGGGGCGCGCAGGCGACGGCCCGGCCCGCGCTGGACCCCGCGCGGCAGCGGCCGGAGCGGATCCCGCTGTCCGCCGCGCAGCGCGCGCTGTGGCTGGTGGGCCGGATCGAGGGCCCGTCGCCCACGTACAACGCCCCGCTGGTGCTGCGCCTGGACGGCGTCCCCGAGCGGGCGGCCCTGGCCGCCGCGCTGGCCGACGTGGTGGAGCGGCACGAGGTGCTGCGCACCGTGTACGGGGCCGAGGGCGGAGAGCCGTACCAGCGGGTGCTGGACACCCCGCAGGAGCTGCTGGAGACCGTAGGGTGCACCCCGGGCGACCTGGAGGAGCGGGTGGCCGGCTTCGGCCGGGAGACCTTCGACCTGGCGGCGCGGATCCCGCTGCGGGCCCGGCTGTTCCTCCCGGGTGACGGCGGCTGCGTGCTGGTCCTGCTCGTCCACCACATCGCCACCGACGGCTGGTCCCTGGCGCCGCTGCTGCGGGACCTGGGCGAGGCCTACACGGCCCGGTGCGCGGGCCGGCCGCCCGGGTGGCGCCCGCTGCCGGTGCAGTACGCCGACTACGCACTGTGGCAGGCCGGCCTGCTGGCCGACCCGGCGGCGCTGCTGGACCACTGGAGGGCGGCCCTGGACGGGATGCCCGCCCGCACCGTGCTGCCGGCCGACCGGCCACGCCCCGCCGAACCGTCGGGCCGCGGCGCCGCTTTGACCGCCCGGCTCGACGCGGGCGCGCACCGCGGGCTGGCGGCGCTGGCCCGCACCCGGCGGGCGAGCCTGTTCATGGTGGCCCGCTCCGCCCTGGCGGCGGCCCTGTCCGCCACCGGAGCCGGCCAGGACCTGGCGATCGGGACGCCCGTGGCGGGCCGCCCCGACCAGGACCTGCACGAGCTGGTCGGCTGCTTCGTCAACTCCCTCGTCCTGCGCACCGACCTGTCGGGGGACCCCGCGGTCGGCGAACTGGTGGAGCGGGTGCGGGACGCGGACCTGGCCGCCTTCGACCACCAGGACCTGCCGTTCGGCCTGCTGGTGGAGCACCTGTGCGAGGAAGGCGGCCGCACCCTGGGGGAACACCCCTTCTTCCAGGTGATGCTGACCGTGCAGGAGGCGGCGGACGACGCGGTGCGGCTCGGCCCGGTCTCCGGGCGGGCCACGAGCACCGACCTCGGCGCCGCGAAGTTCGACCTGAGTTTCCACTGCGCCGAGCGCCGGGACGCGCACGGCGGCCCCGCCGGGATGGACGTGTACGTCCAGTACGCCGAGGACCTGTTCGACGCGCAGACAGCACGGCTGCTGCTGGAGGTGTACGTACGGGCACTGGGCGCCTTCGCCGCCTCGGCCGACGCCCGGCTGGGCGAACTGGAGCTGCTCACGCGGGCGGAGCAGCAGGGGATCGCCGAGCGGCGGACCCGGCTCGCCGCCGCCGCTGCCGCGGCGGCCGCACCGGCTCCCGGCGCGGTGCCCACCGCCGGGGGCCTCTCCCCGCGCGAGGAGATCCTGTGCGGCCTCTTCGCGGAGGTGCTCGGCCGGGACCGGGTCGGCCCGGCGGACAACTTCTTCAAGGCCGGCGGGCACTCGCTGCTCGCCAGCAAGCTCGTGAACCGCATCCGGTCCGTGCTGGGCGTGGAGGCCGGCATCCGGGACCTGTTCCTGGCCCCGACGCCCGCCGCACTGCACCGCCGGCTGGGTTCCGCCGCGGGCCCGTCGCGGCCCGCGCCCTCGCCCGTACCGCCGGAGCGGCGGCCCGAGCGCATCCCGCTGTCGTACGCGCAGCGCCGGCTGTGGTTCACCGACCAGCTGGAGGGGCCCTCCCCCACCTACAACATCGCGCTGGTCCGGCGGCTGGAGCGGCCGCTCGACCCGGCGGCGCTGGCCGGGGCGCTGGCCGATGTCGCCGCCCGGCACGAGGTGCTGCGCACCGTGTACGGGGCCGAGGGCGGGGAGCCGTACCAGCGGGTCCTGGCCGGCGCCCGGCCCCAGTTGGAGCTGGCCCGGCCCGCGGACGTACCGGCGGCGGTGGACGAGGCGGCCGGTTACGTCTTCGACCTCACGCGCGAACTCCCGTTCCGGGCCTGGCTGTTCCTGCCCGACGCGGGCGGCCCGCAGACGCTGGTGCTGCTGCTGCACCACATCGCGGCGGACGGCTGGTCGACGGGACCGCTGCTCGCGGACCTGGCGGCGGCCTACGAGGCCCGGCTCGGCGGGGGCGCGCCCCGCTGGGAGCCGCTGCCGGTCCAGTACGCGGACTACGCGCTGTGGCAGCACGGGCTGTCCACGGAGCGGGAGTTCGGCCACTGGGAGCGGGCGCTGGCCGGCCTGCCGCCCCTGATCGACCTGCCGACGGAGCGGGAGCGGCCGGCCGAGCCTTCGGGCCGGGGCGCGGTCACCGGCTTCGCGGTGGCCCCGGACACGCACCGGCGGCTGGTCCGGGTGGCGCACGCGCACGGCGCCACCCTGTTCATGGTGGTGCAGGCGGCGCTCGCCGCCGCGCTGACCCGGCTCGGCGCGGGCACCGACCTCGCGGTCGGCACGGCCGTCGCCGGGCGGGCCGACGAGGCGCTGTCGGGGCTGGTCGGCTTCTTCGTGAACACGCTGGTGCTGCGCACCGACACGTCCGGGGACCCGGCGTTCGCGGAGCTGCTGGGCCGGGTACGGGACGCGGACCTGGCCGCGTACGAGCACCAGGACCTGCCCTTCGACCGGCTGGTGGAGCACCTCAACCCGCACCGCTCGGCCGCCCACGAGGCGCTGGTGCAGGTGATGCTCCAGGTGAACCCGGCCGGGGCCGGCGCACCCGCCGAATGCGGTCCGCTGGCGGGCGAGGAGCTGGCGTACCGGGCCGGATCGGCCAAGTCGGACCTCACCTTCGCCCTGACGGAACACCCGGACGGCGGGATGTCCGGGGTGCTGGAGTACGCGACCGACCTGTACGGTCCGTCGGGCGCCCGGCGGCTGGCGGACCTGCTGGTGGCGGCGCTGGACCTGTTCGCCGCGGACCCCTCGCTGCGGGTGGGCGACCTGCCCGCGCCGGCCGACCGGCGACCGGCCGACCGGCCCCTGATCGGGGGCTACCGGATCGACCCCGGGCACGTCGCGGCGGTGTTGTCGGAGCACCCGGCAGTGACCCGGGCGCGGGCCGAGGCAGTGGACGGCCGGCTCGTCGGGCACGCCGAGGGGGCCGTCACGGAGGCGGAACTCCAGGCCTGGGCGGCGGAGCGGCTGCCGGAGTACGCGGTGCCGTCGGCGGTGCACCTCCCGGTGGCCGCTCCCCGGCCGGCGCCGGCGGCGGACGAGGGCCTGACGGCGGCTGTGCTGCGGCTGTTCGCGGAGGTCCTGGAGAACGGGCGCGTCACCCCGGACGCCAACTTCTTCAAGTCGGGCGGGCATTCCCTGCTCGCGGTCCGGCTGGTCAACCGGGTGCGGGCCGAGCTGGGCCGGGAACTGACCATCCGGGAGGTCTTCCGCCACCCGACCCCGGCGAAGCTGGCGGCCCTGCTGGCGGCGGCCGCCCCGGCCGCCGCCCCCGTCCCGGCCCTGCGCCGCCGCACCCAGTCGGGGGCGCGCGTGCGGTAGGACACCGCAGCGGTACGGAAGCGGCCGCAGGGCCCGATGCCGTGGTCGTCGGGCCCTGCGGCCGTCGTGGTGTGCCCACCGGCCGCGGCACTCGCAAAGACCAGCGAAAGCTCGCGCGTTGGGCGGAACCCGCACATCCGGCGACTTCGTCGCCCCGGGGCCGGCCGACCAGCGTGGCCGGGTACACCGTTGTGCACACCACCGATGTCCGGCGGCTGACGCCCGCCCGGCCGGACCTCGGGGGACGGCGCGCTCGGGCCGTCCTACGGCGTACGGCTCAACCCGGACAAGCGGGACCTCGTACGCTTCGACGCCGCGGACTCGGTCATCGTGCTGGCCCCGGAGCCCGTGCACCGCGCCGCCCTGCCGGGTCCGGCCCGACCCGGTGACCGGTCGCCCGGGGAACGGTCGCCCGCGCCGGCCGGGCCTGGCTGCTGCTGACCGCCCGAGGACAACGCCAGGGTCCGGTGCGCGGGCCGGGCCGCGGCCGGGGCGCGCCCCGGCGGCAGTTGCGGGCGGCAGGACCGGGTGCGCGAGCTGCCGCGGGGACTGCCCGCCGGGGCGCCTCGGCGTACCTAGCGTGGTGGCCACGGAGTCCTCTCCGCACCCTTCCCCTCGCCTGGAGGCCCCGCGATGCCCTCGACCGCCCCCACCGCCTCCGCCGTCCTGGACGGCGGACCGGCGATCGCCCCCGCACCCGGTGTGCTCGACCGGATCGCCGCCCAGGACGCCGAGCGCGTCGCGCTGGTGCACGGCGAGCGCCGGTTGACCTACGGGCAGCTCGCCCTGGCGGTGGCCTTCCGCGCCGACGAGCTGGCGGCCGCGGGCGCGGGTCCGGGCCGGCTGGTGGCCGTGCACCGGCCCCGGGGCGTCGACGCGGTGGTGGGACTGCTGGCGGCCCTGCGGACGGGGGCGGCGTACCTGCCGCTGGACCCGGGCGCGCCGGCCGCCCGTAACGCCTCGATCCTCGCCGACTGCGCCGGTGCCGAAGTGCGGCCCGCAGAGGGCGAGTTCGTGCTCCCCGGCCCGGGCGTGGCCGAGGACGCCGCCTACGTGATCTACACCTCGGGCTCCACCGGCACGCCCAACGGCGTCGTCATCGGACGCGCGGCCCTGGCCCACTTCGCCGCGGGGGCCACCGTCCGGTACGGGATCACCGCCGGGGACCGGGTACTGCAGTTCGCGCCGCTGCACTTCGACGCGAGCGTCGAGGAGGTCTTCCTCACCCTCGGCGCCGGGGGCACACTGGTCCTGCGCGACGAGGACATGCTCGACGTCCCCGGGCTGCTGGCCGGCTGCGCGGCGCACGGCATCACCGTCCTCGACCTGCCCACCGCGTACTGGCACGAACTGGCCCACGCCCTCGCCACCGGTGTCGCCGAACTGCCGCCGACGCTCCGTACGGTGATCATCGGCGGCGAGGCCGCGCTGCCCGAGCGGGTCGCGCAGTGGTGCCGGACCGTGGACCCGGACCGGGTGCGGCTGCTGAACACCTACGGGCCCACCGAGGCGACCGTCGTGGCGACCGTAGCCGACCTGTCCCGGTACGCGGGCGGCCCGGTGCCGATCGGCCTGCCGCTGCCGGGAGTCCGGGCGGCGGTCGTCGACGGCGAACTGTGGCTGCTGGGCGGCGCGCTGGCGCACGGCTACCTGGGCCGGCCCGAGCTGACCGCCACCAGGTTCACCGCGCTGGAGGGGCAGCGGGCCTACCGGACCGGCGACCTGATCCACGTACGGGAGGAGGACGGACAGCTCGGGTTCCAGGGCCGCGCCGACGACGAAGTGAAGATCAACGGGCACCGGGTGGACCCGGCGTCCGTGGAGTCGGTCCTGACCGCCCACCCGGGCGTGCGCGAGGCGGCCGTCGTACCGCAGGAGACGCCCGACGGCGTGAAGCGGCTGGTGGCGTTCGTGGTCGCCGACGCCGGGGTGAGCGCCGCCGCGCTGCGCTCCCGGACACGGGCCGAACTCCCGGCGGCGGCCGTGCCCGCCGCCGTGCATCTGGTCGAGTCCCTCCCCCGGACCTCCTCCGGGAAGATCGACCGCAAGCTGCTCAGGACGCCGGTGGACGACAGCGGCGCGGACCGCGTCTTCGACGGCGTGGTCCTGCCCGCCGAGCACCGGGTGCCGCTGTCCTTCGCCCAGCGGCGGCTGTGGTTCCTGGCCGGTCTGGAAGGCCCGTCGGCCACCTACAACCTGCCGCTCGTCCTGCGGCTGGACACCGTCCCCGACCACCGGGCGCTGGCGGCGGCCCTCGCCGACGTGGTGGAGCGGCACGAGGTGCTGCGCACCGTGTACCCGGCCGTGGACTCCGAGCCCTACCAGCACGTCCTGGCGCCGCCCGAGGTGCCGCTGACCGTACGGGACTGCGCGCCGGCGGAACTGGCCTCCCTGATCGCCGGGTTCACCGCCGGTACCTTCGACCTCTCCGCCCAGCTGCCGCTGCGGGCCCGGCTGTTCGTGCCCGGGGACGGCTCCGCGACCCTCGCGCTGCTGACCCACCACATCGCCACCGACGGCTGGTCGGTCCCGCCACTGCTGCGCGACCTCGGGCAGGCGTACGAGGCCCGGCTGGCCGGCGGCGCGCCGCAGTGGGAGCCGCTGCCGGTGCAGTACGCCGACTACACGCTGTGGCAACAGGAACTCCTGACCGACCCGGCCCCGTTGCTGGACCACTGGCGGGCCGCGCTCGACGGCATGCCCACCGTGCTCGACCTGCCCGCCGACCGGCCCCGGCCCGCCGAGCCGACCGGCGCCGGCGCCACCTTGGTGGCCCGGCTGGACGCGGCCGCGCACCGGCGGCTGACAGCGCTCGCGGAGGACCGCGGGGCCAGCATGCTGATGGCCCTCCAGCCGGCGCTCGCCCTGGCCCTGGCCGCCGTCGGGGCCGGTACGGACGTCGCCGTCGGCACCCCCGTGGCCGGTCGAGGCGACGAGGCCCTCTCCGACCTGGTCGGCTTCTTCGTCAACACGCTGGTCCTGCGCACCGACGTCGGCGGCGGCGCCCCGTACGCGGAGCTCGTGGACCGGGCCCGCGACGCGGACCTCGCGGCCTACGCCCACCAGGAGCTGCCCTTCGACCTGCTGGTGGAGCACCTCAACCCGGAACGCGGCCTGGCCGTGAACCCGTTCTTCCAGGTGATGCTGACCGTGCAGGAGGAGGGCGGCCCGGACCTGGCCCTCGGCGGCGGCCTGACCGGACGGTTCGTCGAACCCGGCCTGGAGGCGGCCAAGTTCGACCTCAGCGCCTCGTGCGTGGAGCTCGCGGACGGCGGGCTGGAGGTCTGGTGGCAGTACGCGGCGGACCTCTTCGACGCCCCGACCGCCCAGCTGCTGCTGGACGTGTTCCTGCGGGCCCTGTCCCGGGCGGCGCAGGACCCCGGCGGCCCGACCGGCGACGCCGCGCCCGCGCTGCTCACCGAGGAGGAGGGCCGGGGTCTGGCGGAACGCCGGGAGCAGCTCGCGCGGGCCCGCGCCCTGGAGCCGGCCCCGGCCGCCCCGGCCGGGGACCGGGCCGCCACGGAACTGCTGTGCACGCTGTTCGCCGAGGTGATCGGGCTCGGCCGGGTGGGCCCCGACGAGAACTTCTTCTCGGTGGGCGGGCACTCGATGATGGGGGTGCGCCTGGTCAACCGCATCCGGGCCACGCTCGGCGTCGAGGCCCGCATCCGGGACCTGTTCCTCGCCCCGACCCCCGCCGAGCTGGCGGTGCGCCTGCTGCGCGAGGCCGCGCCCGCCGGGCGGCCGGCGCTGGTCCCCGTACCGCCGCAGGAGCGGCCCGATCTGGTGCCGCTGTCGTACGCGCAGCGCAGGCTGTGGTTCGTGGACCAGTTGGAGGGGCCGAGCCGCTCGTACACCATCCCCTTCGCGCTGCGGCTGGAGCGGCCGCTGGATCCGGCGGTGCTGGCCGAGGCGCTCGCCGATGTCGCCGGGCGGCACGAGGTGCTGCGCACCGTGTACCCGGCCGTGGACGGGCAGCCGTACCAGCGGGTCGTGGACGCGGCCCGGCCGGTGCTGGACCTGGTCACCGCCGGACCGGGCGGGCTCGACCCCGCCGTGGACGCGGCGGCCGGGCACGTCTTCGACCTCGCCGCCGAACTCCCTTTCCGGGCCTCGCTGATCAGCACGGGCTCCGCCCAGGTCCTGGTCCTGCTCGTCCACCACATCGCGGCCGACGGCTGGTCCACGGGCCCGCTGCTGGCCGACCTGGCCGCCGCCTACGAGGCCCGGCTGGCCGGCGACGCCCCGGCCTGGCAGCCGCTGCCGGTGCAGTACGCCGACTACACGCTGTGGGAGCGCGCCGCCTTGGCCGGGGAGGCCGCCGCCGGCCACCTCGCGTACTGGGAGCAGGCCCTCGGCGACGCGCCGCCGGTCTTGGAGCTGACCTCCTCCCGGACCCGGCCGGCCGACGCCTCGCACCGCGGCGCGGCCACTGCCCTGGACCTGGACGCCGCGACCCACGCCCGGCTGGAGCAGCTCGCCCTGGAGCACGGGACCACGCTGTTCACGGTGGTGCAGGCCGCCTTCGCGGCCCTGCTGACCCGGCACGGGGCGGGCACCGACCTGCCGCTGGGCACGGTGACCGCGGGCCGGGACGACGAGGCCCTGAGCGATCTGGTCGGCTTCTTCGTCAACACCCTCGTGCTGCGCTGCGACACCTCCGGCGACCCGCGCTTCTCCGAGCTGCTGCGCCGGGTCCGCGACACCGACCTGGCCGCCTATGCCCACCAGGACGTGCCCTTCGACCTGGTGGTGGAACGGCTCAACCCGGTGCGCTCCACCGCGCACCATCCGCTCGTGCAAGCGATCGTCCAGGTCCAGCCGGCCGAAGCGCAGGCGCCGCCCGGGGCCGCGCTGGCCGGGACCCCGCTGGGCACCGCCTCCGGGTTCACCAAGTTCGACCTCACGGTGTCCCTGCGGGAGCTCCGGGGCGGGGACGGGGCGCCGGGCGGGCTGACCGGCGTACTGGAGTACGCGACGGACCTCTACGACGAGGGGACGGCGGCCCTGCTGGCGGCGCAGCTGGCCCGCACCCTGCGGGCGGTGGCCGAGGACCCGGAGCAGCGGATCGGTGACGTCCGGCTGTTGACCGCCGAGGAGGAGTTCCGGCTGGTCACCGAGTACAACGACACGGCGACCCCGCGGGTCGGGTGCGGGCTGGTGCACGAGCGGTTCGCGGCGCAGGCCCGGCGCACCCCCGACCGGATCGCGCTCTCGTACGGCGAGGAGACCCTCAGCTACGCCGAACTGGACTCCCGCGCCAACGCGCTGGCCCATCGCCTGATCGGGGCGGGCGTGGCCCGCGACGGGGCGGTCGCCGTCCTGCTGGACCGCACCCCGCACCTGCTGGTGGCGGCGCTGGCGGTGCTCAAGTGCGGGGCCGCGTACGTGCCGCTGGACCCGCGGCTGCCCGAGGCCCGGGTTCGGATGATCACGCAGGACGTGGCGGCGGCGGTCCTGCTGACGCAGGAGGCGCACCTCGGCCACCGGGCGGTGGAGCAGGAACGTGCCGCGGGGGTGGAGGTCCTGGCCGTCGACGGCCTCGACCGCGAGCCGGACGCCTGCGATCCGGGCATCGAGGTCGGCGAGGACGCCCTGATGTACGTGATGTTCACGTCCGGCTCCACCGGCCGGCCCAAGGGCGTCGGCGTCACCCACCGCAACGTGGTCGAACTGGTCACCGACCGGTGCTGGAACCTCGACAACCACCGCCGGATGCTGGTCCATTCGGCGATTGGGTTCGACGCCTCCACCTACGAGCTGTGGGTGCCGCTGCTGGGCGGCGGACAGCTCGTCATCGCCCCGGGCGACGGGACCGACGTCGCCGAGCTCGACCACACCGTCCGCACCCACGGCGTCACCGCCGCTTACTTCACGATGGGCCTGTTCCACATCATGGCCGACGAGGGCCTGGACACCCTCAAGCTCCTCCGCGAGGTGTGGACGGGCGGCGACGTGGCCTCGCCCAGCGCCCTCCAGCGGGTTCTGACCCACTGCCCCGAGACCGTGCTGGTCCACTCGTACGGTCCGACGGAGACGACCTTCGCCTCGCACCAGCAGCGCTTCCCGACGGCGCAGCGCACCCTGCACGGGGTGTACCTGGGTGCGGCGCTCGACAACACCCGGATCCACGTCCTGGACGAGCGGCTACGTCCGGTACCTCCCGGGGTCGCCGGGGAGATGTACATCGCGGGGACCCAGGTGGCCCGCGGCTACATCGGCCGGCCCGGGCTGACGGCGGAGCGGTTCGTCGCCGACCCGTTCGGCGGCGACGGCGGCCGGATGTACCGCACGGGAGACCTGGTGCACTGGACCGCGGACGGTGAACTGCGGTTCATCGGGCGGGCCGACGGCCAGATCAAGCTGCGCGGCTTCCGCATCGAACCGGGCGAGATCGAGGAGACCCTGGCCCGGCACCCGGGGGTGGGACAGGTCGCCGTGGTGGTGTTCGAGGACGGCCCCGGCGGCAAGCGGCTCGTCGCGTACGCGGTCGCGCGCGCCGGCCACACCCTCACCGAGGCCGGGCTGCTGCGCTGGGCGGCGGACGAACTCCCGGAGCACATGGTGCCGTCGGCGGCCGTCCTGCTCGACGCCATCCCGCTGACCGTCAACGGCAAACCCGACCGCAGGGCCCTCCCGGCGCCCGCCCCGGCCGCACGCCCCTCGGGTCGGCCCGCGCGCACCCCGCGCGAGGAGGTCCTGTGCGGGCTGTTCGCCGAGGTCCTGGGCGTCGAGGGGGTCGGCATCGACGACAACTTCTTCGGCCTGGGCGGCCATTCGCTGCTCGCGGTGCGCCTGGTCAGCCGGATGCGCACGGTTCTGGGCCTGGAACGCGGGGTCCGCGACCTGTTCCGGACGCCGACCGTGGCCGGGCTGCTGGGCGACGAGCCCACCGGATTCGACCCGATGGGGGTGCTGCTGCCCCTCAACCCCCGGGGCTCGCGGGCCCCGTTGTTCTGCATCCACCCCGGTACTGGGGTGGGCTGGCCCTACGCCGGCCTCACCCGGCACCTCGGCCCGGACCAGCCGCTGTACGCGATCCAGGCGCGGGCGCTGAGCGAGCTGGGCCACTCCCCCGAGTCGGTGGAGGAGATGGTCGAGGACTACCTGCCGCTGATCCGGGAGGTCCAGCCGCACGGCCCGTACCGCTTCCTCGGCTGGTCCTTCGGCGGGACCGTCGCGCACGCGCTCGCCGTCCGGCTGGCCGAGCTGGGCGAACGCACCGACCTGCTCGCCATGATGGACGTCCACCTGCTGCCCACCGAACCGGTGCGGCGCCGGATGACGCCGGCGCAGAAGCGGGACATGCTCGTCGGGGACGCCTCGGACGAGCCGGCGGACGCGCCCTTCGACGTCGACGCGCTGATCGGCCTGGTCCGGCTGAAGGACCCGGTGCTCGGGGCCTTCTCCGACGCGGAGATCCGGTCGGTGATCGGCGCTTCCGTCAACCACGCCGAAATCATGAACCTGTACGCCCCGCGCCCGGTCGCCACGGACCTGCTCTTCCTGGCGGCCATCGAGGACGGGGAGACGGAAAACAATCTCGCGCAGCACTGGATTCCGTATGTCGAGGGCCGCGTGGAGAATCACGTGATCGGGGTTCCGCACACCAGAATGGGCGAACCTGAACCGCTCGCATTGATCGGCCGTATCCTTTCCGAGAAATTGAGGAGTCTGTCATGACCAACCCGTTCGACGACACCGAGGGCACTTTCCGCGTCGTGGCCAACGCCGAGGGCCAGCATGCGCTGTGGCCCGTCTTCGCCGACGTTCCCGCAGGCTGGGACGTGGTGTGGGGCGAAGGTACGCGGGCGGACGCGCTCGCGTACGTGGAGCAGAACTGGACGGACATCCGACCCAAGAGCCTGGTCGCCCAGTATTCGTGAAGCAGCGTCCCTGACGCAGTGCCGTAAATGAGAAGCCGTGTCCCGCCGGGGCGCGGCTTCTCCGCGTACCGCGGCTCCGCATTACCTCCGGGAATTCCTCCATACTGCCGCAGGAACTTCCCCTCGGCCGCTCGGGCGCTTTCTATATTTCTCGTATGCGACGACGGAATATGAACATCCTGCTGACGGGTACGGCATCCGATTCCCACACCTGGAATCTCGTCTACCTCCAGCTCTTCCTGGAGGAGCTCGGGCACCGGGTCCACAACCTGGGCCCGTGCGTACCGGACGAGCTGCTGGCCGGCGTCTGCGCGGAGCGCGAGCCGGACCTCGTCGTGGTCAGCAGCGTCAACGGGCACGGCTACCGGGACGGCCTCGGCGCCGTCCGGGCCCTGCGCGGAGCCGGGCTGACGGTGCCCTTCGTCATCGGCGGAAAGCTCGGCGTCGCGGGCGGGGCCGACCCCCGTCGGCGGGCCCGGCTGCTCGACGCGGGCGTCGACGCCGTCTTCGACGACGGCGACGCCGGCCGGCTGCGCGGCTACCTGGACTCCCTGGCCGACTCCCCGGCCGCGGTGCGCGTGGGCGCAGGCGCCGGCGGGCAGGCCGTCGCATGACCGCCGCCACGCTCGCCGCGCCGAACGTGGCCGCCCTGTTCCCCACCGTCCCGGACGGCGGCACCGCCTCGTTCGGCGCCTTCGTCGGCGCCTGCGCCGCCGCCGGGCAGCTCGTCGTACAGCCCCGGATGGGTTTCGGCGAGCCCCGCCGGATGCGGGACGGGCTGGAGCGGACCAAGGCCGCCGTCGCCACCACCGTCGGCACCCTCACCATCGACAGCTACACCCGGGTCGGCGCCCACGGCGCCGCCCGCGCCGCCCTGGCCGAGGGCACCGCGCTCAACGGCTACCCGATCGCCACCCACCGCACCGAGCAGACCCGCGCCCTCCTCGACGGGGTCCTGGACGCCGGCTTCCCCGTCCAGGTCCGGCACGGCTCCTCCCGTCCCGAAGCCATCGTCCGCGCGCTCGCCGCCGCCGGGCTCGACGCCACCGAGGGCGGGCCGGTCTCCTACTGCCTGCCCTACGGGCGGACCCCGCTCGCCGAGTCCGTGGACAACTGGGCCCGCTGCTGCGAACTGCTCGCGGCCCTGGCACCGCCCCCGCGGACGCCGCACCTGGAGAGTTTCGGCGGCTGCATGCTCGGCCAGCTCTGCCCGCCCGGGCTGCTGGTGGCGCTGAGCCTGCTGGAGGGCATGTTCTTCGCCCAGCACGGCATCCGGTCCGTCTCCCTCAGCTACGCGCAGCAGACCGATCCCGGCCAGGACACCGAGGCGGTGCGCGCCCTGGCCCGGCTGGCCGAGGAGTTCCTGCCGCCCGGCGTGGACCGGCACGTCGTCCTCTACACCTACATGGGGGTGTTCCCGCACACCGCCCGCGGAGCCACCCGGCTGCTGGAGGCTTCGGCGCGACTGGCCGTCCGCGCCGGCGCCCAGCGCCTGATCGTGAAGACCGCCGCGGAGGCGCACCGGATCCCGACCGTGCAGGAGAACGTCCGGGCGCTGGAGACGGCCGCGGCGACCGCCGCGCTGACCGAGCGGCCGGCCCGCACGGGCGACCCGGCGGACAGCGAGGTCTACCGGGAGGCGCGGGCCTTCGTGGAAGCCGTGCTGGAGTTCGGCGCGGACCTCGGGCGCTCGCTGCGCACCGCCTTCGCACGCGGCGTACTGGACGTCCCGTACTGCCTGCACCCGGACAACGCGGGCCGCTCGCGCAGTTTCATCGACCCGGACGGACGGCTGCGGTGGTCCGCGGTCGGCTCGATGCCGGTCGCACCCGACGGCCGGCCCGGCGGCCGCACACCGATGACCTCGGACGGACTGCTCGCGGCCGTCCACGGGCTGGCCCGGCGCTACGACGCGGACGGGGCCGCCGCGTGAACGGCCCCTACCGCCCTCCGACACCCAGACGCACACCGCTATCGACAGGAGTCGACATGGAACTGCAGACCCCTCCCCCGCTCGGTGAGCACCTGCGCTCGCCCCAGCTGCGCTCCGCGATGCTGGTGCAGCAGGAAGCCCTGTACGCGGCGCGCTCGTTCCTGCGCGGGCTGGGCTTCGTGGAACTGCTGCCGCCGCTGGTCGGCCCGGTCACGGACCCGGGCGGCCGGGGCGCCAAGGCCCTGGACGTCGACTACTACGGCGAGCCGTACAAGCTGATGACCAGCGCCATCCTCTACAAGCAGGCCTCGCTGCGGGGCTTCCCGCGGCTGTTCTACATCGCCCCGAACGTGCGCGTGGAGCCGCCGGAGACCGCGACCACCGGACGCCACCTGGTGGAGTTCCACCAGATCGACGTGGAAATGGCCGGCGCCACGCGTCACGACGTACAGGAGATCGCGACGGGGCTGCTGACGCACGTGGTCGACCACGTGTGGCGGGCGGTGCCGGAGGTGCTCGGTGCACTGGGCCGCGACGAGCTGGACTTCGCCGAGCTCCGGCAGGGCAAGTTCGACTCCTGCAGTCACGAGGAGGCGGTGGCCCGCCTGCTCGGCCGGGGCCACCCGCAGAGCCCGGACGCGGAGATCGACTGGGCGGGCGAGAAGGTGCTCTCGCTGGAGGCGGACCGGCCGTTCTTCATCAACGACTATCCCAAGGGCTCGCGCGGCTTCTACGACCGCGAGGATCCCGAACGCCCCGGCGTGCTGCGCAACTTCGACCTGATCGCCCACGGCGGCTACGGGGAGCTGGTCAGCGGCAGCGAGCGCGAGTGCGAGTACGCGACGATCGTCACCCGGATGCGGGAGAGCGGTGAGAACCCGGCGAAGTACGCCTGGTACCTGGAGCTCGCCCGCGAGGGCATCGAGGCCAGCGCCGGCTTCGGCATGGGCCTCCAGCGGCTGGTCCGCTTCCTGACCGGACTCGACGCCCTGTGGCAGGTCAGCGCCTACCCGAAGCTCCCGGGGGTGATCGCCCCGTGAGCGGGGCACTGGGCGCGGCGGGCTTCCCCGAGCGGGCGGTCCGGGCCCGGGCCCGGGCGGGCACGGCCGAGGTGTTCCCGGCCGCGGACTCCTACGGTGCGCAGCTCTACGGGGCCGGGGCGGCGGGGGCCCGCGACGGGCTGGACGAACTGCGGCTGGTGCCGCCGGTGTTCATGCCGCGGCGGCTGGAGAAGCTGATCGAGCTGGGCCGCGAGCCCTCGTACGAGGACGTGGACCTGCGCACCTCCGTCGGCGGTTTCGCCGCCGAACTCCCGCTCTACCTCTCGGCGTTCGGGTCCACCCGGGCGGGCAGCGGAGACCTCGGAGTGGCGGCGGGCCGGCAGGCCGCACGGCTCGGCATCCCGATGGTGATCGGCGAGAACATGGTGCCGGTGCACGGGTACGCGCGCGGCGGCGACGGCGTGCGCTCGGCGCTGCTGGAGCGGATCGCGGCGTACGCGGACGGCGTCCCGGACGGGGTCGGGGGCGTGGTGGTGCAGCAGTCCACCGAGGACGCCGACTCGGAGGTGTGGAACCTCCTGTACAGCGACCCGGGGACGCGGGCGCTGCGGGACTCGGGCCGGCTCGGCTTCGAACTGAAGGTCGGCCAGGGGGCGAAGCCCGGTCTGGGCGGGATGACGGTGGTCGGCGCCGGCGAGGGCGAGCGGCTGGCCGGGCGGTTCGGCGTGCGGAACGTGCTGGGTGACGACGCGCGGCTGCTGCGGTGCGCGACCCCGGGGACCTTCACGGAGGAGATCGTCCGCCAGCAGCTGCGGTTCATGCGGAACAACTTCCCGCTGGCCCGCACCTGGGTGAAGTTCCATCCGGGCCGGGACATCGCGCGGGCCGCGGCCACCGCCTGGGCGGCGGGTGCGGACGCGGTGACGGTGGACGGCGCCGAGGGCGGCACCGGCTGGGCCCCCCGGGTCTTCCTCGACCAGGTCGGCCTGCCGCTCGGGGAGTGCCTGCGCCGGATCGGCACCCCGGCCGGGGACCTGCTCGCCACGGGCCGGATCTGGGAGGGCGGCCGGGCCGTGCGGGCGCTCGCGCTCGGCGCGACGGCCGTGGGCCTGGGCCGGGCGGCGCTGCTCGCGGTGGACGAGGATCCGCGGGAGGGGCTGGTGCGGCTGGCGCACGCGCTGGCCCTGGAGACCCGGCTGCTGGTGAGCGCGGTCGGCAAGTACCGGGCCGCCGACCTGGGCCCGGAGGACCTGTGGTCGCCCGGCGCCCCGGAACCCGGAGCACCGGCGCCCGAAGCGCCGGCAACGGCACCGTGGGCCGCGTCGGTTGGGGCGCCGGGCCGGGAAGGCCCCGCTGCCGGAGCCGCCGCTCCCCCGGCCGCCGAGTCCGCGGCCCCGGCCCGGGGACGGTCATGACGGCCCCCCGGCCCGGGGGCGGATCCCGGGTACGTCCGCGGCCCTGCGCCCGGGCCGCGGACGCGGCCCGGCCCCGCTGCGGCCGCCCGGGCGGGCGCGGACCCCGCCTCGTACGCGCCCGGTTCCGGCTCTCGGACCTCCCCGGGGTCACGGTCGCCCCCGCGGCCGGCGCCGGCGCGGCCGGCGCCGCCGCCTCTCGCGCGCTGGCCCGGGCGGGGCTCGGCCACCTCGGCGGCCACCTCGCCCTGCACAGCCCCGGCGGGCCGCCCCGCGCCGCCGATCTGGCCCGGGCGGCCGAGCGCGCCGTCGCCGCAGCCCTGCGGCGCGCGCGCTGACCCGGCCCCGCCCACGTAGTCCCGTACCGCACACCCGCCCCTCACCGAGAACAGGTTCACCATGGAAACCCCCGTACAGACGCCCGCCGCGGCCCCCACGGTCCAGTGGGGCCGGGTGAGCTCCCTGGTCGGCGGCCAGGCCGCCGTCCAGCTCGGCAGCTTCGCCCTGCTCATCGCCATGAACTGGACCGCCGTCCAGCTCGGCGGCACCGGCGCGGTCACCCTGCTGACGCTGGCCGCCACCGTCCCCCGGGCCCTGATGCTGATCTTCGGCGGCGCGGTCGCCGACACCCTCGGCCCGCGCTTCGTCCTGCTGCGGACCACCTCCGCCCGCGTCGCGGTGCTCGGCGCCGGGGCGGTCGTCACCGCGACGACCCACCAGCTGTGGCCCCTGGTGGTGATCGCCCTCGTCGAGGGGATCCTGCTGGGCCTCGCCGGTCCCGCCTCCGGGGTACTGCTGCCGATGTTCGCCCGCGGTGACCAGCTCGCCCGGGCCAACTCCCTCTACTCCATGGTGCTGCGGGTCGCGCCGGTCCTCGGCGCCCCGGCCGGCGCGTTCCTGATCACCGTCGGGGAGCTGTGGCTGGCGATGCTGGTCGGAGCGGTCACCGGCGCCGTCTGGCTCGGCTGCCTGCTGCACGTCACGCACGGCTTCGTGCGGCCCGCGCCCGAGCCGGGCGTCTCGCTGGTCAAGCGCTCCGGTGACGGGTTCCGGCTGCTGGCCCGCCACCCCCGGCTGCGCTGGATGTTCGTGGCCGCCCTGTGCCTGGACATGGCGTTCAGCTGGCCGGCCGAAGTGGCGCTGCCCCTGCTGGTCTCCGAGCGCGGTTGGGGCGTCAGCGCGGTGGGGGTGGTCCTGGCGGCGTTCAGCGTGGGCGCCCTCGGCTCCAGCGCGGTGGGCGCGGCCATGGCGCACCGGATCCCGATGTTCGTACGGCTCGTGGTCACCGGTGCGGGACTGGCCGCAGGCATCCTGGTGATGGCCCTCATGCCGTCCGTGGTCTCGCTCACCGCGGTCGCCGCCGGGGTCGGCCTGCTGTCCGGCCTGAACGGGCCTGCCATCGTCACGCTGTACCAGCAGTCCGCCCCCGAGGAGCGGATGGGAGCCGCGATGTCGACGCTCTCCCTCGCCGGGATCGGCACCGCCCCGATCTCCATCGCCGTGTTCAGTTCGCTCTCCCTGGCCCTCGGCGTCCAGACCACCTGGCTGCTGTGCGGGGCCATCGCGTTCGTCTCGCCGCTCGCGGCCGTCCTGGCACTGCGGCACCCCGCGAAGGAAGCGGAGCCCGCGCCGGTGCGGCTCCCCGTCCCCGCGGCCGTATGAGGAGGCTCCTGCCATGGAACCGGGCACTGCTCAACTGCTCGTGCCGACACCGCTGTCCGTCCCGGGACCGGGACCGGCCGGGGCCGTGCTGGTGGCGGCGAGTCCGCAGCTGTGGCTCGTGGACACCACCGCCTACCGGGTGCACGCGGCCCGGCACGCGCCCGGCACCCTGGACGCCCAGGAGCTGGCCCGCGCGGCCGAGTTCGTCCGGGCGGAGGACCGCGACAGCTACGTCTGCGCCCACGTGGCGCTGCGCCGGCTGCTCGGCGCCTACCTCGGCATGCCGGCGCGGGAGGTGGTCGTGGAGCGGGCGCCCTGCACGCACTGCGACGAGCCGCACGGGCGGCCGGTGCTGCCGGGCGGGGCCCTGCACTTCTCCCTCTCCCACTGCACGGGGATCAGCCTGCTGGCCTTCGCGACCGCCCCGGTCGGGGTGGACGTGGAGGAGCTGGTCCTGCCGCAGTCGATCGCGGAGACGGCCGACGTCCTGCACCCGAGGGAGGCGGCGGAGCTCGCCGCCCTCCCGGCGGGGGAGCGCTCGCTGGCCTTCACCCGGGTGTGGACCCGCAAGGAGGCGTACCTCAAGGGGCTCGGGGTGGGCCTGTCGGAGAATCCGGCGGCGGACTACGTGGGTACGGGCCCCGCCCCGGCCCGCCTCCCGGGGTGGTCCCTGACCGACGCCCTGGTCCCGGAGGGCCACTGCGCCGCGGTGGCCCTGCGGGATCCGTGACCGGAAACCGCCCTGTCGGAGGGGGCGGTTACCCTGCACCGGTGATCGCGACGACTGACGACGACCGGAGCTTCCCGCCCGCCCTGGCCGAGGTGGCGGAGGCGGAGTTCGACTACGACGAGGGCAACGGGATCGACTTCGAGCCCTACGGCGCCTTCGACTCCGCCGAGGAGACCAGCGCCTGGCTGCGGAGCTGGACGGGCAACCCCGCCGTGGACGGTGCCGCCTACCGGGTCTTCGGCCAGGACGGCTCGGGCGGGCACGCCGCCCTGTGGTGCGTCCGGGCCGGGCGGCCCCTCATGGAGCAGCCCGTGGTGTTCCTGGGTTCGGAGGGGGCGTGCGGCGTCGTCGCCGGGAGCCTGTCCGACTTCCTGTGGGTCCTGGCGGACGGTGTCGGGCCGCTGGAGGCGGTGGAGTACGAGGACTACTCGGGCCGTCCGGATCCGGCCATGGCCTCGCTCGCCGGGCGGTACGCGACCACGCCGTGCCGCCCGGCCGACGAGATCGTGCTCGGCGCGCGGGCCGAGTTCCCGACGTACCCGCAGGACATCGAGGCCCTCTGCCGCTGAGGACCGGCCGCCCCGGGGGGCGGGCGTGTCCGGTGGGCGGGTGAATCGTTTTCGCAGGCATGACGACGACGCGATCCACGCTCACCACCACGGCGCGGCACCGGGCTGCGGACGACGGCGTCCGCAGCCTGTTCGTGCCCCGCCAGCCGTCGCACGCCGCCGGGTCCGCCCCGCTGTTCGACGAACTCGCCCGGGAGTGGGCGGCGCGCGGCGCCACGGTGCCCAACCGGCCCGATCCGACCTGGCTGCGGCTGATCTCCTGGGAGCACTTCCAGCGCGAGACCGCGGCCACGGTCCGGGACCTGCACCTGCGCGGCGCCGAGCCGGCGCCCGACCCGCTGCCCGCGGACGGCCGCCCGCGCTGGCGCCGCGTGTGAGGGCGGGCCGCCGGATCCGCCGGCCGCGGGCCAGGGGGCTGCAAAGCAGTGCCGTTGCGGCCCCGCGGCGGCCGGGGCCGTGCACCGAATCGGACGCCGCGCGCTGACCCGCCGGGGCTCACGGGACAGTCCTTGGGGCTGTCCTACTCCTCGGTGCTGACGGTGAGCTTCCCCCGTACGTGCCCGGCCGTGGAGGCGGCGTAGACCTCGCCCATGGCGGAGAACGGGTACGTGGTCGTCTCGGCCACCCGGAGCCGGCCCGAGGTGACCAGCCGGGCCAGTTCCGCCATGTCCCCGGCGGTGGCGTCGTAGTCGAAGTTGACGGCGCGCACGCCCAGGGCCGCCAGGGCGTCCGGGTCGGCGGCGAAGATCGTGCTGGCCAGCCGGCCGCCGTCGCGCACCAGCGGGGCGATCCGGCCGGCCACGTCGTCCCGGCCGTCCACCAGGTCGAGCGCGGCGTCGACGCCGCCCGGGTGGGCCGCGCGGACGGCGCGCGCGACGTCGACGGTGTGGTAGTCGACGGTCTCGGCGGCGCCGAGGTCGCGGACGTAGGCGTGGTCCCCGGCGGCGGCGACCGCGATGACCCGCGCCCCGCGGGCCGCGGCGAGTTGCACCGCGAAGGATCCGACGCCCCCGGCCGCCCCGACCACCAGCAGGGTCTCGCCCTCCCGGGGGTCCAGCCATCGGGTGAGGGCGAGCGCGGTGCCGCCGGTCATGGGGAGCGCCGCCGCCGAGAGGACGTCCAGGCCCTCCGGGCGGTCGGCCAGCGCGGCGGTCTCGGCGGAGGCGGTCATGTACCAGGCGTACGAGCCGTACGGGTGCCCGGCGACGGTCGCCGGGCGGCGCATGCCGAAGACCTCCGCGCCGACCTCGAAGGGGGCCCCGGCACCGGCGGCGGTGACCTGGCCGGCCACGTCGAACCCGAGGACCAGCGGGAAGGTGAAGGCGACACCGGGGCGGGCGAACTGACCCGAGGCGATCTTCCAGTCGATGGGGTTGACCGAAGCGGCCCGCACCTTGATCAGCACCTCGCCCGGCCCCGGCTCCGGCACGGGCAGCTCCCGCAGGGCGGGCGGCTCACCGAAGGCTTCGACGGCGAATGCGTACATGGCGGGTTCCTCCCGGGGTCAGGGCGGCACGGCGGACGGCCCGGCCGCCTCCGCCGGGATCTATGCCACCCGGCGGGCGCCGAGCACCCGCCTGCCGCCGTCCGGCGGTCACCCGACCGGGCCTCCGGGGCCGGCCGGACGAGCCGGGCGGCCGGGATCCGGGCAGGACCGGATGCCGCCCGCACCCCACTCGGGGTCGCCCCCCCCCGCGGCCGTCAGGCCAGGGCGGCGGCGTCGAGTTTGCCCGCCTTCGCGTCCTCGATCAGGGAGCCCAGCTGGTCGGCGCTCATCTCCACGCGCTGCCCGAAGTCGTCGGTGATGACGATGCGCCGCTCGGCGGGTGCGGCGTCGTCGACGAACAACTGCGGGCAGCCGCAGTCGCACTTGCCGCAGAACGTCGCCACGGGTTCCAGGGAACTGGTGTCGGTCACAGGTGCCCTTCCTCTCACATCCCGTCCGTGGAGCGGCCTCCGCCGCCGGACGTAGGGGACATGCCCCTGCGATGGCGCCCGCAAGCGCCGGGCACGGCCCGGGCCTCGCCCCGGATGGGTCGGATACGTCCGTTGCGCTTGGACCCGACCTGCCGGAGGGTGTGGGGGCCGAGAGGCCGCGAGCGTGCAGAGCCCCCGCGGGCCGGGGCATCGGCGCCCTGCTGGGCCCGCTCGTACGGACCGTCGCCGCGCAGCCCGGTACGTACCCGGCAGCGGTCGGGCGCCTCGGCGGGCACCTGGCGGACCTGCTGGGGGCGGTGGTGGAGGAGCTGTCGCAGGGCGGCCCCGGCGACGGGGACCGGGAGTTCATGAACGACATCCGCTGGTACGTCAACGCGCGCCTGGGCGATCCGGCGCTGTGCCCGCAGGCGATCGCGGCCGCCCATTTCATCTCGGTGCGCCGGCTGCACGAGCTGTTCGCGGACGGAGGCACCACCGTCGGGCGCTGGATCCGCCGCCGCCGCCTCCAGGAGGCCCGGCGCCGGCTCCGCGGCGTGGGCGCGGGCGGCGGCCCGCCGAAGGTGGCGACGGTCGCCCAGCACTGCGGCTTCGCCAACCCGGCGCACTTCAGCCGGGCGTTCCGCGAGGCGTACGGCGTCTCGCCGAGCGACTGGCAGCGCGTGCGCACGGATCTGGCGCCGCTGCGGCCGGCGGCCCGGGGAGGCCGCCCCGCCGCAGCGGCGGGCCGGTAGGCCGGCGGGCCGGTCCCGCCGGTTTCCTCAGTCGCCCACGTGGATGCCCGGGCGCCGCTCGGGGCAGGGCTCGTGCTTGCGGATGATCTCGCGGGTGACGGGCGCGGTGTCGCCCCGGCCGAGCAGGAAGTAGCGGAACATGTGCCGCAGCGGGCTGCCTTCCGCCCAGGCGAAGTAGCAGTGCGGCCTGACTCCGGTCGTGTCGCGCAGGGCGAGGAGGACCGCGGCGATGGCGTTCGGCGCGGCCGGTGCCTCGGCGCGCAGGATCCGGTACCCGTCGACCTCCACGCCGCGCACGGTGAGGGTTTCGCTGAAGTCGGAGGGGTCGACGACGTCGATCTCCAGGAACAGGACGTCGGCCGGTCCGGGGACCGGGTTGCTGCCGCGCTGTTCGCGCTCCTTGCCGGCGTACTCGGCCCGGTCCCCCGTCTCGCGGCGGTTGGCGATGATGTTGATGGCGTTGTCGTAGGAGAGGGTGTCGGTGATGAACCCGCGCGCCGCGTCGTCGAAGACGATCCGGTCGGCCCGCAGTTCGGTGGTGCGCGAGACGCGGGAGATCAGGGACACGACGATGATGCCGGCGATGAACATCCCCGAGATGGTGATGCCGTCGGGCTTGTCGACGATGTTGGCGACGAGCGCGTAGAGCAGGACCGCGGTCAGGGTGGCGAAGCCCGCGGTCGCGGCCGGCCGGCGGCGGCGCAGGGCCGAGACGGTGACGGCGAAGGCGCCGGAGACCATCATGGCGAGGATGCCGGTGGCGTAGGCGCCGGCCTGGGCGTTGACGTCGGCGTCGAAGGCGATGGTGATGCCGACGCACAGGACGGTGTAGACCAGCACGACGGGCCGCACCGCACGTCCCCATTCGGGGGCCATCCCGTAGTCCGGCAGGTAGCGGGGCACGATGTTGATCAGGCCCGCCATGGCCGATGCGCCCGCGAACCAGAGGATCAGGATGGTGCTGATGTCGTAGACGGTGCCGAAGGCCTCCCCGACGTGTTCATGGGCGAGCCAGGCCAGCGCGCGGCCGTTCGCCGCGCCGCCGGGCTCGAACTCCTTGTGGGGGACGAGGACCGTGGTGACGAAGCTCGCCGCCAGCAGGTAGACGCTCATCACGAGCGCGGCGGTGGTCAGGAGCTTGCGGGTGTTGCGGATCCGGGACCGCAGCCGCTCCTCGGGATCGGCGCCCTCGGCGGCCACGAGCGGCATCATGCTGACCCCGGTCTCGAACCCCGACAGGCCGAGCACGAGCAGGGGGAACGCCAGCAGCGCCGGTCCCACCAGGTCGCCGAGACCGCCTCCGCCCGCGGCGAGGGCGTCCGTCCACGCCGACCAGGCGCCCGGGGTGGTGAACACGTCGGCCACTCCGACGGCGATGGTCACCGCGTTGAGGAGCAGGAAGACCGCGACCAACGGGATGGCGACGCTGACCGCTTCGCTGAAGCCGAGCAGGAACACGCCGCCGAGGAGCAGCAGCATCGCCACCGTGATGGCCACTTCGTGGCCGTGCAGGGCTTGGGGGAAGAACGGGTTCTCCACGACGTGCACGGAAGCGTCCGCCGCCGACAAGGTGATCGTGATGACCCACGAGGTGGCGACGAAACCCAGCAGGACCAGCACGAACAGCTTGCCCCGCCAGAAGGGCAGCAGGTCCTCCAGCATCGCCACCGAGCCGGCGCCGTGCGGGCTCTCCTTGGTCACCCTGCGGTACATCGGCAGCATGCCGAGCAAGGTCAGTGCGACGAGCACCAGCGTGGCCAGCGGCGAGACCGCACCGGCCGCGAGCGCGGCGATCGCCGGTACGTAGGCCAGGCTGGAGAAGTAGTCGACGCCGGTCAGGCACATCACCTTCCACCAGGCGTGCGGCTCGTTGTGCCCCTCGCCGGCCGCCGGCCCGACCGGCTGCACCCGGTGCCGCAGCAGCCACTGCGCCAGGCCTCCGGCCGGCTGTGGCCGCAGGGCGGGACTGTCCACCACTTCCGGCACGGCCAGTTCGTTCATTTCCTTCATGTCCCCCATCAATCCTTCCGGCCCGGAGCGCGGGGCGCGGCCGCCGTCGCGGTCACGCCTGCGCGACGATCACCGAGTATGCGGCCTGCCGTCCGCGGCGCACCGGGCGGGGGCGGCCCGGTGGGCCGGGAGCGGGGAGGGACGGGGGGTCACTTCACCCGGAAGGCGAGGAGCGCCGCGTTGACCTCCTCCGCGTGGGTCCACAGCAGGCCGTGGGGGGCGCCCTCGATCTCCACGTAGTCGGCGGACGGCAGCGCCCGGTGGAACGGGCGCGCCGTTCCCTCCGCCGGCATGATCCGGTCGGCCGTGCCGTGCAGGATCAGGGCCGGGACGTCGACGGCGGGTATGTCGGCCCGGAAGTCGGTGTACCAGGTCGACGGCGCGGGTGTAGTAGGCGTACCGGTCCGCCTTGACGGCCGCGACGACGCCGTCGAAGAACTCCTCGGGCGCGACGCCGTCGGGGTTGTCCTCGCTCTTGAGCAGGCAGGGCTCCAGCGAGGCCAGGAAGGCGGCCTTGGTGACCCGGCCGGTGCCGTGGGCGGCGACGTAGCGGGCGACCTCGCCGGTGCCCGTGGAGAAGCCGACGAGGACCGCGTCGCGCAGGTCGAGGGTCTCCATCACGCTGTGGAGGTCGGCCGCGAAGGTGTCGTAGTCGAAGCCGGTCGTGGTCCGGCCGGACCGGCCGAAACCGCGGCGGTCGTAGGTGATGACGCGGTAGCCCGCGTCGAGCAGCGCGGCGCTCTGCCGCTCCCAGGACTGCCCGTCGAGCGGGAACCCGTGGATGAGGCGACCCGCTGAAACGGCCCGCGCCCCTGCCGGAGGGGTCCGGCAGGGGCGCGGGGCCGCCGACGGTTGACCCGGCTCCCGCCGTCTGGCGATAAACCACCCTGTCTTCGG
>NZ_JBSGYT010000068.1:0-30832 GCF_053610645.1 Streptomyces sp. NPDC054883 | reverse complement strand
CCCTCCCTCTTCCGTGCACCCGCTGGTCGGGCGGGGTGCGGGTCAGCCGCCCCAGGAGCTGTCGGTGGGGTTCTTGCCCCGTTCCGTGCCCGGGTTGGTGGTGCCGCGCACGATCACGACGCGCGGGGCGGGGGCGTGCACCTCCGCCGTGGCGGCCGGGGCGTCCGGGCCGGTGTCGGCCGAAGCCGCGCCGGCCGGCCCGAGCAGGGCGGCGGCCGTGACGGTGACGGCGAGAAGGTAGCGCTTCAGCATTGGGTTCCCCCCAGGAAGGTGGTCTGGTGGTGACGCGGTCCGCCTCGTGGGGGAACCGCGCCGGTCGTTGTCCTGCGGAACCAACTCTGCCGTCTCGCAAGACCGGTCCGGTTGCACTAGAGCGTTCATCAAGCTGCCTGGCGTTAAGGTGAGGGGCGGCAAAACATCATGGAACCGGATGAACCTCCCAGTGGTTCGATTCAGTGGCTCGATGCCGGGACGGGCACCGGAACCGCGCTCGCGGCCCGCTCCGCTCCGGGCCCGGCCGGAACCGGTATGTCCAGTTGGCGCCACACCCGTAGCACCAGCGGCGCCAGCGTGACGCCCAGGTAGACCGCCCCGGTCGCCATCAGCGACCAGGTCAGCCCCCAGTGGTCCAGCAGCACCCCCGCACCGAGCATGCCGAGCGGGGTGGCCGCCAGGGCGCAGGCGACGAGCAGCCCGAACACCCGCCCGCGCACGTCCTGCGGAACCCGCTGGTACGCCACCGACATCATCAGCGGCCCCACCACGCCCGACCCGATCCCGGAGACGGCCAGCAGCACCAGCAGCGCCGCGGGCGCCGGCTCGGCCGCCAGGGCGGCGCACCGCACCGCACCCACCAGCACGAAGGCGGCCACGAACAGGGCCCGGCGCGGGGCACGGTGGCCGATCCAGCCGAAGAGGGCCGCGCCGAGCAGCGCGCCCGCCCCGATCGCCGTGACCATCGCCCCGAACAGCGAGCTGCTGTGCAGCACGCGCGTGCCGTACGCCGGGTAGAGCACCCCGTTCAGTGCTCCGTCGAGCGCGTTGGTGACCAGCAGGACGGTCGTCATGGCCCGCAGCAGCCGGTCGCCGCGCAACCGCGTCCAGCCCGTGCGCAGGTCCCGTACGTACGAGGCCGCCCCCGGGCCCGCGGTGCCGGTCGCGGCCGCCGCCGGCACCAGCAGGGCCACGAGCAGCGCGCAGAGCAGCATCGCCGCCACGTCCGCGCACAGGGTGCGTACCGGTCCGGCGGTGGCGATGAGCAGCCCCGCCAGCGGGGCACCGGTCATCATGCCGATCCGGCGGGCTCCCTCCACCGCGCTGGTGGCCCGCTCCGCCGGGACCCGGGCGCTCTCCATCGCCCCGGTCAGCAGGAGCTGCTTGCCGGTGTCGGCGGGGCCGCGCGCCGCGCCCACGACGAACACCAGGCAGATCAGGGCGGGCAGCGGCAGCGCGTCGCGGGCGTGCAGCAGCGGAACCAGGGCCAGGGCAGCGGCCGTCAGCACGTCGGCGCCGGTACTGACGGCCCGCGCGGGCAGCCGGTCCACGACGGGGCCGGCGAGCACGGCCGAGCACAGCAGCCCCAGCATCTCCGCCGCGGCCACCAGGCCGGTGCGGGCGCCGCTGCCGGTGCTGTGCAGGACGAACCAGGGCACGGCGATCAGGGTCATCGCGATGCCGAGGGAGGAGACGCCGGAGACGGCCACCAGGGTGAGCAGGGGCAGCAGCCGCCGCGGCGGCTGCGCGGACCCGGCCGGGGGCACGGGTGGCGTGGGCGGGTTCATGGCGGTTCTTCGGTCCTTCCTTCGCGCGCCGCGGCGCCCGGCCCCCCGGGTGGCGGGGGCCGGGCGCCGCGGTGTCCGCCGGTCGGCGGATCAGTGGGACAACGGATCGGTGGATCGGTCGATCGGTTCGGCGCCGGTCAGCCGGCCGCGGCCAGGCGCACGCTGCGCGGGCGCATGTCGGTCCACACCCGGTCGATGTGCGCCAGGCACTCGTCCTTGCTGCCCTGGAAGCCCTGGCCGTGCCAGCCGAGCGGGACGGGCCGGTCGGCGCCCCAGAGGGAGTACTGCTCCTCGTCGTTGGCCACCACGAGGAACTGCTGGGTCGTCGAGTCGTTCATGGCTGTTTCTCCTTGTGTGCGGGGTCGGTGTGCCGGTGGGTGTACTGGTGTGGGGTCAGGCGGGCAGGGCCGCGCCGATGGCCCGCGCCACCGCGGCGGCGTGCGGGGGGTCCATCACGGTGTGGTGGTTGCCCGGGACCACGGCGTGGCGCAGGGCGCCGCCGGTGCGCAGGGCCCAGGGCTGCGGGTCCACCAGCGGGGTGGCGAGTTCGCCGTGCACCTCGGCCACCGTCCACAGGTGGACGGCCGCCGCCAGGACGGCTTCGGTGCGGTACGCCGCCGATGCGGCGCCGTTGGCCTCCGCGACCCGCAGCAGGCGCCGCAGTGCCTCCGGGGCCGAACCGCGGGGGAGGCTGCCGTCCTCGCGGCCGCGCCGGACCAGCGCGTCGAGGAGGGCGTCCTCGCCCAGTCCGCGCGCTTCGCCCGCGTCGAGGCCGGCGGCGATCCCGTACCGGAGCAGGTCCGGATCTCCCGCGGTGGCGTCCGCCCGGGGCACCGGACCGGGAGCTGCCGTGTCGACGAGGCCGAGGAAGGCCACCGTCTCCCCGGCAGCCTCGAGGCGGGCCGCCATCTCGAAGGCGACCGTACCGCCGAAGGACCAGCCGGCCAGCAGGTAAGGGCCGTTGGGCAGCTCTTCCCGCACGGCGGCGAGGTAGCGCTCGGCCATCTGCTCCACCCGCTCCAGCGGTGCGTCCGCGGTGTTGTAGCCGACGGACTCCAGTCCAAGGACCCGCCGGTCGCCGGCCGGCGCCGCGGCCAGGCCGAGCACCAGGTCCCGGTAGCAGACGACGTCACCGCCGCGCGGGTGGACCAGGATCAGCGGCGGCCGCGCCGGGTCCCCCTCGGCGAGCGGGACCAGCAGCCGGGCGGCCGCCGCCCCCGCCTCCGGGAGCGCCTCGCAGAGCAGTTCCACGGTGCGCCGGCGGAACACCAGGTTCAGCGGCAGCTCCACTCCGAACTCCCGCTGTACGGCGCCCATCAGCCGGAACGCCTTGAGGGAGTGGCCGCCCAGGTCGAAGAAGTCGTCACGGACACCGATCGGCGCCACCCCGAGGACCTCCTCCCACAGCCGGGCCATCCGCACTTCCGCCGCGTCGCGCGGCGCCACCCGCGGCGCCCGGCCGGGCAGGTCCGCCGCCACCGACGGGGCGGGCAGGGCCCGCCGGTCGAGCTTGCCGTTGGGGGTGAGCGGCAGCCGCTCCAGCGCGCTCAGCACCCGCGGGACCATGTACTCGGGCAGGTCCTCGCGCAGGAAGTCGCCCAGCGCCCGCAGATCGCCTTCGGCGTCCCGCCAGGTCACGTATCCGGCGAGGACCGCGTCGGCGCCTTCGCCGTGCACCGCCACGGCCGCCGCCAGCACCCGCGGGTGGCGGGCGAGCGCGGCCTCGATCTCACCGAGCTCGATGCGGTGGCCGCGCACCTTGACCTGGCCGTCGGCCCGGCCCCGGTACTCCAGGGCGCCGTCCGGGAGCCGGCGTACCAAGTCCCCCGTGCGGTACAGCCGGCCGCCCGGTGCGTACGGGTCGGGGACGAAGCGGTCGGCGGTCAGCCCGGGCCGGCCGTGGTAGCCGCGGGCCACCCCGTCACCTGCGATGAACAGCTCGCCGAACACGCCGACCGGAACCGGCCGCATCCGCTCGTCCAGCACGTACAGCCGGGTGTTGGCGAGCGCCGAGCCGATCGGTACCGGCCCCTCGTCCGCCGGGCCCGACAGCTGCTGGGCGGTGGACCAGACGGTCGTCTCGGTGGGCCCGTACACGTTCCACACGGTGCCCAGCGCCGCGCGCATCCGCTCGGCGAGGGCCGCCGGCAGCGCTTCGCCGCCGCACAGGGCCCGTACGCCGGGGGCGGCCCAGCCCGTCTCCATCAGCTGGTGCCAGGTGGCCGGGGTGGCCTGCACCACGGTGGCGGCGCACGCGTGCAGTTCCCTGGCCAGCAGGACTCCGTCGCGCGCCGTCTCCCGGTCCACGACCCGCACGGCGGCGCCGGTGGTGAGCGGCACCAGCAGCTCCAGGACGGCGATGTCGAAGGAGGCGGTGGTGACCGCCGCCACCGTGTCCGCCGGGGCGAGGGCCAGCCGGCGCGTCATGTCCCGGGTGAAGTTCGCCAGGGCCCGGTGCGGCACCATGACGCCCTTGGGGCGGCCGGTCGAGCCCGAGGTGTAGATGGCGTAGGCGAGGTGCTCCGGGTGGAGCGCCACCGGCGCGGCCGGGCCGGCCGGGCCGTCGGCCGCGAGCAGCGCTTCCAGGTCGACCAGCTGCACCCCGTCGGGCGCCCGCAGCCCGGCGGCGGCGTCGCCGGAGACCACCAGCACCCGCGCCCCGCTGTCCGAGAGCATGTACTCGACCCGGTCGGCCGGGTACTCCGGGTCCACCGGCACGTACAGCCCGCCCGAGCGCAGTACGCCCAGCAGCGCCGCCGGCAGCAGCACCGAGCGTTCCACACAGACCGCGACCGCGCTGTCCGGGCCGATCCCGAGCCGGGCCAGTTCCCCGGCCAGCCGCCCGGCGGCCCGCCACAGCCCGGCGTAGTCCAGGCTCCGCAGGCCGTCCTCGACCGCGACCGCGGCGGGAGTGCGCGCGGCCTGCTCGCCCACGAGTTCGTGCAGCGGCCGGTCCGCGCCCGCCTCGGCGGTGTCGTTCCAGCCGTGCAGGACCCGCTGCTCCTCGGCCGCGCCGAGCAGGGCCAGCGAGCCGACCGGTGCGTCCGGCGCGTCCGCCGCGGCGGCGAGCAGTTCCAGCAGGGCGGCCGTCATCCGGGCGATGGTCTCCCGGTCGTACAGGTCGGTGGCGAACACCGCCTCCCCGTGCAGCTGCCCGTCCTCCTCGGAGAAGTACAGGGACAGGTCGAACTTCGAGGCGCCGCTCGCCAGGGCGACCGGCTCGGCCGCCAGACCCGGCAGCGCCGGCGGGGCCGCGGCCTCTTCGTTCAGCACCAGCATCACCTGGAAGAGGGGGTTGCGGCTGAGGTCGCGCTGCGGGTGGACCTCCTCCACCAGCCGCTCGAAGGGAACGTCCTGATGGGCGTACGCCCCCAGGCAGGTCTCCCGGGCCCGGCCGATCAGCGTCGCGAATCCGGGATCCCCGGACAGGTCGGTGCGCAGGACCAGGCTGTTCACGAAGAAGCCGACGAGCGGCTCCAGTTCGCTGCGGTCGCGGCCCGCGATGGGCGAGCCCACCGCCACGTCCGGGGATCCCGACCAGCGGGCGAGCAGTGCCTGGAAGCCGGCCAGCAGCACCATGAAGAGGGTCGCGTCGTGTTGCCGGCCCAGCGCGCGCAGCCGCTCCAGCAGCGGTGCGGGCACGGTGAAGGGCAGCTGGTCGCCGCGTCCGGAGGGGGTGGCCGGCCGCACCCGGTCGGTGGGCAGGTCCAGCGGGGCCAGCCCGGCCAGCCGCCCGCGCCAGTAGCCGAGCTGTTGCGCCAGCAGGTCGCCGGTCAGCCGCTGCCGCTGCCAGGCGGCGAACGCGCCGTAGGAGACGGCCAGTTCCGGGAGCGGCTCGGCGCCGTCATCGGTCCGCGCCCGGTAGGCGGCGAAGAACTCCTGCCAGAACACCGCGACCGACCAGCCGTCGAAGGCGATGTGGTGGACGACGATCACCAGCAGGTGCTCCCGCTCGGCGAGCCGGACGAGCCGGGCCCGCAGCAGCGGTGCGGCGGCCAGATCGAAGGGCCGGGCGGCGTCGGCCGCGGCCAGTTCGAGCGCGCGCTCCGTGGCCGTCCGCGCCGGGTCCGGCCCGGCCGCCGGGGCGGAATCCGACGTGGTCAGGTCGGTGAACTCGGGGGAGAACACCTCCACCGGCTCCACGACGAGCCGGGCCTCCTCCACTTCGCCCCCGCCGGCCTCGATCCGCGAGCGCAGCACCTCCTGGCGGGCGACGACGTCCCGCAGCGCCCCCAGGGCCGCGGCGGTGTCGAGCGTTCCGCTCAGCCGCATCGCCCCCGGCATGTTGTAGTCGGGCCGGCCGGGCTGCAGCCGGTCCAGGAGCCACAGCCGCTGCTGGCCGAACGAGAGCGGGCCGGGTCCGGCGGGCGGCGCCGGGATCGCGGGCCCGCCGCTGTCCGCGACGCCGGCCAGGGCCCGCGCCAGATCCCCGGCGACGGGGTGGCGGAACAGCAGCTGTACGGGGATCTCCAGACCCAGCAGCGTCCGCAGCCGGGAGATGACCCGGGTGGCCCGCAGGGAGTGGCCGCCGCGTTCGAAGAAGTGGTCGCGCAGGCCCACCGGGCCGTCGCCGAGCACCTCCTGCCACACCTCGGCGACCGTCCGCTCCAGCGCGGTGCGCGGGGCGAGGTAGGCCCGGGCCGGCCCGCCCGCGCCGGGCTCCGGCGCGGGCAGCGCCCGGCGGTCGACCTTCCCGTTGGGCGTGAGCGGAAGGGCGTCGAGCGCGACGACCACCGAGGGCACCAGCGCGGCCGGCAGCACCTCGCGCACGGCGTCGAGCACGGCCGCCGGTTCACCGGCCGTTCCCGACTCGAACACCACGTACGCCACGAGCGCCTGGTCCGCGCCCTCGCCGTGGGCGGCGGCCACGGCGCGGGCCACGTCCGGGTGGCGCAGTACGGCCGCCTCCACCTCGCCCAGCTCGATCCGGTGGCCCCGGACCTTGACCTGGTTGTCACGGCGGCCGTGGAACTCCAGCACCCCGTCGGCGCGCAGCCGAGCCAGGTCCCCCGTCCGGTACATGCGGGCGCCGGGCGGACCGTAGGGGTCCGGCAGGTAGGCCTCGGCGGTGCGGCCGGGGTCGCCCAGGTAGCCGCGGGCGACTCCGCGGCCGGCGATGAACAGTTCGCCGACCGCCCCGCGCGGCAGCGGTTCGAGGTGCTCGCCGAGGACGAGCACGCGGGCCCCGGGCAGCGGGCGGCCGATGGGGATGCGGCCGCTGTCGATGTCGGCGTCCGTCACGACGTGGTAGGTGGTGGTGTTGGTGCACTCGGTCGGGCCGTACTGGTTGACCAGCCGCAGCCGTCCGGCCGGACCCAGCGCGCGGGCCGCGCGGGCCAGCCCGGCGGTGAGCGCCTCGCCCGTGGTCATCACCAGCCGCAGCTCGGGGCAGGGCCCCGGGACGGCCTCGACCAGCGGGGCCAGCATCGAGGGCACGATCGACAGCAGCGCCGAGACCCGCTCGGTGCGCAGCAGCCGGGCGAGGGCGTCCGGGTCCGCGGCCTCGTCCTGCGAGGCCAGTACGACGCGCCCGCCGGTGGTCAGCGGGGCGAAGATGTCACGCACCGACGGGTCGAAGGTGAGCGCGGTGCGGGCGAGCACCGTGTCCCCGGCGCCGATCCCGAAGGTGGCGGTGAGCGTCGCCAGGTAGCCGGTGATCGCGGCGTGCGGGACGGCGACGCCCTTGGGCCTGCCGGTGGATCCGGAGGTGTACAGCAGATAGGCCAGGTGGTCCGGACCGGCGAGGGCGGGCAGGTCCGCCGCGTCCGGGTCGTCCGTGCCGGCCGTCGTCGGCGGGACCTCGGCCAGCTCCAGTACGGGTACGGAGTCCGGCAGCGGGGGCGTCGCCCCGTCGGGCAGTCCGCCGGTCAGGACCAGGCGGGCCCCGCTGTCCTCCAGTACCGTACGGATCCGCTCGGCCGGGTGCCCCGGGTCGAGCGGGACGTAGGCGCCGCCCGCCTTGAGCACGGCCAGCACGGCGACGACCGTGCGGGTGTCGCGGCCGGTCATCACCGCGACCGTGGTCTCCGGGCCGATGCCCAGGTGCCGCAACCGGCGGGCCAGCCGGTTGGCCGCCGCGTTCAGACCGGCGTAACTGGTGGAGCGTCCCGCGCAGGTCACCGCGGTCGCGGCGGGGCGCAGCCGGGCCTGCTCCTCCACCAGGGAGTGCAGGGTCGCCGACGGGGCGGTGGCCTGCGGGGCGGCGGGGGAGTCCTCGCCGAGCAGGGCCGCCCGCTCGCCCACCGACAGCACTTCGAGCCGGGACAGCGGCGCGTCCGGCCGGTCGGCGGCCGAGCGCAGCAGGCGCAGGTAGTGGGCGCCGAACCGCTCGGCGGTGCCGCGGTCGAAGAGGTCGGTGGCGTAGCTCAGGGTGCCCGTCAGGCCGCCGGGGTGCTCGGTCATGGCCAGGCTGAGGTCGAACTTGGCGGTTCCGTTGCCGGTTTCGACGGTCTCCACCCGTACCCCGTCCAGCGGCAGCGCGTCCGGCTGCTCCGGGTGGAGCTGGAAGAGCACGTCGAACAGCGGGTTGCGGCTGAGGTCGCGCTCCGGCCGGAGTTCCTCCACCAGCCGGTCGAAGGGGACGTCCTGGTGCTCGTACGCCTGGAGCGCGGTCTCCCGGACCCGGCCCAGCAGCGTGCCGAAGGCGGGATCGCCCGACAGGTCGGTGCGCAGGACCAGGGTGTTGACGAAGAAGCCGATCAGCGGCTCCAGTTCGGTGCGGTCGCGGCCCGCGATGGGGGAGCCGACCGCGATGTCGTACTGCCCCGTGTAGCGGGCCAGCAGCGACTGGAAGCCGGCCAGCAGCACCATGAACAGGGTGGCTCCGCGCTCGCGGGCCACGCCGCCCAGGCGGGCGGCGAGTTCGGCCGGCACCTCGAAGGAAACGGTGTCGCCGGCCCCGGAGCGGGCGGCGGGGCGCGGCCGGTCGGTGGGCAGTTCCAGCGGCGCGAGCCCGGCCAGCCGGGCGCGCCAGTGGGCGATACCGCGGTCGGCCGCGCCGTCGGCGAGGCGCTGCTGCTGCCAGTGCGCGAAGTCCCCGTACTGGACCGGCAGGGCGGGCAGGGCGGGCCGTCCGCCGGCGCGCAGCGCCGCGTAGCAGTGCGCGAGCTCCTGCCACAGCACCGGCATCGACCAGCCGTCGCCGACGGTGTGGTGCAGGACCAGCACGAGCAGGTGCTCGTCGGCGGCCGTCCGTACCAGCCGGGCCCGCAGCAGCGGAGCGGCCGTCAGGTCGAAGGGAGCGGCGGCGTCCGCGTGCGCCAGACCCAGTGCCCGCGAACGGGCCTGGTCCAGGGGCAGTTCGCCGAGATCGCTGAGCAGCGGGACGAAGACCCCGGGCGGCTCGACGGCCTGTACGGGTCCCCGGGGCGTGTCGGTGATCCGCGAGCGCAGCACCTCGTGCCGGGTGACGACGGTGCACAGGGCCTCCAGCAGGGCCGCGGCGTCGAGGCCGCCGTGCAGCCGGGTGACGACGGGGATGTTGTAGTCGGGCCGGCCCGGCTGCAACTGGTCGAGGAACCAGAGGCGTTGCTGGGCGAACGACAACGGCGCCGGGTCACCCGCGGGGCGCGGTGCGATCACTTCGGCGGCGTCCGCCGCTCCGGGCCGCGCGGGTTCGCCGCGCAGCAGGTCCAGGGCCGCGGCGAACCCTTCGAGCACCGGGTTCTCGAACAGCAGCCGCAGCGGGACGGTGCCGCCGAGCCGGCCGCCGAGCCGGGACACCACCCGGGTGGCACGCAGGGAGTGGCCGCCCAGGCCGAAGAAGTCGTCCTGCCGTCCGATGCGGTCGCGGCCGAGCACCTCGCCCCAGACCTCGGCGACGAGCTCCTCGGTGGCGGAGGCGGGAGCGGTGAAACCGGCCCGCGGCACGTCCGGTTCGGGCGGCGCGGGCAGGGCCCGGCGGTCCAGTTTCCCGTTCGGGGTCACCGGCAGCGCCTCCAGCGGCACGATCCCCGCCGGGAGCATGTAGGCGGGCAGTCGGGCGGCCAGGGCGCGGTGCAGTTCCTCGGGATCGGCGCACGCGCCCGGCGCGGCCACCGCGTACGCGATGAGCTGCTGCTCGCCGGAGGCGTCCGCACGGACGACGACCGCGGCCCCGCCGATCTGCGGGCAGCGCAGCAGCTCGGCCTCGATCTCGCCGGGTTCGATGCGGAACCCGCGGATCTTCACCTGCTGGTCGGCGCGCCCCAGGTAGTCGACGGTGCCGTCCGGACGGCGCCTGGCCAGGTCGCCGGTACGGTACATGCGGGCGCCGGGCGGCCCGTACGGGTCGACGGCGAACTGGCGGGCGGTCAGCCCGGGCCGGCCCAGGTAGCCGCGGGCCAGGCCGGTGCCGCCGATGCACAGTTCACCGACCGCGCCCTCGGGTACCGGGCGGCCCTGCCCGTCGAGCACGTACAGCCGGGTGTCGTCGAGCGGCGTGCCGATCGGGACGCGCCCGTCGACTCCCTGGCCCGCACGGGCGTCCAGGGTGTGCCGGGTGGCGAAGGTGGTGGTCTCGGTGGGGCCGTAGGCGTTGGTCAGCAGGGTGCCGGGGGCCGCCGTCAGGGCCCGGCGGAACGCCTCGGGCGAGGCCGCCTCGCCACCGGTCCACACCTCGCGGACCTCGGTGAGGAGCTCCACGCACTCCTCGACCACCAGGTTGAACAGGGCGGCGGTCAGCCACAGGGTGGTGATCCCGTGCTCCCGGACGAGCTCCGCGAGCGCGGCCGTGTCGATCCGGCCGGGCGGGGCCATGACCACGGTGCCTCCGGCCAGCAGCGGCACCCACAGCTCGTACGTCGAGGCGTCGAAGGACAGGGGGGAGTGGGCGAGCACCCGGCGGTGCGCCGGACCGAAGGAGGCGTCCCGGGCGAGCGCGGCCACGTTGGCGTGGGTGACGGCGATGCCCTTGGGCTCACCGGTCGAGCCCGAGGTGTACATGACGTAGGCCAGCTGGTCCGGGACGCAGGGCGTAACCCGCACCGCGGCCGGTTCCGGCCGCGCCGCCGTCACGTCGAGCACCCGTACCCCGGCCGGCGCGGTGGCAACGGCCTCGTGGCCGGCCGTGACCGGATCGGCGAGCAGCAGCCGGGCGCCGGTCCGCTCCAGCATCCAGTGCAGCCGCTCGACGGGGAAGTCCGCGTTGAGGGGGACGTACGCGCCGCCCGCCTTCAGGACGGCGAGCATGGCCACCGGCACCTGGAGGGAGCGCTCCAGGAGCAGCGCCACCGCCGATTCGCGGACCACTCCCGCCTCGCCCAGCCGGGCGGCCAACGCGTCGGAGCGGGCGTCGAGTTCGGCGTACGTGAGCCGCTCCGCGCCGCACACGACGGCCACGGCGCCCGGGGAGGTGCGCACCCGCTCGGCGAACAGCTCCGGCAGGGTCGCCGGGGCGAGGTCGGTGCGCACGGCGCCGTGCCCCGTACCGACCAGCCGCTCGGCGGTGGCGGCGGGCAGCAGCTCGCCGAGGGGGCGGCCGGGTTCGGCGGCGGCCGCGGCGAGCAGTTCCAGGTAGTGGGCGAGCAGCAGTTCGGCCGTGGCCCGGTCGAACAGGTCGGTGTCGAAGACGAAGGAGCCGGTGCAGCCGTCGGCGCCCTCGGCCACGAACACGCTGATGTCGAAGAGGGAGCCGCCGAAGTCGGCGGTCACGGCCTCTGCGGACACCCCCGGCAGGCGGAGCCCGGCCGTCTCGTCCTGGGCCGACGCGAACATCACCTGCACCAGCGGGTTGCGGTCGCCGACCCGCTCGGGGCTCAGCCGCTCCACCACCCGGTCGAAGGGCACTTCCTGGTGGTCGTACGCGTCGAGGGTGACGCGGCGCACCCGGTCCAGCAGCCCGTCGAAGCCGATCTCGCCCGACAGGTCGGTGCGCAGCACCAGGGTGTTGACGAAGAAGCCGATCAGCGGCTCCAGCTCGACCCGGTCGCGCCCCGCGACCGGGGTGCCCACCGCGACGTCGGTGCTGCCGCCGTACCTGGAAAGGACGGCCTGGAAGCCGGCGAGCAGCGTCATGAACAGCGTGACGCCGCGGCCCTCGGCGAGCCGGCGCAGCCGCTGCGTCAACGACGGGTCGAGGGCGAACGGGAGGCTCTGCCCGTCGCCGCTGCGCCGGGTGGGGCGCGGCCGGTCGGTGGGCAGCTCCAACGGTTCGAGACCGGCGAGGGAGCGCTCCCAGAACCGCAACTGGCCGTCCATCAGACCGTGTTCGAAACGCTCGCGCTGGAAGCGGGCGTACGCCTGGTAGTCCAGCGGCAGGGCCGGTGCGGACAGCGGCCCGCCCTGGGCCAGGGCGGTGTACCCGTCGGCCAGCTCCTGCCACAGCAGTCCCATGGACCAGCCGTCGGTGGCGATGTGGTGGACCACGAGCACCAGCAGGTGGTCCTCGGCGCCCAGCCGGATCAGCAGCGCGCGCAGCAGCGGGCCGCCGGCCAGGTCGAAGGGCTTGCGGACCTCCTCGCGGGCCAGCTCCCGGGCCCGCAGCTCCAGCTCCTCCAGCGGACCCGCACCGAGGTCGAGCACCGCCAGCGGCACGGCGTCGGGCGCCGGCCGCACGACGGGGTGCGGCAGCCCGTCGCGCTCCTCGAAGACGGTGCGCAGCGTGGCGTGGCGTTCCACCACGGCCGTCAGGGCCCGCCGCAGCAGGTCCGGGCGCAGCGTGCCGCGCATCCGGACCACCTGTGGGATCGCGTACCCGGAGCGGCCGTCGGCCATCCGGTCCGCGAGCCACATCCGCTCCTGGGCGAACGAGGCGACGGGTTCACGGGCCGGCGCACCGCTCCCGGCCGCCCCCGCGGCGGTCCCGCCGGCCGTGGGCCCCTGGGCGGCCGACGGGTCCGCCAGCGCGGCCTGGGCCCGGCGCCGCAGCAGCTCACGGGCTGCGGCGAGCCGGCTGTCGACTGCCGCCGGCACTGCCGCCGGCGAGCTCTCCTGGGTGGTCACGAGGTCTCTCCCTGGGATACGAGTGAAAGCGCTGCGTCGTCCGCCGTGGCGGCGATGTCGGCGAAGAGGGCCGTTTCGACCGCCGTGGCGAGGCCCGCGACGGTCCGGTGTTCGAAGAGGGTGTGCAGGGGCAGTTCCAGGCCGAGTGCCTGGCGCAGCCGGGCCGCGACCCGGGTCGCGCTCAGCGAATGGCCGCCGAGCGCGAAGAAGTCGTCGTGGCGTCCGATGTCCGTGCGGTCCAGGACCGCCCCCCAGACGAGCGCGACGAACTCCTCGGTCTCCCCGGCGGGCGGTTCGTGCCCGCTCGCGGCGGCCCCGGACGCGGGCGCCGGCAGCGCCTTGCGGTCGAGCTTGCCGTTGGGGGTGACCGGCAGCCCGTCGAGGACCACCAACAGCGGCACCATGTACTCCGGCAGCGACCGCGCCAGTTCGGCGCGCATCCCCGCCGGGTCGAGCACCGCCCCGGCCGCCGGCACCACGTACCCGGCGAGCCTGCGCTCGCCCGGCACGTCCTCGCGGACCACCACCGCGGCGGCGCCCACCCCGGGCAGCCGGGCGAGCGAGGTCTCGATCTCGCCGAGTTCGATCCGGAAGCCGTGGATCTTCACCTGGTCGTCGGTACGGCCCAGGTACTCCACCGCGCCGTCACCGCGCCGCCGGACGATGTCGCCCGTGCGGTACATCCGCGAACCCGGCGGCCCGAAGGGGTCCAGCGGGAAGCGCTCCGCGGTCAGTTCCGGCCGCCGCAGGTAGCCGCGGGCCAGCCCGGCCCCGGCCAGGTACAGCTCGCCGGGCAGGCCCACCGGTACGGGGCGGCCCGCCGGGTCCAGGACGTACAGCGCGGTGTTCCAGATCGGCCTGCCGATCGGCACCGGCCCCCGGTCCGCCCGGCGGCAGTCCCAGTGGGTGACGTCGACCGCCGCCTCCGTGGGCCCGTACAGGTTGTGCAGCGGCACGTCCAGCACATCGAGGAACCGGTTCTTCAGTTCCTCGGGCAGCGCCTCGCCACTGCACACCACCCGGCGCAGGGACCGGCACCGGCCGGCCGCCGGTTCCTGCGCGAAGACCGCCAGCATCGACGGCACGAAGTGCACGGTGGTGACCGCCTCGCGCTGGATCAGCCCGGCCAGGTAGGCCGGGTCCTTGTGGCCGCCGGGTTCGGCGACCACCAGCACGGCGCCCGTCAGCAGGGGCCAGAAGAACTCCCACACCGACACGTCGAAGCCGAACGGGGTCTTCTGCAGCACCCGGTCGTCGGCGCCCAGTCCGTAGCGGTCCTGCATCCACAGCAGTCGGTTGACGATGGCCGCGTGCTCCACGACGACCGCCTTGGGCCGGCCCGTCGAACCGGAGGTGTAGATCACGTACGCCGGGTGCGAGGGCAGCGGCGGCTGCGCGGCGCACTCCCCGGCGCCGTCGTCGGCATCGGGGCGCAGCCGCGCCGTCCCGGGGGCCGCCGGCAGCAGAGGTTCCACGTCCTCGGTGGTGATCAGCAGCACCGGCCGGGCGTCCGACAGCAGGTACGCCACCCGGTCCGCCGGGAGGGTGGGGTCGACCGGCAGGTACGCCGCGCCCGACTTCAGTACGGCCAGCAGCGCGACCACCATCTCCGTCGAGCGGTGCAGCGCGACCGCCACGATCCGCTCCGGACCCGCCCCGCGGGCCCGCAGCGCCCCGGCGAGCCGCTCGGCGCGCGCGTCCAGTTCCGCGTACGACAGCCGCTCTCCGCGGAACACGGTCGCCGGGGCCTGCGGGGTGGCGGCCACCTGGCGCTCGAACAGCTCCACCAGCGTGGTGGCGGGCACCGGGACGGCCGTGCTGTTCCACTCCTCGATCAGCCGGTGCTGGTCGGCGGAGAGCAGGTCGATCTCCCCGACCGGGGTGCCCGGCTCGTCGGCCGCCGTGGCCAGCAGCCGCTCCAGCGCGTCCGCCACGCTGCGCGCGGCCCGCGCGTCCAGCACGTCGGGGCGGTGGTCCAGATGCAGGCGCAGCCGGTCGCCCGGCATGACGACGAGGTTGACGGTGTAGTGGGTGGCGTCCGAGCCGTCGACCCCCGTCAGGCGCAGACCGCCGGCCGGCTCCCGCATCGACTCCAGGTCGAGCGGGTAGTTCTCGACGACCACGGTGGTGTCGAACAGCGTGCCCAGCCCGGTGGCCCGCTGGATCTCGGCCAGCCCCAGGTGCTGGTGGTCCATCAGCCGGGCCTGCTCGTCCTGGAACCGGGCGAGCGCGGTGATCAGCGGCTCCGCCCGCTCCACCCTCATACGGACCGGCAGCGTGTTGATCAGCAGCCCGACCATCTCCTCGATGCCGTCGAGGTCGGCCGTGCGGCCCGAGACGGTACCGCCGAAGACCACGTCGTCGCGGCCGGTCAGCCGGGACAGCAGGACCGCCCAGGCGCCCTGCACGACGCTGTTGAGGGTGATGCCCGCCGACCGGGCCCGCGCGGTGAGGCGCTCGGTCAGCCCGCGCGACAGCTCCAGCGAGATCCGCTCGGGCAGCGCGTCGAGCCGGTGCGGGTCGGCGGCCCCCAGCAGGGTCGGCTCGTCGAGGCCGGCCAGGGCGGAGCCCCAGGCGGCCGCGGCCGCGTCCCGGTCCTGGCGGGCCAGCCAGTCGAGGTAGTCCCGGTAGGGGACGCCCGCGACGGCGGCGGCCGGCGCCGCACCGGTGGCCGCAGCGTAACCCGCGAGCAGTTCGCGCAGGAGGACCGCCGAGGACCAGCCGTCCCACAGGATGTGGTGGTTCGTCATCACCAGGCGGTGCCGGTCGGCGCCCAGCCGGACCAGGGTGAAGCGCACCAGCGGCGGCCGCTCCAGGTCGAAGCGGCGCCCCCGGTCGGCGGCCAGCAGCTCCGCCCACGCCCGCTCCCGCGCCGCCCCCTCCAGGCCGGACAGGTCGGCGCTCTCCCAGGGGGCCTCCACCGCATCGAGGACCACCTGCACGGGCCGGTCCAGGCCGCGGTCGGTGAAGGCGGCGCGCAGTGCGCTGTGGCGCGCCGGCAGCCCGCGGCAGGCCGAGGCCAGGGCCTGCGGGTCCAGGGCGCCGTCCAGGGTCAGTACGAGCTGCCCGGTGTAGGCGTCCACGCCGGCCGCGTCGTAGGAGGCGTGGAAGAACAGGCCCTCCTGGAGCGGGGAGAGGGGCGTGACGTCGGAAAGGGCGGGGTAGCGCCCGGCGAGCGCGTCCACCTCCGGCCGGGTCAGCCGCACCAGCGGGAAGTCGCGGGGCGCGCGGCGCGCGGCCGCGCCCGACGGCGGCGCCCAGCGGGCCAGCAGCCGCAGGGCCTCCTCCCACGCCCCGGCCAGGGCCTCGGCCTCGGAGCGTTCGACCAGCTCCCGCGGCCAGGTCAGGACGGCGCGGAAGGAGGGGCCCGCCGGGCCGTCCAGGGCGAGGGCGTCGATCTGCAGGCAGTGGTCGACGGGCATCCGCGGATCGCAGGCGGCGCGCAGCCCGCCCGCCTCGGCGGCCGGCCCCCAGGGGGTGTCGCCCGAGGCGTCGAACCGGCCCAGATAGTTGAACAGGACCCGCGGCTGCGCCGCCGCGGCCAGCTCCCGCGCGGTCTCCGGGTTCAGCCGGGCCAGCAGGCCGTAGCCGGTGCCGTGGTCCGGCACGGCCGCCAGCGTGTCGTGGACCCGCCCGACCAGTTCGGCGAGCGCGTCCCCGCCGGAGCGCGCCGCGGCCGGGTCGAGGCCGCGCAGGTCGAGCCGGACCGGGTACTGGGTGGTGAACCAGCCCACGGTGCGGGACAGATCGTGCCGGCCCGTGCGGTCGGCCCGGCCGTGGCCCTCCAGGTCGAGCAGCAGGGTTCCGGGCTCGGTGCCGCCGGAGACCAGGGGGTGCCGCGCCGCCAGGGCCAGGGCCGCGAGCAGGATCTCCGCCGGTCCGGTGCGCAGGGCCGCGGGCACCGCCGAGAGCAGCGGGGCGGCCACCTCCGCGGGCAGGTCCAGGGTGAGCGTCCGGGTGGCGCCGGCGGTGTCGCGTACCGGATCGGGCACCCGCTCCCACAGCGCGGGCCCGGCGGACCCGGACGCGTCGGCATCCCGGTCCGGGCCCAGGGCGGCCCGCCAGAAGGGGAGTTCGGCCAGGACCTCGGGGGAGTGGGCCTGCCGCCGGAGGTGCGCCGCCCAGTCGCGGAAGGAGGCGCCGCCCGGCGCCAGCCGTACCGGACGCTCCTCGGACACCGCCGACCAGGCCTCGGCGAGGTCGTCCATCAGGATCCGCCAGGACACGCCGTCCACCGCGAGGTGGTGCACGCACAGCAGCAGCCGCCCGGGCGCGCCGGCGCCGCCGAAGCGGACCGCGCGCAGCATCACGCCGGCGGCCGGGTCCAGTTCACCGGCCGCGGCGTCCGCCGCCCGCTCCGTCAGGGCGGTGCGGGCCGCGTCGTCCAGTCCGGTGGTGTCCACGCTGCCGTAGAGCCCGGCCGCATCCACCGTCCCCGGGGCGCCGACCGAGCAGAGCGTGCCCTCGGGGCCGTCGGCCGTGCGCAGCCGCAGGGCCGCGTGGTGGTCGACGACCGCCTGCAGGACCCGGACCAGTCGGGCGTCGTCCGCACCCTCGGGCAGGGCGAGCACGACGGACTGGCTGAAGCGGCCGTAGGGGCCGGTGCCGTCCAGCAGCCACCGCATGACGGGGGTCGCGGGCAGTTCGCCGTACTCCTCCTCACCGGCCGTCCCGTCCGGGTCGGCGGTCACGGGGTCACCGGCGGCGGCGAGTGCGGCCGCCGTCTTGTGCTCGAAGACCTCGCGCAGGGTGAAGGAGAACCCCCGCGCACGGGCCCGGCTGACCAGGCCGAGGGCGGCGATGCTGTCGCCGCCGAGCTCGAAGAAGTTGTCGTCGGGACCCGCCGGGCAGCCGAGGACGTCACCCATCAGTGCGCTCAGCGTCCGCTCGGCCCCGGTGTACGGACGCTGCGGCCCGGCCACCGCCGCGGGCGGTGCCTCCGCGGCGGCCGGAACGACGAGTGCCTTGCGGTCCACCTTGCCGCCGGGGGTCAGCGGCAGCCGGTCCAGCACCACGAAGGTGTGCGGAACCATGTAGCGGGGCACGGCCTCGGCCAAATGGGCGGCCAGCTCGGCAGGTTCGGCCACGGCCGCGCCGGAGGCCGGCGCGACGAAGGCGACCAGGCGCCGACCGCCGCCCGCCGCCTCGTGCACGCTGACCGAGGCCTGGCCCACCGAGGGGTGGCGGCCCAGCACGCTCTCGATCTCGCCCAGCTCGATGCGGTGGCCGTTCACCTTGACCTGCTGGTCCATGCGGCCGAGGAACTCCAACTGCCCCTGCTCCGTCCAGCGTACGAGGTCACCGGTCCGGTACATCCGGGCACCGGGCAGCGCGGCGAACGGGTCCGGTACGAACCGCTCGGCGGTCAACCCCGGGCGCCCCGCGTAGCCGTGGGCCAGGCCCGCGCCCGCCACGCACAGCTCGCCGGCCGCGCCGGGCGGCAACAGGCGCAGCTGCGGATCCACCACGTACGCCCGGTGGTTGACCATCGGCCGGCCGATCGGCGGGACCTGCCCGTTCGAGGGGGACACGCACCGGTGCATGGTGACGGACACCGCGGCCTCGGTCGGGCCGTAGGCGTTCCACACCTGGCGTCCGCCGTGCGCCCACCGGTCGACGGCGTCCCCGGAGGGCGCCTCGCCACCGGTGGACAGGAAACGGAGGGCGGGCAGGGCGGCCGGGTCGAGCAGGGGCAGCAGGGCGGGCGGCAGGTCGGCGACGGTGACCCGCTCCCCGGCCAGCAGCGCCTGGAGGCGGTCGACGTCCGTACGCTCCTCGTCGGTGGCGAGCACCAGGGCCGAGCCGCTCAGCAGCGCGCCGAAGACGTCGAGGACCGAGACGTCGAAGGAGAGCGACGCGAAGCCGAGGAACCGCTCGCCGGAGCCCCCGGCGGCCGCCGGGGCGACACCGCACAGGGCCAGGTGCCCGAGCACGAAGTCGGCCGCCGCGGCGTGCGGCACGAGGACGCCCTTCGGCTCGCCCGTACTGCCCGAGGTGTAGAGGAGGTACGCGGCGCTGCCGGGGGCGTGCGCGCCGCCAGGGCGGCGGGCCGCGGTGACCGGTCCGCGGGGCCGGTCACCCGTCGCCACCACGTCCTCCAGTTCCGCCGGCAGGCAGCCGGCGGCGCCCGGACCCGCGACGGCCGTACGGATGCCCGCGTCCCGGACGATGTACGCGATCCGCCGCCGCGGCAGGGCGGGGTCGAGCGGCACGTAGCAGCCGCCCGCCTTCAGGATGCCGAGGAGCGCCGCGACCATGGCGGGGGAGCGCTCCACGCTGACACCGACGGGCGTTCCCGGCGCGGTCAGCGGACGCAGCCGGTCCGCGATCTCCTCCGCCCACGCGTCCAGTTCGCCGTAGCTGAGCCGTTCGCCGGCGCAGACCACGGCGGCGGCGTCCGGGGTGCGCGCCGCCTGCTCCTCGAACAGCTCGTGCAGGCACCGGTCCTGCGCGGTCGCGGTACTGCCGCCGTCGCCGAGGACGGCCAGCCGCTCCTCGTCGGTGCGGGTCAGCAGCCCGAGCGAGTCGACGGGGGCCGACGGGTCGGCGGCGGCCAGGGCCGCCAGGAAGCGGACGAACCGCTCCTGGTGGGCCGCGAGCGCATCCGTCCCGCCCTCTGCCTCGTCGCCTTCGACCTGCACGGTGAGCGGGCTGTCCCCGCCGCGGTCGTAGATGTTGAGCGACACGTGGTCCACCGGGCCGACGGCCAGGTTGTGGGCGGTGGCGACCGCGCCGCCGAAGGAGAGCCCGTAGTCGAAGGACATCAGGTTGACCACGGCGTCCCAGGGCCGGGCCCCCGACCCGTCCGCGCCGCTGTACAGCTCCTCGACGCGGTAGCGCTGGTGCCGCAGCGCCTCCTTGATCCCCGCCGAGGTGCCGCGGACCAGCTCGCCCACGGACATCGCCCCGGTGACCCGCAGGCGCAGCGGCAGCACCTTGGAGAACATCCCGGGCGTACGGCGCGCGGCGGGCGTGGTGCGCCCGGTGACGGGCAGCCCGAGGACCACGTCCTCGGTGGCGCCGACGCGGTGCAGGTAGCCGGCGGCCGCCGCCATGACCAACGCCGACCAGCGGGTGCCGAGCCGCCGGGCGGCGTCCCGCAGGGCGGAGGCGTCCACGGGGTCGAGGTCGCGGCTCACCCGCACGGCCACCCCGGTCGGGCGGACCGGGGTGTGGCCCGTGAAGCTCACGGGTTCGGGGGCGCCGGCGAGCTTCGCCCGCCAGAACCCGGCGTCGCGCGCGTGCTCTTCGGAGCGGCGGTAGGCGTGCTCCTCCGCGACGATCTGCTCCCAGGGCGCCGCGTCGGAGGCCGGCACGGGGGCGTCGGCCACGAGGGCGCAGTAGATCTCGGCCGTCCGGCGGGCGAGGAGGGAGCCGCTCACTCCGTCGGCCACGATGTGGTGGTACGCCTGGAGCCAGCGGTGGGTCTGCGGACCCGTCCGTACGAGGAGCTGGCGCGTCACGTCGCCGGTCGCGAGGTCGATGGGCCGGGCCAGCTCGGCGCGCATCAGCGTCTCGGCCTCGGCGGCCGGGTGCGGGCGGCCGGCGACGTCGGCCGTGGCCAGCCGGAAGGCGGGCCGGTCGACGCGTATCTGCCGTACCTCGCCGTCCACTTCGGCGAACCGCATGCCGAGCGCCTCGGTCTCCGCCAGCGTCCGGCCCAGGGCCTGCTCGAAGAGCTCGACGTCCAGCGGCCCGTGGATCTCCAGGTACTCGCCGATGGTGTAGTCGCTGCGGGCGGGATCGAGCTGTTGCGCGAACCAGACGCCGGTCTGCGGCGAGGTCAGGGGCAGGAACCCGTGGTCGTGAGTGGCCATGCGGTGGTCAGTCTCCTCAGTCGGATCGGTCGATCAACGACGACGTGACGCCACTGTCCGTGACCGGTGCACTGACCTGAAAGTCCCACGTATACGCCCCTTGACAGGGCCCCGGCCTCCCTGGCCGATCCCGGTCCCGGATGTCCGTGACCCGGCCCCTCCGGATGCGGGTGCGGTTCCGCCCGCGCGGGGGCCGTACCTTGACCACCCGTCAGGAGTCGGCAACGCAGGCCGGCGCAGGTACGGAACCGCTGTGCCGGCCGTTCGCCGAGAGCCGGTGGGGGTGGGCGCTACCGCGTGGGACGCCGTCCGCGACACGGTCTTCCGGCGCCGTTGACCGGGGAGGGCCGCCGGGGCCGTTCACCCCCCCGCGCCGGGACCAGCACGGGCGCCGGATTACTCATCGACGGTGGCCGGACCGGGACGACCCGAGCGCCGGGCGACGCTGCCGCGGGCATCCAGGGGGATGGTGTCAGGGCCGTCGGCCGTACAGGCCTTCGAGGAGCGCGGTCAGGTACCGGCGGCCGGTTTCGACGCGGGTGCCGGGGGCGCCGTGCACGGTCGCGGCGTACGCGATTCCGCACATCAGCGGGACGAGGTCGCCGTCGGCCAGGTCAGGGCGCACGACCCCGGCGACGCGGGCCCGTTCCAGCAGCCGTGCGCCCACCGACCAGAGGGCCTGCTTCAGTTCGGTGGTGCGCGGCAGGGCGTCCGTGGCCGCGGCGGTGACCGCGGTCAGGGAGGCGTCGGTGACCTGGGCTTCGATGGTGCGGGTCAGGAAGGCGGCGAGGGCCCGTCCGGGGTCGCCGTCGGCCAGCGCCCGCTCGCCGTGGGCGACGAGCGCCTCCAGGGACGGGGCGGCGACGGTTTCGAGGAGCGCCTCGGCGGTGGGGAAGTGGCGGTACACGGTGCCCACCCCGAGCCCGGTACGGCGGGCCACGTCGTTGAGCTGGAGCGGCGTCCCTTCGTCCACCAGACCGCGGGCCACGGCGACGATCCGCTCCCAGTTGCGGGCGGCGTCCTTGCGCAGGGGAGCGGTCGTCATGGGAGCAGTCTAAACGGATGGGCGATCCGGCTGACCGTCGGCGGTCGAACCGTAGTGCGTCGCGGGGCCGTGCGCGGCTCCGGCGCGGCCGTACCGGCGGAGTTCGCCGCAGCCGCCGGGCGGCCGCCGACGCCGTGCCGGCGCGGTCCGCACGGCGCGCGGTCCGCGAGGCCGTGGACGGCGCGCAGTGGCCGGACCCGCCCGGTGCCCCGCCGACGCCTCGTCAGAGGACCGCTGATCCGGGTACGGCGCCGGCTGACGGCCGGAGCCGAGGACGACCCGGCCGCCCTCCTCGCGCTGCCGTCGGCGCTCCCGGCCCGCAGTCGCCGGCCTTCGCCGCCCTGCCCCGGCACCGGCCCCTCAGCCGCAGGCTGCAGTCCGTCGCGCCGCCGGCCCGCCCGTAGGCGGCCAGCGCCCCGGCACGCCTCTTCGCGCGCTGACCGGAGGAGGAGCTCGCGCACCAGCGGCGACAGCCTGGACGCGCTTCCCGTACGGCCCGGCCCGACAGGAAGGCCCCGCCGGTCCCCGCCGCTTCGTTTCGCCGGCCCGGACGGGGCCGGGACCTGGTGGCCTCGGCCGGCCCAGCGTCGGGAGACATCCCGGCCGCCTCCCGCCTCACCGGCCGCCTCCCGCCTCACCGGCTGCCGGCGGCCGGGCCGGACACCGGTGATCACCGCCGAACCGGGCACCCCGCGCCGGCCCGGGCCAATCTGATCAGGCAGACAGCCCGCGCCTGAACACCGTCAGGAACCATGCTCCGGTTGCCCGTCCGAGGGCAGCAGGTCCCTCGCCCTGCGCTCCATCAGGACCGGCAGGTAGGCCCGTACGCGGGCGTACTTGAGCTCTTCGTACGCCGTCTGCACCGAACTCCGCACCAGGTCGGCGTCCAGATGGGGATGAGCCTTCATCAGCCGCTCGGCGACGTGGCGGACGACAAGTGCATCATCGGACTCCGTCACCGTGCACCTCAGCCTTCTCCGGGGACCGCTCAGCTCAGTCTGGCGGAGCGGTCCTTGCTCTGGAAGCCGATCTTCCGGCTGCCGTGCACCTCCGGTTCACCGTCGCCGCTCCGTCCGCATCGCCCGCGACAAGGGTGTCAGCGGCCACTACGGGGGACGGAACCGACCGCCGGCCCGCGGTGCACCGCCTCGATGCCGCGGACCTGTTCCGCCTCGCGCTGGAGGAGGCGCCCGCGGGCTCGACGCTGCACGGCGTCGCGGACGAGGGGGTGCCCCTCCGGGACGTCGCCGAGGTCATCGGCCGCCACCTGGACCTGCCCGTCGCCCCCGAGGGCCGACCAGCAGGCCTCCAGCGCGCTGACCCGCGAGCTGACGGGGTGGCGGCCGACCGGGCAGATCGAAGACCTGGACAAGGGCCACTACTTCGGCTGAGCCCCCCGGCGCCGCCGCGCCCCGGGCCGCCGGCCGCGTCCGCCAACACCATCCGGCCGGGTCCCCGAGCCACGGCGCTCCGTACATGACCGCGCGGGGGCGCCGGCGGCCGTTCCGCAGTTGCGAAACGGACTGACGGTCCGTATGGTCGGCATGGCGGACCGCCGGTCCGTTTGCGTCTCGGGTGTCCCGCCGCGCAGAACCACCCCGAATCGAACGGAAGCCCTGACCATGACCATCCCCATGGCGCCCGCGGAGCTGTACCGCCACAGCCTTCGACTGCTGCTCGAGAAGGACATCGCCGGTTGGGTGGAGCTGTGGCACGAGGACGGGGTCCTGGAGTTCCCCTTCGCGCCCCGGGGCTGGCCCGAGCGGCTGGCGGGCAAGTCCGCGGTCGGCGCGTACATGCGCCACTACCCCGACCACGTCGACCTCCACGAATTCCCCGACGTGACGGTCCACCAGACCACCGACCCGGAGACGATCGTGGTGGAGATGCGCGGCGTCGGCCGCCTGGTGGAGACCGGCGGCCCCTTCGACATGACCTACATCGCCGTGGTCACCGTCAAGGAGGGGCTCATCACGTCCTACCGCGACTACTGGAACCCCCTCGCCGTCGCGCTGCCCGGCGCCGGCTTCGTGGGAGCGGCCCGGTGAACGGCCCCGACGCCACCCTCGTCATCGGTGCCACCGGCACCACCGGCCGCCGGGTCACCGCCGGGCTCCGCGCGGCCGGGCGCCGGGTGAAGGCCGCCGGCCGGAGCGCCACGCCGGTCGAGGGCGGCCTCGCCGTCCGCTTCGACTGGAACGAGCCCGCGACCTGGGGCGGGGCGCTCGACGGCGTCGACCGCGTGTACCTCGTCCCGCCCATCGGATCCCCGCACCCGGCCGCGGTCATGCTGCCCTTCCTCCGCCAGGCCCGTACCGCGGGCGTACACCGCGCCGTGCTGCTCAGTTCGTCGGCGATCCCGGCCGGCGGCCCGGCGGTGGGGCGGGTCCACGAGGCGCTGCCCGGTCTGTTCGAGGAGTGGGCGGTGCTGCGGCCCTCCTGGTTCATGCAGAACTTCGCCGGCCACGCCCCGCACGCCCGCAGCATCCGCGAGGACGGCGTCATCCGGACCGCCGCGGGCGGGGGCCGCGTCGGGTTCGTCGACGCGGCGGACATCGCCGCCGTCGCCGTACGCGCCCTGACCGACGAGCACGCTCCCGACGCCGACCTGATCCTGACCGGGCCGCAGGCGCTGAGCTACGACGACGTCGCCGCGATCATCAGCGAGGTCACCGGCCGGTCCGTGGTGCACCGGCGGCTGACCTTCGAGCAGCTGCGCGACCGCTGGGCGGCCGAGATCCCGCTGGAGTTCGCCACGATGCTGGCCGGGATGGACCGGGACATCGCGGCCGGCGCCGAAGACCGCACCTCGGACACCGTGGAGCGGCTCACCGGCCGTCCCCCGGGCACCTTCCGGGCCTTCGTCGAACGCGAGGTGCCGTAGCACCGGCGGCATCCCGGCCCGCCGCACCCGCGGGCACCCGGGCGCCGTCCGTCCCGCCGCGGCGCGTATCTTCGACTGGTCCCAGCGCACCCGGGCGAACCCGCTTCGAGCCGGGCGGGGCACCGGGCGGCACGGGCCCCGGACCAGCCGAAGACCAAGAGGAGGATCCGTGAGCCGACGTCCGGAGCGGGCCGACGCCCTGCGCAACCGAGAGGCCGTCCTGGCCGCCGCCGACGCCCTCTTCGCGGCCGGCGCCAGCCCCCACGACGTCTCGATGGACGACATCGCCGCAGCGGCGGGCGTGGGCAAGGGCACCCTCTTCCGCCGCTTCGGCGACCGCGCGGGCCTGATCGGCGCCGTGCTCGCCGCCCGCCTGGAACCCCTGCGGCAAGCCGTGCGGGAAGCCCGGGAGACGGCCGCCTCGACCCCGCGGCAACGGGTGCTGGACCTCCTCGACGCCTCCCTCCGCTTCAAGATCGAGAACCGCAACCTGATGGCGGCTGCGGAGGACGCCGGGCTCAGCAGCCCCTACCGGGCCGAGCACTACGGCTGGTGGTACGAGACCCTGCGCGCCGAAGTGGCCCAGGTGCCCGGCGCGCACGACGCGGACTTCACCGCCCACGCGCTGCTCGCCTGCATCCGCGCCGACCTCGTGGTGCACCTGATTGACGAGCGGAAGACGACGCCCGAGGCCCTGCGCTCCTCCCTCGCGGCCCACGTCGACAACGTCCTCGGTGCCGGGCCGGGTTCGCCGGCCGCCGACGAGAACCGGAGCCCGGACGGTCCCTGATCACGGGGGCCGGCTCACGGCTGCGGAGCCGTCTCGAACACGGGCGGCTTGAGGCCGGCGAGGCATCCGGTCTTGGGGGCGGTCGGCGTGTCGAGGAAGGAGCGGGTGATCTCCTGTGCACACGGGGACGCCGCGAAGGCCACGTGCGCCACGTAGGGGACGGTGACGACGGTGGCCCGGCTCAGCGTCCGGGCGACGTACGGCCCGTTGCGCGCACCGGTCTGGGCGTCGAACCCGGCCGACATGACCAGGGTCGGGATGTCGCTGTGCGTCACGTCGCGGACCGAGCGCGGCGCGGCGGGAACGTTCCAGGCAGCGCAGTCAGCGTGCAGGAACGCGAGTTGCGGAGCCTGGGCCAGGACGGACCGGGGGAACGACGGGAACGCGGCCTGTCCGGCCCGCAGTACCTCGGCCTGGCTCTCGTAGGGCGTCCACTCGCGGCAGAAGACGCCGTAGGCCAGCCCGTGCGAGACCCTGCCGACGGCCTGGGGGCTGACCTTGCCGGCCGCCCACTGCTGGGCGATCCGCTGCGGTCTGCCGTGGGCCAGCTCGTCGAGGGAGCGGGGCACCCCGGCCGCCAGGTGGGTGGCGGACGTCAGCCAGGTCACCAGCGCCCCGCCGTCCAGCACCACCTTCACCGGCTCGGGGCGGCCGGGCACCGTGACGGTGGTGGTGACCGGCCGGGCTTCGAGCTCACGGACGAGCCGGTCGAAGGTGGCCGACAGGTGCGGGTAGCGGCTGTTGCAGGCGGGCTGCCGCGCACACGCCCGGAACAGGCCGTCGAAGCCCTCCCGCGCGCTCATCCAGGCGAGTGCGCCACCGGTGGTGGACGGCGGCAGGACGCCGTCGAGGCCGACGGAGCGGATTCCCTGCGGGTGTTCGCGCATGTAGATCAGGGCCAGGTCGGTGCCGTAGGAGATGCCGAACACGTTCCATTGCGCGATGCCCAGCGCGAGGCGCAAGTCCGCGTAGTCGGCGGCACTTTCCGTGCTGTCATAGGCGCCGAGCTCCGCCCCGCGGCCCGCCAGCTGCTCGCGGCAGGTCCGTGTCGCGTCGACGTGCAGCCGGCCGGTGGACGGCGCGTCGTAGACGAGGCCGACGGCGCGCGCGTTGAACTCGTCGACACCGGGGCAGGTCAGTGCCGGGTCGGCCGAGTACGTTCCGCGCTGCGACATGAAGATGACGTCCCGGTTGGAGTTCAGGTCGCCGTCGAGCGCCAGCGGGATCTCGCCGACGGCGTCGTCGCCCGGGCCTCCGGCGAACCAGACGACCGGGTCGGGCTTCGGCCGGTCCGAGGCCGCCGGCACGATGGCGACGCCCAGTCTGATCTTCCGGCCGTCGGGCCTGCCCCGGTTCTCGGGCACGGTGAGCGTTCCGCAGCGGGCCTGCTCGAGGGCCGGGACCGGGTCCGGGGTCTTCGGGCAGGGGCCGGGGTCGTAGCGGGCGTCGCCCGCCGCCCGGGAGGCCGTGCCGATCGCCGCTCCGGTCCCGGAGTCCGGGCTGCTGCCGGCGCCGTGGGCGGGTGCCGCGAGGAGGCCGGTCACCAGGATTCCGGCCGCCAGACCGGCCGGCCCGGCGGGCAGCCGCCGTACGGTACGGCGGCGCCTGCGCGACACGTCGGTGGGTGCCATCGGGAGCCTCCCGGTTGCCCCGGGGCGGTCGGTTCGCGGCCGTCACTGCGGGGCGATCGTGAACGGTTTCGGTTTGACGTCCGCCACGCAGCCGGTGCCGGGGGCGGTGGGACGGGCGAGGAACGAGGCCAGTACGCGTTGCGCGCACGGCGACTGGGGAACCACGAAGTGCCCGACTCCGGGGATCCGCACGACGGTCGAACGCGACAGGCCACGTGCCGTACGGGCCCCCCAGCTCGCCCCGGTCTTCCCGTCGAACGTCCCCGAGACGACGAGCGCCGGCACCGGGCTCGCGGTGGCCACGCGCTGGGCGGCGGTCCGGTCCGGAACGTTCCAGAGCCGGCACACCTCGTGCTGGAAGGGGAGCTGCGGTGCCTGGGCCAGGACCGTGTCCGGCAGGCCGGGGAACGACTTGCGCCCGGCGTCCAGCAGAGCGGACTCCGAGTACCCCGGCACCCATTCGCCGCACGCCACCGACTCCGTCAGGCCGAACGCGGTCTGCCCGACGGCCGGATGCGCACCGGCCGCGCGGGCCCGGGCGAAGCGTTCCGGATGACCGCGGGCGAGCTCGTCGAGGGCCGCCGGGACGTCGGCGGCCGGGACGGCGTTGGCGACCAGCAGGTTCACCAGCGCTCCGCCGTCGAGGACGACCCGCACCGGATTCCCGCCGCGCGGGGGAGCGGCGTCGAGGGTCAGCGGGTGCGCTTCGAGCTTGCGCACCTGCTCCGTGAGAGTGCGGGCGACGTCCGGGTAGCGGCTCTTGCAGGCGGGCTCGGCCGTGCACGCCCCGAGGACGGCGCCGATGCCTTCCCGCGCGCTGCTCCACGTCCACGGCAGGCTCACGGTCTGCGGCGGTGTGACGGAGTCGAGGGCCACGGAACGGACCCCCTGCGGGTGCTCGCGCAGGTAGGTGAGGGCGAGGTCGGTGCCGTAGGAGTACGCGTAGACGTTCCACTGGCGGATGCCGAGTGCGGTGCGCAGGTCGGCGAAGTCCGCGGCGTTCTGCGTGGTGTTGTAGGCGCTCAGGTCCGTTCCGTCGGCTGCCAGCCGGTCCCGGCACTCCTTCACCGCGCCCAGCAGGAGCCGCCGCGCGGCGGGTTCGTCGTAGCGGAGCCCGACGGCCTGCGCGGAAGCCCGGTCGATCTCCGGGCAGGCGAGGTCCGGCTGCGAGTGGAGGTTGCCGCGCTGGGCCATGACGATCAGTGCGCGGTCGCGGTTCAGGCCGGCGTCGGTGAGCAAGGAGATGTCGTCGAACGCGTCACCTCCGGGGCCGCCGGCCATGAAGACCACCGGGTCCTGCGCGGCTTTCGCCGAGGCGGCGGGAATGACCGCGACGGCCAGCCGGATGGTGCGGCTGCCGGGGCGCTCGCGGTTCTCCGGGACTTCCAGGTAGCCGCACCGGGCGTGGTGCAACGCCGCGACCGGCTCGGACGTCTTGGGGCAGGGCCCGGGCACGAACCGCGCCGGGGCCGCACCGACGGCCTGTGCCGCCGCGGCGGCGCTCGGCGCCGGGCCGAGCCCGCTCAGCAGGACCACGGCGGCCGCGGCGGCCGCGGCGCTCACTCCACGGCTGCCCGACCGCGTGGCCGCAGTTCGGGCGGATCGCACATAGTGGACGATACCGGGCACGTTGAACGCGCGCACACGCACGGCCCGAACGTCCTGCGCTCGGGCGGTGAGGCCTGGGCACTCGACGCCCGGCCCGTGCGCCTGAGACGCGGCGGCAACCGGGGTCGGGCTGCGGCGGCCGCCCCTGCCGCGTACCCGGGCCACGTGGCCGATACTGGGAGGAACGGGCTCCCGCGGGCATCACGCCCGCCGGGCACGGGAGGCGGTGGCCGCATGCACCCCACGGAGGGCCCCGGCGAGTACGGCAAGGCGGTGTTCCCGCCCGGCCGGGCCGGTGAGGACGAGCGCATCGACCTGGGCGCCCTGGCCTACGACGACATCACCATCGCCCGGCTGCGGGAGCTGGGCGCGGGCCCCGGGTGGAGCTGCCTCGACGTCGGGGCGGGCACCGGCAGCGTGGCCCGGCGGCTGCTGGGGGAGCTCGGCGTCACGCGGGTGCTGGCCGTGGACCGCGACACCCGCTTCCTCGCCGCCCACCCGCAACCCGGTCTCGACGTCCTGGAGGCGGACCTCACCGCCCCCGGCTTCGGTCCCGGGCGGTTCCACCTGGTCCACGCGCGCTTCCTACTGATGCATCTGGCCGCCCGGCGCCAACTGATGGCACGCCTGGGCGCGTTGCTGCTCCCGGGCGGAGTGCTGGTGCTCGGAGACGCCATCGATCCGGCCTCCGACACCGCGCCCCCGGGCCCGTACACCATGGCCATGCAGGCCATGTGGCAGGGCCTGCACGACACCATCGGCACCGACGTCTCCTGGACCCCGCGCTACCCGCAACTGCTGCACGGCCTGGGCCTGGAGGGAGTGGCAGCCGAGGTCCACGTCCCGCCGCTCGTCCCCGGCTCGCCCATCAGCCGTTTCTGGGCCGGAACCTGGGACCGCGCGCGGGAGGCCATGACCGCGACCGGACTGGTGGACGACGCGGACATCGACGCGGCGATCCGCTACCTCGGCTCACCCGACTGCGCGGCCCTGTCCCCCGGCCTGATCACGGCCTGGGGCCACCGTCCCGGCGCAGGTGCGCCGACCAGACCAGTGCCGCCGCCAGGGTGATCGCGGCGACCGCCGTCGACATTCCGGCGTGGATGCCGAAGCGCACGGTCACCATGCCGGCCACCAGCGCTCCGAGCGGAACCCCGAGGCCCGAGGAGAGCATCCGGCGGGTGGTGTTCACCCGGCCCTGGAGTTCGGCCGGCGTGACCTCCTGCGAGTAGGTCATCGTGTTGACGAGGACCACGAGATACGCCGACCCCCACACGGCGAGCGCCACCACGGCCACCCGCCAGTCGCGGGCGAGCACCACGACCAGACCGAGCAGCGCACCCGCCGGCAGCGCCGCGAGGAGGATCCGGGGCGCGTCGAGCCGGCGCCGGATCCTCGGCAGGAGCAGCGAGCCGCCGATGCCGCCGGCGCTCCACGCCGCGTAGAGGAACCCGATCCGCGCGTCCGTGCCGTGGACGTCCAGCCCACGCTCGGCGTAGAGGACCAGCTGGCCGACGATCGCACCGCCGGCGAAGGACTGGAGCGCGCCGACCACGGTCATCGTGCGCAGCACCGGATGCCCCCACAGGAACCGCAGCCCCTCGCCGACGGACTCCTTGAAAGCGGGGCGGCGCGCCGCCGCGGCGCCGCCGGGCGGCTTGCGGGCGACGGCTCGGACGAGCAGGGCGGAGGCGATGAAGGACACCGCGTCGACCATCAGGGAGCCCGCCGGCCCGAGCACCGCCATCAGGCCGCCGGCGACCGCGGTGCCGGTGATCCGGACGATGGACTCCGCGCCGTAGAGCAGGCCGTTGGCCCGGGCGAGGTTCTCCCGGCCCACCGCCTCGGGTACGAACCCGTACACCCCGGCGTCGAAGAAGAGGGCGAGACCGGACGACAGCAGCGCCACCAGGATCAGCTGGAGACCCGTCAGCGCCCCGAGGGCGGCCGCCACCGGGACGGTGGCCAGGCATACGGCGCTCAGGGCGTCGGCGGCCACCATGAGCCGGCGGCGGTCGACCCGGTCCGCCACCACCCCGGCCACCAGCCCGAACAGCAGGTACGGCAGGGTTCCCGCCGCGGCGACCAGGGACACCGCGAGCGGCGATCGCGTCTGCTGGTAGGCCAGGACCGGAAGCACCACCGTGGTGACGGCCGAGCCCAGTCCGGAGACCGTCCTGGACAGGAGGAAAAAGAAGAAGCCCCTCAGTTTCCTGAGGGGCGTCGGGTTCGGATCCACCGGATCTCCGGTGGTCTGCTGATCCGTGCTCGAAGACATGGTGGTTTATAGGCAGACGTCGGGAGACGGGTCAACCGTCCGCGGCCCCGCGCCCCTGCCGGAGACCTCCGGCAGGGG
>NZ_JBSGYT010000067.1:0-32886 GCF_053610645.1 Streptomyces sp. NPDC054883 | reverse complement strand
GACTCGGGCGAGTCGGTCCGGCCTGCCTGGGCCGCGGCCACGGCGGAGCCGGTGCCTGCGGCCGGCTCACCGGCCGTGGTCCGGCCCGCCACCGCGGAACCCGAAGCCGGGCCGGAGCCCTCGGCCGACCCTGCGGCCGCGTCGGCGCGGCCGGCCGGCGCGGCCGCACCGGCGTCGTCGGCGGAGGCCACCGGGACGGCGTCGTCAGCGCCCCCGGCCGGGCCCGTCCCGGGCATGGCGGCGGGGAGTCCCGGCAGGGCGGTCGCAGTGCCGGAGGCCGTGGCGGCGGCCGCGGCCGTGACGCGGAGGGCCGTCAGGAGGGGGGCGACGGCCGGTTCGTGGCGCAGGGGGGCGTCCGTGCCGTCCGTCTCCGCCGGGACCCCCGCCGAGATCAGCGCGCGCCGCATCGCCGGGAGCGTGCGGCCGCCCGCGCGGACCAGGACGGCCATGTCCCGCCACGGCACGCCGTCCTCCAGGTGGGCCCGCCGCAGGATGTCGGCGATGTTGTCGAGCTCCGCCCCGGCCGTCGGGTACGTGTACACCTCCGCGCGGCCGCCCTCCCGCACCGGCTCCAGCGCCCGGTGCGCCCGTACCGCCGCCGCCGGCAGCCTCGGTACCGGCATGCGGGCCGTGAGCAGCCGGGTCGCGGCCAGCAGGACCGACCCGGAGCGGCGGCCCACCGTCAGGGCCCGTACCGCCGCCCCCGGGAAGGAGCTCTCGAAGTCGAGGATGTTGTTGATGTCCGCGCCCCGGAACGCGTAGATCGACTGGTCCGGGTCGCCGAAGGCCACCAGCGTCCCGCCCGGCCCGTTCAGCGCGCGCAGCAGCCGCAGCTGCGAGGCGTCCGTGTCCTGGTACTCGTCCACGTAGATCACGTCGTACGCGGCGGCCGGGGCCGGCTCGCGCTCCGCGAGGAGCACCGCCCGGTGGAGCAGCTCCGCGTAGTCCAGCGTGCCCTGCATGTCCAGGACGTCCAGGTACTCCGAGAGGAAGGCGGCGGCCGCCTGCCAGTCCGGCCGACCGGTCCGCCGGGCGAAGTCCGACAGGGCGTCCGGGCCCAGCCCCAGCTCGCGCGCGCGGGCCAGCACCGCGCGGACCTCGTCGGCGAACCCCCGGGTGGTCAGTGCGGCGCGCAGGTCGTCCGGCCAGCGGATGGAGCGGATCCGGCGCTGCCCCTCCAGCAGGGTGCGGACCATCACGTCCTGCTCCGGGCCGGACAGCAGCCGCAGCGGGTCCGCGAAGAGGTCGGTGTCCTGGTGGGCGCGGACCAGGCCGTAGCAGAAGGAGTGGAAGGTGGTGGCCTGCGGGGCGCGGGCGCCGCCCAGCCGCAGGGCGGCCCGGTCGCGCAGTTCGACGGCCGCCTTGCGGCTGAAGGTCAGGATCAGGATGCGGGCCGGGTCGGTCCCCGCCTCGACCCGGGCGGCCGCCGCCTCGATCAGCGTGGTGGTCTTGCCGGTGCCAGGCCCGGCCAGCACCAGCAGCGGTCCGCCGGTGTGCTCAACCACCGCGCGTTGCGCTGCGTCCAGGACAGGGGTAGCCACCCGTTCCGGCCCGGTGCGCACCAGGCGGTACGCGTCGGAAGTACGCGTACGCCGCTCTGAGCGGTCGGAGGGGGAGGTGATCACGTGGGGTGCCGGTCCTGGTGGGTCTGCGGGTGGTACGGGTGCGGCGGGCGCGCGGGGCGGTGCCCCACGGGCCTCGGCCGGCGTCCCGGGCGGGACGGCCGAAGAGGCAACGCTACGCCACCGGCACCGGCCGCCGCAGTCGTCCCGGACGCCCCGGGGCGGTACGGACGTCGCCCCGCTGACCCCTCGTCTCGTCCCCCGTACGCGCCTTCGACCTCCCGCCGGGGCCCCGAATGGCCGAAGCTGTCAGATGTGACCCTCGTCGCCTCGATCACGTCCGTCCCGGCCGTCCCAGCGCGCCCGCCGCATCGCCAGCCGGGGGCCGCCCACGGCCGTCTCGCGCAGCGGCGTGCCCTCGGCGCGGTAGTGCTCCAGGGCCCGGTGCTCACTGCCGGGCAGCGGCCGGCCGTCCGCGCGCACCACGCGCCACCAGGGCACGGCGCCGCCGTACAGGGCCATGACGCGCCCGACTTGGCGTGGTCCGCCCACGCCGAGCCACTCCGCGACGTCCCCGTACGTCATCACCCGGCCGGGCGGAATCCGCTCGGCCACCTCCAGCACCCGCTCCGCGTACTCGGGCAGTTCTGCGCTCATCCGCACCATGGTGCCGCACCGCACCGACAGCTCCGCGGAAGGTTTCCCTCCGCACCGGCACGCACCCTGCTGCCCCGCGCGGACGCCGGTCCGTGCCACCATCTTCCGGGCGGTGACTGGTGATACGTGATCAAGAAGAGACGGAAGTGACGGCGAAGGAGCAGGGTGTGAGCCCTCCGGACGGCGCGACGTCGGACGACGGCGCACGCCCAGACACGCCCCGCGACGACCGCCGGGGCCCGGGCCGGCAGCACGGCCCGCGGTCCGACGGGGACGACGGCCACGAGCGCAGCCCCAACGGCAGCGGCGACGGCGGCGGCCACGACGTGGACGGCGGCGACCGCGGTCACGACGACACCGGCGGCGCCGACGACGGCCTCGACAGCCCCGAGCGCCCGCACGGCCACACGCCGACGGACGCCGACCGCGTCGAGATCGACGAGCCGCTCCTCGCCGCCCGCGTCCACCGGCCCTCCGACCTCGTCCGGCTCCTCGTCGGCGTCCTCGGCATCGCCGTCGTCCTCGGCATCTCCGCCTTCGCCCACGGCACCACCGCCGGCCTCGAACAGGACATCTCCAACGGCACCGGCCAGGCACCCGACGTACTGATCAAGGTCGCCGGCCTGGTGTCGAGCATCGCCGTGCTGCTCGTGCCGGTCGCCTTCGCCATCGAACGGCTGATCAAACGCGACGGGCTGCGCATCGCCGACGGCGTCCTCGCCGCGGTCCTCGCGCACGGCGTCACCCTCGCCACCGACCTCTGGGTCTCCCAGGCCGCCCCGGCGACGATCCAGGACGCCCTCACCCGCGCCACCGGCGTCGGCGGCGCCCTCACCGACCCGGTGCACGGCTACCTCGCGCCCGTCATCGCGTACATGACCGCGGTCGGGATGACCCGCCGCCCGCGCTGGCGGGTCGCCCTGTGGGTGGTCCTGCTGCTCGACGCCTTCGCGATGCTGGTCAGCGGCTACACGACACCCTTCTCGATCATCCTGACCGTGCTGATCGGCTGGAGCGTGGCGTACGGAACCCTGTACGCGGTCGGCTCCCCGAACGTCCGCCCGACCGGGCAGCACCTGCTCGCCGGGCTCCGCCGGGTCGGCTTCCAGCCGGTCAGCGCGATGCGTGCGGAAGCGCCGGACGCCGCGGATGCCTCCGAAGTGAGCGACCGGGGCCGCCGCTACCACGTGACGCTGGAGGACGGGCCGCCGCTCGACGTGACCGTCGTCGACCGGGAGCAGCAGGCGCAGGGCTTCTTCTACCGGGTCTGGCGCCGGCTCACCCTGCGCGGCATCACCACCCGGCGGAGCCTGCAGTCGCTGCGCCAGGCGCTGGAGCAGGAGGCCCTCCTCGCGTACGCCGCGATCGCGGCCGGGGCCAACGCGCCGAAGCTGATCGCCACCTCGGAACTCGGGCCGGACGCCGTGATGCTCGTCTACGAGCACCTGGGCGGCCGGACGCTGGACTCCCTCGCGGACGAGGAGATCACCGACGAACTGACCCGGAACGCCTGGGAGCAGGTACGGGCGCTGCAGTCGCGGCGGATCGCCCACCGGCGGCTCACCGGGGACGCCCTGGTGGTGGATCGTTCCGGCAATGTCATCCTCACCGACCTGAGGGGCGGCGAGATCGCGGCCGGGGACCTGGTCCTGCGGATGGACATCGCCCAGCTGCTGACCACGCTCGGCCTGCGGGTCGGTGCGGAGCGGTCGGTGGCGTCGGCGGTATCGGTGCTCGGCCCGGACGCGGTCGCGGACTGCCTGCCGCTGCTCCAGCCGATCGCGCTGAGCCGCTCCACCCGGGCGACGCTGCGCAAGCTGGCGCGGGAGCGGGCCGACCGGCAGCGGGAAGCGGTACTGGAGTCCTCGCGGGCCGCGAAGGCCGCGCGCGAGGCGGACTCCGCCACGAGCCCCGCCGCCGACCGCAAGGCGGAGAAGCGGGCGCTGGACGACGCGCTCGACGGGGCCCGCGAGGAGGACCTGCTGAGCCAGATCCGGCGGCAGGTACTGCTGATCCGCCCGCAGGCGCCGGTGGAGCCGGCCCGGCTGGAGCGGATCCGGCCGCGCACGCTGGTCTCGTTCATCGCGGGGGCGTTCGGGGCGTACTTCCTGCTCACGCAGCTGGCCCACGTGGACTTCGCGACCATCGTCGGGCAGGCGCAGTGGGGCTGGGTGGGGGCGGCGCTGGCCTTCTCGGCGCTGAGCTACTTCGCGGCGGCGATGAGCCTGCTGGGGTTCGTGCCGGAGCGCGTGTCGTTCCTGCGGACGGTCGTGGCGCAGGTGGCCGGATCGTTCGTGAAGCTCGTGGCCCCGGCGGCGGTCGGCGGCGTCGCGCTGAACACCCGGTTCCTCCAGCGGGCGGGGGTCCGGCCGGGGCTGGCGGTGGCGAGCGTGGGCGCTTCGCAGCTGTTCGGGCTGGCCAGCCACATCCTGCTGCTGCTGTCCTTCGGCTACCTGACGGGGACGGAGAAGACCCCGGAGATGACCCCGTCCAGGACGGTCATCGCGGGTCTGCTGACGGTGGCGGTACTGGTGCTGGTGGTGACGGCGGTCCCGTTGCTGCGGAAGTTCGTCGCCACGCGGGTACGGGCGCTGTTCGCCGGGGTCGTGCCGCGCATGCTGGACGTGCTGCAGCGGCCGCAGAAGCTGATGACCGGCATCGGCGGGATGCTGCTGCTGACGGCGTGCTTCGTGATGTGCCTGGACGCGTCGATCCGCGCGTTCGGCGGCGGCCAGGCCATCAGCTACGCGAGCATCGCGGTGGTCTTCCTGGCGGGCAACGCCCTGGGTTCGGCGGCGCCGACGCCGGGCGGTATCGGCGCGGTGGAGACCACGCTGACGCTGGGCCTGATCGCGGCGGGGCTGGAGAAGGAGGTCGCGATCTCGGCGGTGCTCCTGTTCCGCCTGATGACCTTCTGGCTGCCGGTCCTGCCGGGCTGGCTGTCGTTCAACTTCCTGACCCGCAAGGAAGCCATCTAGTGCGGTGGCCGGGAAGGTCTGCCGGGTTGCGGTTCCCCCGGCTGCCGCTGGGAGGTGCCCCCAGGTGCGGTGCACCGCAAGGCGGAGGGCCGCGGCTCGTACTGGACGTACATGCGTGGTCCGGCAACGCTGGGGGCACCTCCCGGCGGTAGCCGGGGGCCGAGGTGCCGTGCCGGGCGCCGCGACCCGGTGGACCGGTCACGGCACCAGGGGGTGTCCGGCGGATCATGGCCGGGCCCGGCCCGCGCCGGTTCCGGGTCCGGTCGGACGTGCCGGGCGGCCCCGTCGGTACCAGGTCGTCCACCGCGGGCGCCGAAGTGCGTCGCCGCTCAACACGAGTGGGGCCCCGGCCGACGAGGCGGGCACACTGGCCGCCACGCCTTGCCGGGCGCGCCGCGGCGGCCCGGGTTGTCGTCCCCACGGGCACGGCCGGCTCACCGGAACACGGCCGACGGGCCCTGACGGCGGCCCACCATCAGCCGCGGGCCCAGGCGGGCAACGCGTCTGGGCCACGGTCGGCCGACCGGTCGCCATCACGGAAGCTCGTCGGCGCTCCGACGGGAGCCCACTGGGACGGACCGAGCCACCCCCGGCCGGCCCGGCCGGAACCAGGGCCCCGCCGACACCGGCCCGTCCAGGTGCGCGTCGGCGGACAGCGCACGCCGACTGCCCTTGGCAGGACCGGGCGTGCGGGCGGCCGACACCCCCGAGCGGCAGCCCCCGCCCACATCGACCCGGTGCATGTCGGCGGAGGGCCGCCCAGCCCGGGGATCCGGTGGACCGAGGCGGCGGTCACTCGGGACAGGCGGAGCAGGGCCTCCGGGCGGCACGCCCCTCGGCACCGGTCCGGGTCATTGCGCCGGGCGGCGTTCCGAGAGGAGTTCCGCCACGCGGGACAGGGCCGGGGACATCGTGCCCGGGAGGGTGAGGAAGCGGGACGGGTCGCCGACCGGGGCCGCGGCCGGCGTGGTGTCGACGAAGTCCGGCTCCGGGAAGTCCGCCGCGCGTTCCGCCGCCTCCAGCGCCAGCAGGTGCACGGAGAAGTCGTGGGCCAGCGCGACGACCCGGGGGTCGTCCGGCGGGAACTGCGGGTCGGAGAGCACCTCTATCTCCAGCTCCAGCCGCCGCTGCTCCGCCCGCAGCCGCGGGTGCAGGCCTGGGATCCGGGACCCGCCCGCCACCGCGGTCTGCTCCGCCGTCCGGGCCACCCCGGCAGCCGACAGCCCCAGATCGCCCCCGCAGGTCCGCAGCCGCCGTACGGCCGACAGCAGCGCCCGCGCCCGCTCCCGGTGCCGCTCCAGGGCCGCCTCCAGCTCCGCCAGGAGGTCCTCCCGCCCGGCCTTCCCCGCCATGGCCGACCGGACGTCGGCCTGGGGCATCCCCAGTTCGGTCATCCCCCGCACCCACAGGATGCGGACGACGTCCTCGTACCCGTACCGGCGCCGGTCGCCCGGCCCCCGCTCGGGCTCCGGCAGCAGGCCGATCCGGTGCAAGTGCCGGATGGCGTTCGGCGTCGTACCGGTCAGGGCGGCGGCTTCGCCGATCCCGACCCACTGCGCGTGTTCCATGGCTCCAGGTGACCACGTACGGCCGCCGTCCGCACACCCCCGAACGGCTCATCACCCGCGCGCCGCGGCCCGCCCGCCCACAGGATGGGGGCATGCCGACAAACGCACTGCGGGTCACCGCCGCCGCAGCCGTCGCCGCCGCGCTGCTCACCGCCAGCGCCTGTTCTTCCGGCGACGGCCAGGAGAAGGACACGAAGACCTCAGGCGGCAACGCCCCCAAGGCCCTGAAATGGGAGGCGTGCGAGGCCCCCACCAACGCCCAGGGCGGCGGGCAGGCCCCCGGCAAGGACTGGCAGTGCGCCACGCTGGACGTGCCCCTCGATTACGCGAAGCCCGAAGGAGAAACGATTCCTCTGGCTCTGATCCGCGCCAAGGCGCGTGACAAGGACAAGCGGATCGGCTCCCTCGTCTTCAACTTCGGCGGCCCCGGCGGCTCCGGCATCACCACCCTCCCGGGCGCCGCCAAGGAGTACGAGGCCCTGCGCTCCCGCTACGACCTGGTCAGCTTCGACCCGCGCGGCGTCGGCCGCAGCGCGCCCGTCCTCTGCGAGAACGACCGGCAGCTGGACGCGTACTACGCCTCGGACTCCACTCCGGCGACCCCGGAACAGGAGAAGGCGTTCGCCGACAACACCAAGAAGTACCAGCAGGCCTGCGTGCAGAACTCCGGCAAGGTCCTGCCCCACGTCGGCACCGAGAACGCCGCCCGCGACCTGGACCGGATCCGCCAGGCGCTCGGCGACGAGAAGCTGCACTACTTCGGCATCTCCTACGGGACCGAACTCGGCGGGGTCTACGCCCACCTCTTCCCGAAGAACGTCGGCCGGGCCGTCCTCGACGCCGTCGTGGACCCGACCCAGACCTCCGAGGAGGGGGCGCTGGGCCAGGCGAAGGGCTTCCAGCTGGCGCTCGACAACTTCGCCCAGGACTGCGTGGACCGGGGCGACGCCTGCCGGCTCCAGGGCAGCACCGCCAAGGAGGTCGAGGAGAACGTCACCCGGCTGCAGAAGGAGCTGGCGGTCAGGCCGATCCCCGGGCTCGGCGGGCGGCAGCTCACCGACTCCGCCGCCACCAACGGCATCGCGCAGGCGCTCTACTCCAAGGAGCTGTGGCCGCTGTTGGAGCAGGGGCTGGACGAGGCCCAGGGCGGCCAGGGGCAGTTGCTGATGGCCCTGTCGGACGCCCTCAACGGCCGGGACCAGCAAGGCCGCTACAGCAACATCGGGGCGGCGAACACGGCGGTCAACTGCGCCGACTCCAAGGAGCGCTTCACGCTGGAGCAGGCCAAGTCGAAGCTGCCGCAGTTCCGATCGGCGTCGCCCGTCTTCGGCGACTTCCTCGGCTGGGCGCTGACGAGCTGCACGGGCTGGCCGGTCGCGGGCGCCTGGGAGACCCCGGACGTCTCGGCCCGCGGGTCCGCCCCGATCCTGGTGATCGGCAACACCGGCGACCCGGCGACCCCGTACGAGGGCGCGCGCAAGATGGTGGAGCGGCTCGGCCCCGGCGTCGGCGTGGAGCTGACGTACAAGGGCCAGGGGCACGGCGCGTACAACAGCGGCGACCCGTGCGTCCAGCAGGTGACGAACGCCTACCTGCTGGACGGCAAGGTGCCGCCCGCGGGCAAGGTCTGTACGCCGAGCCAGAGCCCGTCGCCCCAGCCCTCGCTGCCCGAGCATCCCGACGAGGGCGCCTGAGCCGCGGCGGCACACGCGCGGAAGGGCCGCACCGCGTGCGCGGTACGGCCCCCGGGGCGCTGGGATCAGCGGGCGATCAGTAGACCGGCTTCTCGGGCTCGATCTGGTGGACCCAGCCGATGACTCCGCCGCCGACGTGCACCGCGTCGGCGAAGCCCGCGGACTTCAGGACGGCGAGGACTTCCGCACTGCGGACACCCGTCTTGCAATGCAAGACGATCCGCTTGTCCTGCGGCAGGTCCTGGAGGGCGGTGCCCATCAGGAACTCGCCCTTGGGGATCAGCTTCGCGCCGGGGATCGAGACGATCTCGTACTCGTTCTTCTCACGGACGTCGATGATCTCGATCGGCTCGTCGCCGTCGATCCACTCCTTGAGCTGCTTGGGAGTGATCGTGGAACCGGCCGCCGCCTCCTGGGCCTCCTCCGACACGACGCCGCAGAAGGCCTCGTAGTCGATGAGCTCGGTGACGGTCGGGTTCGGGCCGCAGACGGCGCAGTCGGGGTCCTTGCGGACCTTGACCTGGCGGTACTGCATCTCCAGGGCGTCGTAGATCATCAGACGGCCGACCAGCGGCTCGCCGACGCCCGTCAGGACCTTGATCGCCTCGGTGACCTGGATCGAGCCGATGGACGCGCAGAGCACGCCCAGTACGCCGCCCTCGGCGCAGCTCGGGACCATGCCCGGCGGCGGGGGCTCCGGGTAGAGGCAGCGGTAGCAGGGCCCGTGCTCGGACCAGAACACCGATGCCTGGCCGTCGAAGCGGTAGATGGACCCCCACACGTACGGCTTGTTCAGCAGCACGCAGGCGTCGTTGACCAGGTAGCGCGTGGCGAAGTTGTCCGTGCCGTCGACGATGAGGTCGTACTGGCTGAAGATCTCCATCACGTTCTCGGCTTCGAGCCGCTCTTCGTGCAGGACCACGTTGACGTACGGGTTGATGCCCAGCACGCTGTCCCGGGCCGACTCGGCCTTCGACCGGCCGATGTCCGCCTGGCTGTGGATGATCTGGCGCTGCAGGTTCGACTCGTCGACCTCGTCGAACTCGACGATGCCCAGCGTGCCGACACCGGCCGCCGCCAGGTACATGAGGGCGGGCGAGCCGAGGCCGCCCGCGCCCACGGCCAGCACCTTGGCGTTCTTCAGGCGCTTCTGGCCGTCCATCCCGACATCCGGGATGATCAGGTGGCGGGAGTACCGACGGACCTCGTCAACGGTGAGCTCAGCAGCTGGCTCTACCAGGGGTGGCAGCGACACGGGGACTCCGTAGATGGGTATGTCTGAACGGTGGTTCTCCCCGTAACACTGCCACGCCCTTCTTCATTCCGAGACACCCGTTCCGATACGCGAGACGATTTCGTCCCAGTACCCGGGCATCGACGCCCAGGGGTCGCGGTCCGCCGCCCCGCGCCGGTCGGTGAACCAGATCGTCCCGGCGCCCTGCCAGCGGGCGATCCGCAGCGCCTCGTCCAGGTGGGTGCGCGGCACCCCGTGCACCAGGTGGCAGAACAGCTCCGGCGGGTACCCGGCCGTCCACTCCGCGACCAGCGACCAGCGGTAATCGGCCCAGGCGCCGGAGAAGGTGACCAGCTGGTCGGCGGTCTCCACGTAGCCCTCGTAGGGGTGGGTGCCGTGGCCCAGCACGATGCGCGGGCCGTCGCCGAGGCCGCGCAGCGCGTCCACGACGCGGCGCACCGCGGGCAGGTCCGCCCGGTCCGCGGGAGTGTCGGCCAGGTAGAAGCCGTCGACCCCGTACCAGTCCCGGAACCGGTGGGCGTCGGAGAGCAGCTCCCCGAACGGCCGGGCGCCGTCCCGCACGGCGAGACGGCCGAGGAGACGGCGGCCCGTGCTGCCGCCCCCGGCGCCGCGCAGCCGCCCGGCCGCCTCCGCGCAGTGCGGGTCGGGCCGGCCGCCCGGGCCGTCCGCCACGTCGAGCACGGCCCAGTGCAGGGGGGTACCGGGCCGGGTCAGCTCGGCCCACTCCACCGGCGCGAGCAGCGGGTGCGCGTAGCCGGGCGTGCCCAGGCCCAGGCGGCCCGCCTCGGTCGCGGCGGCCGGGGGGGTCGGCGTCGTCAGATGCGACACGCCGCCTCCATCCAGATGTCGGCCAGGGACTCCTCCAGGTTGATCCGGGGCCGCCAGCCGAGCCGGTCGCGGGCGGTGCGGACGTCGGCCTGCTGCCAGCTGCCGCAGCCGTCCGGGTACGGGGCCTGGGGGGCGGCGGCGAGTTGGTCGGCCGTGGCCTCGGAGCGCGGGGCGCCGATGGCGGGCAGGCCCTGCGGCCGTCCCGGGTGCCCGTGCGCGAGCGGGTGCTGCGCGCCGCCGTGCGGTACGTCCAGTTCGTGCAGGGAGCCGCCGTATCCCGCGACCCGGGCCAGTACGGCCGCCGCGTCGCGCAGCCGGACCGCGCGGCCGGTACCGATGTTGACGACGCCCTGGGCGGCGGAGAGGGAGGCCGCGTGCACGGCCCGGGCGACGTCGCGCACGTCCACGAAGTCGCGCTGGACCCCGAGCCCGCTGAGCTTGAGTTCGCTGTCGCCGGACTGCATGGCCCGCCGCATCGCTTCGGCGAGCCGGCCCAGCGGCGATCCGGCGGGGGTGCCGGGGCCGACGGGCGAGAAGATCCGCAGCACGACCGCGTCCAGCCCGGAGCCGAGCACCAGCTCGGTTGCGGCCAGCTTGCTGACGCCGTACGGTCCGCCCGGTCTCGGGACGGCGTCCTCGGCCGTGGAGGACCCGGGCTGGCTGGGCCCGTACTCGGCGGCGCAGCCCAGCTGGACGAGCCGGGCGCCGCAGCCGCTGCGGCGCAGCGACTCGCAGATGGTGGCGACGGCGACGGTGTTGTGCCGGGTCAGTTCCCGGGCGCCGCCGCGGGTGGCGCCCGCGCAGTTGATGACGACCCCCGGGTGGACGGCGTCGAGGAACCGGGTGAGGGCCCCGGGGCTGCCGGTGGCGAGGTCGAAGCGGACGTCGGCGTCGTCGCCCCGGCCGAGCGCGGTGAGCTGTACGGCGGGGTCGGCGAGCAGCCGGTCGGCGACGTAGCGCCCGAGGTATCCGTTGGCTCCGATCAGCAGCACCCTCATCGCGCGGCCCCTCGGTCGATTGGCTGGCCGGTCATCCTGTTTCTCCTTGGGTCTGGGGTGGGGTGGTAGGGGTACGGCGCTCCGGCGAAGGTTTCCGAAGGCTCAGGGACGCGCGTGTGCGGAAGCACGGGACAGCGCGACGACGGCGTGTACGAGGAGTCCCGCGGCGGCGGCGAGCGGCGCCGCCGGGACCGGTACGAGGGCCACGGCCAGGGCGGCCGCGGCGGGCACCCGGTGTGCGCCGTGGGCGAGCAGCAGCCGGGTCGCGAGGAGCAGCACCGCGAGCGGCACGGCGGCCGCGAGGGGTGCTCCGGCGAGTACGGCCGCCCCCGCGGCGGCCGCGGTGAAGGCGGCGACGGTGCCGGCCAGCAGCGGCCGCATCCCGGCGGCGAAGTCCTCCAGCGCCCGGCTCCCGGCGAGCCCGCGCCGCGCGCGGGCCGCGAAGACGGTGGCGGCGACGTGCCCGGGGGCCACGGCCAGGGCGAGGGCGACACCGAGGGCGGGGCCGTGCCGGTGGACGGCCCCGCCGACGGCGGCCGCCGCGAGCAGGTGGAGCAGGCCGGGGAACCGCCCCCCGGCGGTCCGCCCGGGCCACACCAGCGCGGCGACGGTGACGGATACCGCGACGGCCCCGGCCCACGGCACCCGGGCGGCGGCCGCCCCGAGCGCCACGGCCCCGGGCAGCAGGGCGCAGCCGAAGCCGCGCAGGGCGGCGGGGGTGGCGGCGGGGGCCGGGCTCCGGACCGCCCGGGTCTCGCCGCGCGGGGTGCGGGCGTACAGCTCCTCGGCGAGGGAGAAGACGTCCCGGTGCCGGAAGCGCGCGGCGGTGCGGTCGGTGATGCCGCGCGCTTCGAGCCCGGCGGCGATCTCCAGCGGGTCGACGGCGTTCTCGCACAGCTCGCGGTGGCGGTGCAGCAGGGCCTTGACGGGGTCCCCGGCGGCCCGCCGGCGCGGGGCGGCGGCGGGGTCGGGGCGCAGCCCGGTGTCGTCGAGGGTCATGCCGCGGCCTCCGCGGCCGGTGCGGAACCAGCCAGGGGCCCGGGACCGGGCGGCGCGGCAACCGGGGCTGGCGGACCCTCCCCCGGGGCGGGATCCGGCGCCGTCGCCCAGGTCGGGGTGGTCCAGTGCCCCCGTACCCGCGCCTCGGGCGGCTGCGCGAACGGGACGCCCCCTTCGGGCCGGGCCGGTCCCTGGGCGAGCAGGAGCAGGTAGATGTCGCGGAACGCGGTCACGTTCTGCTCGACGGTGAACAGTTCCAGGGCCCGGGCCCGGGCGGCGGCCCCGAGCCGCTGGGCCCGCTCGGGGTCGCGGAGCAGCGTCAGGCAGGCTTCGGCCAGGGCCTTCGGGTTGCGCGGCGGTACGACCAGGCCGGTCCCGCCGATGACCTCGCAGACCGCGCCGACGTCCGTGGAGACGGTGGCCCGGCCGCAGAACATGGCTTCGGCGAGGGTGAGGGGGAAGCCCTCGATCACCGAGGACAGCAGCACCACCCGCCCCGCCCCGTAGGCGTCGGCCGGGTGGGGCGCCTCGGGCCCGCCGATCCCCTCGAAGGTGACCGGGTTCTCCCCCATCGTGACCGCGTCGGCGGCCTCGTCAGGGAAGAGCTGCGCCGCCAGGGAGCGGCAGTCGGCGAGGTATCCGGGCGCCGCGGCGGTGGCGAAGATCCGCAGCCGCGTCTGCGGTGCGGCCCGGCGCACCTCGGCGAAGGCGTGCAGCAGGGCGACGAGGTCCTTGGCCGGCTCTATCCGGCCGACCCACACGAGCGTGTCCGGGTCGCCGCAGCCGGGATCCTCACCGACGGTGGCGAATCGGTCCGCCTCCATCCCCGGGTAGACGGTGCGCACCCGCTCCCGCGCGGCTCCGCACCGCTCCTGCCAGCGGCGGGCGTGGGCGTTGCCGGGGGTCAGCAGGTCGGCCTGGGCGTAGATCTCGGCGGCCAGGCGGAGGTGGAAGGCCGCCAGCAGGGCGCGTACGGCGGGGCGTTCGTCGGTGGAGTGCTCCAGGTAGTGCGCCCGCAGCCGCACTCCGTACTCGGTGACCAGCAGCGGCACCCCGAAGAAGCGTTTGGCCAGCAGCCCGGGGATGGCCGCGGTCCCGCCGGCGGTGGCGTGGCAGACGTCGGTCGCGCCGAGTTCCCCGTACCAGTCGAGGGACAAGGGCCGCAGGGCGCGCTCCAGTTCGTCCACGAACTCCAGTACGTCCGGTACCCGGGCCGCCTGTAAGGCGCGGCCGGCGCCCGGTGCGCGGCAGCCCGCCTCGACCGTCCGCACGGCGGTCTCCGAACGCAGGGCCGCGTACAGCCCGCCGTGTTCGCGGGCGAGTTCGGCGAGTCCGTACAGTCCCGCGGCGAAGGGGACCGGCTCGCCGGCGCAGATGCCCCGGACCAGGTCCGCGAGGCAGTCGGCGAACCGGCGGCGCTCACGCCGGGAGTGGCTGCGCCCGTCGTCGTCGGGGGCCCACAGCGAGGCGGTCCGCACCCGGGTGACGTTGCCGGGCAGCGGCACGCGGCCGCAGCGTTCCTGTTCGGCGCTGCGGCTCAGCGCGTAGAGCTCGAACGCGTGCTGCGGCAGCCCGCGCACGAGCCGGTCGCACCACAGCCCGGCCTCTCCTGTCGCATACGGATAACCACCTTCCGTGAGCAGTCCGATCCGCACGAGTGGCACCCCCGATCTCCCGTTACAGGCGGTCTCCGTCGGTCCGTCGACCCGCCGCGGGAGAACTCAAGCCGATATGCCGAAGGCGCGACGGACGGTTGTCCGTCGCGCCACCGGAAGGGGTGAAGAGTCGTAACTTTCCGGTACGGGTCGCGTTCGAGCGCGCTAAAAAGGGCCCGGAGGGCGCCCGCACCCGTCCCGGCCGGGATCAGGGCCCGGGGTACACCCACGGGTTGGGCTTGCAGGCGATGTCGTCGATGTCGAGGGACTTCGTCTGCTGCTGCATGATCGGGGCGAGCGCGCCCGGGGTCCGGCAGTTGACGTGCCCGTGTCCGAGCCGGTGGCCGACCTCGTGGTTGATGAGCATCTGGCGGTAGGCGAACATCTGGTCCGCGCCGTAGGTCGGGGAACCCTGGGCCCACCGGAACGCGTTGATCATCACGCGTTCGGTGGCCGCGGAATCGCAGGAGACGTTGTCGACGGTGGTGTCCAGCCCGGACTTGGCGCACCAGGCGGCGGTGGTCCCCGGGCTCGCGAGGGTGATCACGAAGTCGGCCTCGCCGCCCGGGACCCGCTCGAAGGTCATCTCCCCGCCGTGCGCCCAGCTGCGCGGGTCGTTGAGGGTGCGGTGCACGGCCTCCGCGAACAGCTGCGGGTCCATCCCCAGCCCCTGCTCGACGTCGACCCGGTAGCGCAGCAGCTTCCCCTTGCCCGGCGCCTTGGCGACGCCGGGGACGGTGTCGAAGAGGCCGGGGCCGGTGAGCTTCGCGTCGATCGGCAGCTGCTGCGCCATCTTCTGCTCGTACGCCGGCTCCGCCGGGGGCGCCTCGGGCGTCGCCCGGCCCACGGACCGGGACGCCGGCGACTGCCCGTCGCCCGGCCGGTCCTTCGCGCCGTCCGCGGCGGCCCGGGCGGGGGCGGCGTCGCCGTCGCCCTGGCCGGCCACCTGCCCGGCGACGATCACGGCGAGCACCGTGGTCACGGCCGCGGCGGCCATGCCGGTGTAGGTACGGATCTTCGTGCCGCGCCCGGAACCGGACTCCGGCCCGGCTTCGGGTCCGGGGGGCGCGGACGGCGGCTCGGACTCGGGCGCCGGACCGGGCTCGGGGGCGGGCTCCGGCGCTGCGTACGGCGCACGGGGCCCCGGGAAGCGGCGGTGCGTACCGGTGCCGGAGAGGGCCTCGGCGGGCGGCGCCGCGAAGCCGACGACGGGGACGCCGAACGCCGGGGTGTCGCCGTCGCGCCCGGGCGGCGGCGTCACGCGCGTCCGCGGCACCTCGCGCCAGTCCCCGTACACGGTGCCGGTACCCGTCGCCGGACCGGCGCCCCAGGCGCCGCCGGGCTCCCGCTGCTCGGGGTGCCCGGCCGGCCGCTCCGCGCGCGGCGGGTGGGTGCCGAACGCGTCGAACGGGGCGGGGGCCACGGGCGCCCGGCCGTGGTGGGACTCATGGCGCCGCTCGCCGGGCGCGGACTCCGCCGGCGGCGCCGGCCTGGACGGGGCGGAGTCCTTGCGACTATGTCGTCCCACGCGTTCAGCCTCTGTCGTCTTCGGTGTCTGCCGTCTGTTCGCTCTGCTCGCGCCGTTCCGAGTGCTCGCGCCGTTCCGACCGTTCCTCCGGAGCAGTGTGGCGCGCGCGTTCGGTGTCCCGCAGCAGTTCCCGGAACGCGGTGGCGACCACCTCCGGGTACTCCATCATCGCCACGTGGCCGGCCTCGGGCAGACTCAGCAGCCGCGAGCCCCGGAAGGCCGCGGCGGCCTTGCGCGCCTTGCGGTAGGAGACCAACTGGTCGCGCCCGCCGTAGATCAGCAGGGTGGGCGCGAGCACGCGCTGCGCCTGCCGCCACAGTCCGTGCTGGCCACCGAGGGTGTAGGCGTCGACGATCCCGCGCGAGGAGCGGGTCATGGCGTCCCAGAAGTACGGCAGGGCCAGCCGCCGCTCCATCTCCTCGACGGCGGCCTCGAACCCCTCCACCGTCACCCGTGAGGGGTCTCCGTAACAGAGGTCCGTCACCCCCCTGGTGCGCTGTTCGGCGGTCACGCCCCGGGTGAGGCGGTCGAACAGGGCGGCGACGCCGGGTACCGCCAGCAGGGCGGTGGGCACCGCCGACCGCTGCACGCGCAGCTCCGGCAGTGCGGGCGAGACCAGCGTCAGGGTCCGTACGAGGTCGGGCCGGACGGCGGCGACCCGGGTGGAGACGGCGCCGCCCAGCGAGTTCCCGAACAGGTGCACCGGCCCGCGTCCGGCGGCGTCCAGGTAGCGGATGACCACCCGGGCCAGACCCGTGACGGAGTAGTCCCGGTCGGCGGGCGGCGGTGACCAGCCGAATCCGGGCAGGTCGACGGCTTCGCAGTCCACGTCGCCGGCCAGCTGCTCCATGAGCGCCGACCAGTTCTGCGAGGAACCGCCGAGCCCGTGCACGAACAGCGCGGGCGGCAGCCCTTCCCGTGCCGGTGGCCGGAACCGTACGTTCAGCTCCAGGCCGGACAGCGGGGCCGTGCGCAGCCGCTCGCCTTCGGCCACCCGGGCGCCCCCCACCTGGGAGGTCACCTCGGTGGCGGCCTTTACACCCGGCAGCTCCGTCGAAGACATGGGGGCAATGTTACGAGACGATCACGCCCAGCCCCCTGTGTCGGCAGTCACAGGACCATCTGGCGGCCTAACCGCGATCCTCCTAGGCTCATAGGGAGACGAGTGAAGGCGAGGGGAGCGCGATGACGGTCGATCCTGCCGAACCGGACACGTTCCAGGAGGAGCTCCGGGAGTTTCCCGACCCGGAGACGCCCGAGGCGGACGCCGCGGAGCAGCACACCGAGGTGCAGCCGCACGACGATGACCAGCCCACCGGTGTGGACCGGGGCGAGGCCACCGACGGGGACGCCTTCGAGCAGGCCCGGGTGGTCCCGCTGGACGAGGACGACTACCGCTGACCAGCGTCTCCGGTCGGTGGGCGGTGGTCCGTACAGCGAGAAAACTCGGCCTGAACCCACCAGATCCGGTTACCGAAAAGTACGATGGCGGCGCGGCGCAGAGCGCAGTGTGTTCTTAGAGAAAGTGGGAGGCGGCGTGACAGCCATCGAGCAGACGGACGCAGCGCGTCCCCGGGGCACGCGACTGCCGCGCCGAGCCCGGCGCAACCAGCTCCTGGGCGCGGCCCAGGAGGTTTTCGTCGCGCAGGGGTACCACGCGGCGGCGATGGACGACATCGCCGAGCGGGCGGGGGTCAGCAAGCCGGTGCTCTACCAGCACTTCCCCGGCAAGCTGGACCTCTACCTCGCCCTGCTGGACCAGCACTGCGAGGCGCTGCTGCTGGCGGTGCGCACGGCGCTGGAGTCGACCACCGACAACAAGCTGCGCGTCGAGGCGACCATGGACGCCTACTTCGCGTACGTGGAGGACGAAGGCGGCGCGTTCCGGCTGGTCTTCGAGTCGGACCTGACGAACGAGCCGGCGGTGCGCGAGCGCGTCGACCGCGTCTCGCTCCAGTGCGCGGAGGCGATCTCCGACGTCATCGCGGAGGACACCGGCCTGTCGAAGGACGAGTCGATGCTGCTGGCGGTGGGGCTGGGCGGCGTCTCGCAGGTCGTGGCGCGGTACTGGCTGTCGAGCGAGAGCCCGGTCGCCCGGGACACCGCGGTGGGGCTGCTGACCTCGCTCGCCTGGCGCGGCATCGCCGGATTCCCGCTGCACGGCACCGAGGGCTGATACCCGGACGGCCCCTGTCGCGCGGGGGCGCTGTTCGCTGCGAGCGTGTCCGCCGCGAGCCGATCACGTCCCCTCTCCGGGCTAATGTGGACCGGGTACGGCGCGGCTGATCGCGCGAACCGGACCGTCGGAGGGACAAAGCCGTGGAGGTCAAGATCGGCGTGCAGCACGCACCCCGGGAGATCGTGCTGGAGAGCGACCTGAGCGCCGAGGAGCTGGAGCGCGTCGTCACGGCGGCGCTGTCCGGCACGGTGCCGCTGCTGAGCCTGACCGACGCCAAGGGCCGCAAGGTCCTGGTGCCGTCCGACCGCCTGTCGTACGTCGACCTGGGCGAGCCGAGCGGGCGCAAGGTGGGCTTCGGCGCGCTCTGAGGCGCGCGGACCGGGGCGCGGGTCGATCCGGCATCGGGTCCCGACACAACGAGAGAAACGGCCTGGCGGCAGTTCCGCCGGGCCGTTTCCCTTTCTTCCGCTTCGGGTAGGACCGCAACTGGTGCACCCCGGAAACGCCCGCTGACGTATCGGAAGGGATCTCATGCTGCTGATGGAAGCGCTTGGCTCCGGTCTGCTGGGACTGGCCCTCGCCGGTGCGGCCGTGCGCACGCTCGGGGAGCGGCTGCCCGCTTCCAGAATGGTGCTGGTCAGCGGGGTGGCGGGAGCGCTGTTCGGGGCGTACCTCACACACATGTCGCTGGGCCCGGGGCACAATTCGCTGGCCGCGACGCTGCTGGGCTCGGTGGGTGTGTCCGCTGTGGTGCTGTCGCTGCTGCTGCGGCCCGCCGGACGTTCCGGCCGCCACCGTGGGCGCCCTCCGTTTTCGCTCCCGACGCGGGGCTGACCGCCCCGAGACGCACCTGGCTCCGGGCGGGGGATCCCGCTCCGGGGCCGGGCGCGTTGTGGGGCGCTGCGCCTCAGGCGGCGAGGCCGAGGGCCGCCATCCGCTTGGTGTGGGCCTTGGTGATCCGGGTGAACATCTCGCCGACCGCCGCGAGGTCGAAGCCGGCCGCCATCCCGTCGACACCGCCGACCAGCATGGTCGACAGCGCGTCACGTTCGGCGACCACCCGCTGGGCCTGCGAGAGGGCCTCGCCCATCAGCCGGCGGGCCCACAGCGCGAGCCGGCCGCCGACGCGCGGGTCCGCCTCGATGGCGGCGCGCACCTTCTCGACGGCGAAGCCGCCGTGGCCCGTGTCGTCGAGCACCCCGACGACGAGGGCGCGGGTGTCGGTGTCGAGGTGGCTGGCGACCTCGCGGTAGAAGTCGCTCGCGATGGAGTCGCCGACGTAGGCCTTGACCAGGCCTTCGAGCCAGTCCGAGGGGGCGGTCTGGCGGTGGAAGTCGTCGACGCCCTTGGCGAAGGGCTCCATCGCGGCGGTGGGCTCGGCGTCGATCGCCGACAGCCGGTCGCGGAGCCGCTCGAAGTGGTGGAACTCGGCGGAGGCCATCTTGGCGAGTTCGGCCTTGTCGGAAAGCGTGGGCGCGAGTTTCGCGTCCTCGGCCAGGCGCTCGAACGCCGCGAGCTCTCCGTACGCGAGCGCGCCGAGCAGGTCCACCACGGCTGCCCGGTACTGCGGTGAGGCCGAGGCGGTCGCCCAGTCCTGGGCGGCGATTCCGGCCGCCTCCGCGGGGGTGCCGTCGTCGGCGGGCGATGCGTTTTCTACGGTCGACATGCTCCGCACAATAGCCCGCCGAAACCTGGCGCGGACCACCTGCTCAGTCCACCTAAACCCGACTACCAGGTGAATTCACCCAACACAGCTGCGCGATTCCGGGGTACAGTGGTAATGCGCCTGCCGGAAACTCGGCGGGCCATCCGAATGAGGATGCCCGGTCGGTGGCCCGATCGGCTCCACCCGACCGCCCTCTGTCTGGTGCGTACGTCCATGCGTACCGCCTGCACGAGGGGCCCCCTCAGCGGCAGAAGCGCTTGAGCGAAGGCTAGTGGTCCCGCGCAGCTTTGTACGGCTCACCCGGACTCGGGTGGGCGCAGTACTGCAAGCCCGGCACGGTACGACCCCCCTCGCCGCCTCGCGCCGCGTCTCACAGAAGAGGCAGCACCCTGACTACGTTCCGTGACCTCGGGATCTATCCCGAGACCGCCGAAGCCCTCGAGGCCGTCGGCATCGTGTCCCCCTTCCCGATCCAGGAGATGACCCTCCCCGTAGCCCTTTCCGGCTCGGACGTCATCGGCCAGGCCAAGACCGGAACCGGCAAGACGCTCGGTTTCGGCCTTCCGCTGCTGGAGCGGGTCACCGTCCCCGCCGACGTCGAGGCGGGCCGGGCCCGGCCCGACCAGCTGACCGACGCCCCGCAGGCCCTCGTGGTCGTCCCGACCCGCGAGCTGTGCACCCAGGTCACCAACGACCTGCTGACCGCGGGCAAGGTCCGTAACGTCCGCGTCCTCGCCATATACGGCGGCCGCGCGTACGAGCCGCAGGTCGAGGCCCTCAAGAAGGGCGTCGACATCATCGTCGGCACCCCGGGCCGGCTCCTCGACCTGGCCGGTCAGCGCAAGCTGGACCTGTCCCACGTCAGGGCGCTCGTCCTGGACGAGGCCGACGAGATGCTCGACCTGGGCTTCCTGCCCGACGTCGAGAAGATCATCAACTACCTGCCGCCGAAGCGTCAGACGATGCTGTTCTCGGCGACCATGCCGGGCGCGGTCATCGGCCTGGCCCGCCGGTACATGACGCAGCCGACGCACATCCGCGCCACCTCCCCCGAGGGCGAGGGCGTGACCGTCGCCAACATCAAGCAGCACGTCTTCCGTGCGCACAACATGGACAAGCCGGAGCTCGTCTCCCGCATCCTGCAGGCCGAGGGCCGCGGCCTGGCCATGATCTTCTGCCGTACGAAGCGCACGGCGGCCGACATCGCCGAGCAGCTGGAGAAGCGCGGCTTCGCCTCCGGTGCCGTCCACGGCGACCTGGGCCAGGGCGCGCGCGAGCAGGCCCTGCGGGCGTTCCGCAACGGCAAGGTCGACGTGCTGGTGTGCACCGACGTGGCCGCGCGCGGCATCGACGTCGAGGGTGTGACCCACGTCATCAACTACCAGGCGCCGGAGGACGAGAAGACCTTCCTGCACCGCGTCGGCCGGACCGGTCGCGCGGGCAACAAGGGCATCGCCGTCACCCTGGTCGACTGGGACGACATCCCGCGCTGGCAGCTGATCAACAAGGCGCTGGAGCTGGACTTCCACGAGCCGGTCGAGACGTACTCCACGTCCCCGCACCTGTTCGAGGAGCTGAACATCCCGGCCGGGACCAAGGGCGTCCTGCCGCGTGCCGAGCGCACGCGGGAGGGCTTGAAGGCCGAGCAGCTGGAGGACCTGGGCGAGACCGGCGGCCGCGGTGGCCGTGGCGGTCGCGGTCCGGCCGCCGCCGCGCCGGCCGAGGAGCGTCCGGCCCGTACGCGGGCCCCGCGCCAGCGCCGCCGTACGCGCGGCGGCAGCGACCTGGGCGCCGAGACGGCGGCCGCGGTGACCCCGGTCGCCGAGGCCCCCGCCGCAGTGACCCCGGCCGTCGCGGCCCCGGTGGCCGATGAGCCGCGCAAGCCGCGCCGCCGCCGGACCCGCGCCGCCGTGCCCTCGCCGGCCGCCGCCGCGGTGACCCCGGTCGCCGAGGCGCCGACCGCCGCTGCGGAGCCGGACTTCCAGATGGTGCCGGCCGTGGAGCCCGTCCGGGCGCCGCGCCGCCCGGTCCGCCGGCCCGTGTCGCCGTCGGCCGCGGAGCCCGACTTCCAGATGGCCCCGCCGGTGGAGCCTGCTCCGGCCCGCCGCAGCACCCGGACCCGCAAGGTCGCGGAGGCCGCCCCGGTGACCGCCGAAGCCGCCCCGGTGGCCGAGGAAGCCCCGGTCAAGCCGAAGCGCACCCGGACCCGCAAGGTCGCGGAGGCCGCCCCCGTAGTGACCGAGGCCGCCCCGGCCGTGGTCACCGAGGAAGCCCCGGTCAAGCCGAAGCGCACCCGGACCCGCAAGGTCGCGGAGGCCGCCCCGGTGACCGCCGAAGCCGTGCCGGTGGCCGAGGAGGCCCCGGTCAAGCCGAAGCGCACCCGCAAGGCCGCCGCCGTCGTGGAGGCGCCCGCCGCCGCGGAGGAGGCTACCGCCAAGCCGAAGCGCACGCGGACCCGCAAGGCCGTCGCCCAGGCGCCGGAGGCGTAACCCCGCCCGGTCCCGCACCACGGAAGGCCCCGTTCCCCCCTTCGGAGGGGAACGGGGCCGTTCGCGTACCGGGGGCTGTACCGGCGGCTACGGGCCGGTAACCTCGGGCCCATGAGCAAGCCTCCCCGCCTGACCCTGCCCTCCGTCGCCCGGGCGTACCGCCTCGGGACCGCGCGCGGGGAGTTCGCCGTGCACGAGGCGGGCGAACCGCTGCGCGGCACGGCCCTGCTGGTCCCCGGCTTCACCGGCAGCAAGGAGGACTTCATCGGCCTGCTGGAGCCGCTGGCCGGCGCCGGTTACCGGGTGGTGGCGGTCGACGGGCGAGGCCAGTACGAGAGCCCCGGCCCGCGCGAGGAGTCCGCGTACACCTGCGAGGAGCTGGCCCGGGACCTGCTCGCCCAGGCGGCAGCGCTGGACACCGGGCCGGTGCACCTCGTCGGCCACTCCCTGGGCGGCCTGATCTCCCGCGCGGCGGTGCTCCGCGACGCCGCACCCTTCGCCTCCCTCACCTTGATGAGCAGCGGCCCGGCGGCGATCTCGGAGGACCAGCAGGCCCGTACGAAGCTGCTGATCGCGGCGCTGGAGGCGCTGCGGGACGACATGCCGGCGGTATGGGCCGCGATGCGGGCCCAGGACCCGGCGGACACCGTGCCCGACTCCCCCGCCCTGGCGGGGTTCCTGCGCGAGCGGTGGCTGGCCACGGTGCCGGAGCAGCTGATCGGCACCGGCCGGGTGCTGATCTCGGAGCCGGACCGGGTGGCGGAGCTGGCGGACGTGCCGCTGCGCAAGCTGGTGCTGTCGGGGGTGGTCGACTACGCCTGGCCGGTGCCGCTCATGGACGAGATGGCGCGGCGGTTGAGTGCGGCGCGAGTTGTCGTCGAGGGCGCCGAACACTCCCCGAACGCGGAGAATCCGCAGGTCACCGCAGGTGCGCTGGCCGCCTTCTGGAGTGCGGACGGGGACCGGACCGCATACGGTCGTTAGCGAGTGAAAAAATTTCCTTAGCGTAGGGAATGTTTGCGGCTTACACTTCGTTATGCCAGTGCAAGTGAAACACTGACGAAGGGAGAAGCCCGTGCGCTTCGAGATTCTGCGCCTGGACGACGTCGACGGAAGCGCCGTGGACAGCACCGTCGTGGACGCGGCCTCCGTCAACCGGATCGTGCAGCACGCCGCATCAGTAGGCCAGCGCATTCTGATCCGACCGGCCGAGACCGCGTCCAACTGACCCGCTTCCCGCGGTAGACGACGAAGAAACGACGAGACGACGACGAATGCCCCGCACCGGACCGGTGCGGGGCATTCGCATGTGCGGGGCCGGGCGCCGGCGCCTCAGGCGTTGTGCACGACCTGGAGCACGCCGTTGATGATCTGCTGGACGGCGATCGCCGACAGCATCATGCCCGCGAGACGGGTCACCAGGACGACGCCGCCGTCCTTGATCACCCGGATGATCACCAGGGAGTAGCGCATGGTGATCCACAGCACCACGTGCATGGCGATGATCGCCGACCAGACGGAGAGCTGCCCGCTGAACCCGTCGGCCTTCTGCACGGCCAGGATGACGGACACGATCGCGCCCGGACCGGCCAGCAGGGGCATCCCGAGCGGCACCAGGGCGACGTTGACGTCCTTGGTCTGCTTCGGTTCGTCCGTCTTGCCGGTGAGCAGGTCCAGCGCGATCAGCAGCAGGAGCAGCCCGCCCGCGATCATCAGCGCCGGCACGGACACGTGCAGGTAGTCGAGGATCTGCTGGCCGCAGACGCCGAAGACGGCGATGACACCGAAGGCCACGCAGACGGCCTGCCAGGCCATGCGGCGCTGCACCTTGGTGGCGCGTCCGGAGGTCAGGGCGAGGAAGATCGGCGTGATCCCCGGGGGGTCCATAATCACGAAAAGCGTGAGAAATAGGGATCCGAAGACGGCGAAATCAAACACAGTGATGCCTTGCAGGAGAGAGGGGTGGAGCAAAAAGGGGCGGGGACGGGCGAGGGCTCAGCCCTCGTGGCGCCGTCCACCGGCGCCGGGGACGGGGAACGCCCCGGTGGCGCGGCGCGTGATCTCGCCGTAGATCTCGGGGTCGGTCGTGTACTCGCCGAGGCGGCAGGTCTTGCGGCTGCCGTGGTAGTCGCTGGACCCGGTCGTCAGCAGGCCGAGTTCGTCCGCCAGGCCCCGCAGCCGGGCGCGCGTCGCGGCGTCGTGGTCCATGTGGTCCACCTCGATGCCGTCGAGTCCGGCCGCCGCCAGTTCGGCTATGGCGCTCTCGGGTACGCACCGGCCGCGCTTGAGGGCGGCGGGGTGGGCGAAGACGGTGACGCCGCCGGCCGCCTTCACCAGACGGATCGCGTCGAAGGGGTCGAGCTCGTGCTTCTCCGCGTAGGCGCGGCCGCCGTCGGCGAGCCAGTCGGGCGTGAACGCGTCGGAGACGGTGGGCACGACGCCGAGCTCGACGAGGGCGGTGGCGATGTGCGGCCGCCCCACGGACCCCGCACCGGCGATCCGGGCGACCTGTTCCCAGGTGACGTCCACGCCGAGCGCCCGGAGCTTGCCGATCATCGCCTGGGCCCGGGGGGCGCGGTCGTCGCGGACCAGCTCCCGCTCCGCGTGCAGCTCGGGCTCTTCGGGGTCGAAGAGGTAGGCGAGCATGTGCATCCCGATGCCGTCGAGCCGGCAGCTCAGCTCCGCGCCGGTGACCAGGGTGAGCCCCTGCGGCAGGGCCGCGACCGCCTCGGCGTACCCGCCGACGGTGTCGTGGTCGGTCAGTGCGACGACGTCCAGCCCGGCGGCGGCCGCGTTGCGGACCAGTTCGGCGGGGGTGTCGGTGCCGTCGGAAGCGGTGGAGTGGGCGTGCAGGTCGATGCGCACTGCCGGGCTCCAGCTTCTACGGACGGACAAAGGGGGACGCTCCAGGATACCCGGGCCCCGGCCCCCACCGGGCACGGCCGACGCCCCGGCCGTGGCACGACGGACGGAGTCTCCCCCGGCTATCTCTCGGAGTGCCCCGCCTCCAGGGTGTCCCCGGCGCAGCGGCCCGGAGCCCGGCAAGCCCCGCCCGCGACCGCCGGACGGAGTTCGGCGCAGCGCTCCCGGAGCCCGGGAGGCCCGTGCCAGGGCCGGGCGGTGCGAGGGCGCGTCAAGCGGACAGAATGCGCGGGCTCAGGGCGCCGCAGGGGACCAGTTCGACCTCGGCGCCCGCCTCGCGCAGGTCGGTCAGGACGAGCTCGTCGTACATGAGCAGCCCCGTCTGCTCCGGCCAGACCACGGCCCACAGCCACAGCCCGCGCGCCTCGCCCGCGAACACGGCCCGGTCGTCGGGGGCTCCTTTGACGTGCCACAGCGGGGTGGGCCGGCCGGCCGCGACGACCTTGGCGTGCGGGGGCGCCGACACGTCCATGTACGGGCCGGGGTCGGGCGCGTCGATCCCCGCGTACCGCGCGCCGAGGCCCACCCCGAGTTCCTCCGCGACGAGCACCAGCTCCCCCATTCCGCCCAGTGGGCCGGGACCGGAACAGGCGACGGCGGTGGCGCGGCCCCCGCTGCGGTCGTCCCCCGCGGTGGCGACGCCGGTGAACAGCCACCCCACCGGCAGGGGCCACGGCATCCACACCGGTACGTTCGCCCGGTGCACTATGACGCCCAGGCCCTCGACACTGGGCGGGATGACGGGCTGTAGGGGATGGACGGCGCCGTGCACCGCGCACTGCCAGGAGTCGGCGAAAAGACCGGGCGCTCGGACCCGGCCACCGCACTTCGGGCAACTCGGTTCGCCCCTCATATGAAGCACGCTCCTCCCCGCCCGGCGCCCCGTCAAGGCACGCTCACCCGTCCGGATGCCATCCGTACCCGCAACGGCGGGAGCTCAGTCCGGTCTCAGTCCAGTGCGACGGCCGTACGCAGAGGGTCCCGCAGATCCGTGCCGCGCGCGAGCCAGCGTTCCTGGAGGGCTGCGGCGCCGTGCACCCGCTTCCAGGCGGCCTCGTTCGCCGTCATCGGGAGCAGCGGGAGGAACCGCACCGGCTCCAGCGGCTCGTCCAGGTCGAGGTCCTCCACCAGCCCGCCCGGCTCGGCGACCAGGACGGAGCTGAACGGCGCGCCCTCCCACAGGGGTTCGCCCACGTCCAGCGAGGCCCCGGGCGCCACGACCAGCCCCTCGACCATCGGGGACGCGGCCAGCACCGCGAGCGGGCGGAGCACCTTGTCGGTGGGCGCCGGCCCGGCCCGTACGGTCAGCACCAGTTCCGCGCGCGGCCCGCGCAGCGGGTCGGCGACCACGGCGGTCGGGTCGGTCATGGGGTGCGCGGACATGCCGAGGGTCGCGTACCGCACGAGGTCGCCCTCGGCGAAACGGAGAACCTCGATGCGGTCGGTGCCGAGGAAGGTGACGGCGGCGCGGGCGTCGGGTTCGCCGAACGCGGTGCGCAACCGGGCCTCCACAAGGGCGAGAATTTCTGCCATGGAGCGAGCATAGAACTCCTATCCGGCGGGTAAAGGCGCGGTCCTGACCATCCGTCGGCTGATAGTGTTGACAGCTGGTCGGGACCGCACGCAGACGCGTTGTTCCAAGGGTCCGGACGACAGGACGTCCCTCACGGGGGACCGGCCGGAGGAGGTGGGGCTGCGATGGATCGAAGTCGATCGTGCAGTACCAATCGCTCTTCCACTTCTATGCCGGGCGTTTCGCGCCCCCTGTGATCTTCCCCTCCGCGGCCTCCGGGCCGCCGGAAGGTCAGTAGAAGAGCGACGGCAGAACTTTGTCCTCTCCGTCCTGTTTCCCTCCGTCTGCCCGGGGCCGAGCGCCCGGGCGCAGCCGCGGAGGGCCTCCCACCCGTACGGTCCGCAGCCGTGCGCGCGAAGGAGCCTGCCATGTCGATGCTGCCCTACCTCCGTGCCGCCGTCCGTCCGGCCCTGCGCCGGTCCACTCCCGCGCAGCCCGGGTACGACACCACCCGCGACCCGTCCGCCAGCAGCGCGGTCGTCGACTGCGCGGTCTACCGCGACGGCCGGCGGGTGCCGGGCCCGGGCCGTCTGACGCCCCGTGAGGCGATGCGCCGGGTCCGCGAGGACGGCGGTTTCGCGTGGATCGGCCTGCACGAGCCCACCGAGGCGGAGTTCGCCGGGATCGCCGCCACGTTCGGACTGCACCCGCTCGCCGTGGAGGACGCGGTGCACGCGCACCAGCGGCCGAAGCTGGAGCGCTACGACGACACCCTGTTCACCGTCTTCAAGACGATCCATTACGTCGAGCACGCCGAACTGACCGCGACCAGCGAGGTGGTGGAGACCGGCGAGGTCATGTGCTTCACCGGCCCGGACTTCGTCATCACCGTCCGGCACGGCGGGCAGGGCTCCCTGAAGGGCCTGCGCCACCGCCTCCAGGACGACGCCGGACTGCTGGCCCGGGGCCCTTCGGCGGTGCTGCACTCCCTCGCCGACCACGTCGTGGACGGCTACATCGCGGTCGCGGCGGCCGTACAGGACGACATCGACGAGGTGGAGAGCGCGGTCTTCGCGCCGCCGGCCAAGGGCAGCGGCCGGGGCGGCGACGCGGGTCGCATCTACCAGCTAAAGCGCGAGGTACTGGAGTTCAAGCGGGCCGTGTCCCCGCTGCTGCGGCCGATGGAGCTGCTCAGCGAGCGCCCGATGCGGCTGGTGGACCCCGACATCCAGAAGTACTTCCGCGACGTCGCCGACCACCTGGCGCGGGTGCACGAGCAGGTGGTCGGCTTCGACGAGCTGCTGAACTCGATCCTCCAGGCCAGCCTGGCGCAGGCGTCGGTCGCGCAGAACGAGGACATGCGCAAGATCACCTCGTGGGCGGCGATCATCGCGGTGCCGACGATGATCTGCGGCGTGTACGGGATGAACTTCGAGCACATGCCGGAACTGCACTGGCGCTACGGCTATCCGATGGTGATGGCCGCCATCGCCGGCGCCTGCCTGACCATCCACCGGGCCCTGCGCCGCAACGGCTGGCTGTAGGGGTGTCCGGCGGCCTCGCTACCCTGTGCGCATGACTCTCAGCGCGCTCGACCTGGCCCTCGTCGAGGAGGCCACCAAGAAGTCCGGCCTCATCTGGGTCCGCGGCACCGGGGCCGACCGGGCCCTGTGGCACGCCTGGGTGGACGGCGCCGCGTACGTGGTGGGCGACGGGCCCGGCGAGCAGCCGTTCCCGGGGCTCGCGGACGGTGCGGCCGCCGAGGTGACCGTGCGCAGCAAGGACAAGGGCGGCCGGCTGGTCGCCTGGACGGCCGTCGTCCGGGAGCTCGCCCCGCGCGGCGAGGAGTGGCACGCCGCGGTGGCGGAGCTCAAGGGCAAGCGGCTGAACGCCCCCGACGCCGAGCAGATGACGGAGCGATGGGCGCGGGAGTGCCGGCTGCTGCGGCTGGAGCCGGCGGCGGTCCGGGAGTCCCTGCCGGGCGGGTCGCTGGCCGCGCCCCCGCTGCCGACCCCGGCGATCACCCGCCGGGAGATCCCGGCCGGGCTGCCGAAGCTGCTGCTCAAGCGGAAGAAGTCGGCCCGCTAGTGCTGTGACCGGGCCGGGTGGCGGGGCTCCAGGGCCGGGGCGAAGGCCCCCGGGTGGTGGGGCGGACGGCCCGGCCGCGCCGGGTCAGCCTCCGGTGGGGTCGGAACCCTGGCCGGAGCTCTTGGCCGGGCCGGGCGTCGCGCCGCTCGCGTCCTTGGTGATGGGCAGCTGCTGACCGTAATCCACCGTCTGGTCCGGTGCGGGCGCGGCCAGCTGGAAGCTCTGGCCCCAGTCCGCGAGCTGCACCCGCCCGGCGCCGCCCGCGCGTTCCATGAGGAGCGGGTACGGGGTCCCCTCCAGGGACACCGAGAGCCGTCCGCCCTTGCCGCCGGCCGCCAGGACCGGCACCACCCGGCCGTGTCCGACCTTGCCGTAGGCGGCCTTGGTGAGCTTGCCGTCGAGGCCGAGGAGCCCGTCGAGCAGGACGTGCATGTCGGTGAAGCCGCGGAACTGCTTGTAGGTGGGGTCGCTCTGCGGCACCTTGACGAACTTGTCGCCGAGCTTGCCGGCCGAGTCGGACTTCCCCCAGAAGGCGGCGTTCGCCTTCAGGTACAGCTGCTCGCCGATGCGCAGCACCTGGAAGGTGTCCTGCTGGGACTTGACCTCGCCGGAACCGCCGTCGCCCTTGAGGCGCATGTCGAGGGTGAAGGTCTTGCCGCCGGTGACCACCGAGCCCGAGAGGTGCACCGAGGCGGCCGCCGTCGCCGCCGCCTTGGCCTTCGCCTCGATCTGGTCGGCGGGCAGCTTGCCGACTCCGTTGGTGCCCTTGTCGGGGTCCTCGCCGCCGCCGCAGCCCGTGACGGTGACGGTGAGGCCCGCGCACAGCACGCCGATGAAGGCGGCCCGGCGCAGGCGAGCGGCGGGGAAGTAGGCGGTCACGTGCGGGTGCCTCCCGGTCGGTCGTCTGGGGCAGCAGGCAGCGTACCCGCCCGTCCGGCGGCCTCCGCGCCCGCGTACCCGCCCGTCCGCCGGGCCCCGTACGGACCCGGTGTGAGGGCCCCACCAGGACGCCTTCCCGGGCCACGGGCTAGCCTGAGGCTCGGCAGGACTGTTGATCGACGGTCGGTTCACGTTCTAGGAGGCGCTCGGATGGTTGCTGGCGCCCCGCGGATCTTCGTCTCGCATCTGTCGGGTGTGCCCGTCTTCGACCCCAACGGCGACCAGGTGGGCCGGGTGCGCGACCTCGTCGCCATGCTGCGCGTCGGCGGCCGGCCGCCGCGGCTGCTGGGTCTGGTGGTCGAGGTGGTCAGCCGGCGGCGGATCTTCCTGCCGATGACCCGGGTGACGGGTGTGGAGTCCGGTCAGGTCATCACGACCGGCGTCGTCAACATGCGGCGCTTCGAGCAGCGCCCCACCGAGCGGCTGATCCTCGGCGAGCTGCTGGACCGGCGCGTGAAGCTGGTCTCGACCGGCGAGGAGGTCACGGTCCTGGACGTGGCCATCCAGCAGCTGCCGGCCCGCCGGGACTGGGAGATCGACCGCATCTTCGTCCGCAAGGGCAAGGGCGGCGCACTGCGCCGGCGCGGCGAGACCCTGACGGTGGAGTGGTCGGCGGTGACCGGGTTCTCGCTGGAGGAGGAGGGCCAGGGCGCCGAGAGCCTGGTGGCCACCTTCGAGCAGATGCGTCCGGCGGACGTGGCGAACGTACTGCACCACCTGACGCCGAAGCGGCGCGCCGAGGTGGCCAGCGCCCTCGACGACGACCGGCTCGCCGACGTCATGGAGGAGCTGCCCGAGGACGAGCAGGTGGAGATCCTCGGCAAGCTCAAGGAGGAGCGGGCGGCCGACGTCCTGGAGGCGATGGACCCGGATGACGCGGCCGACCTGCTGTCCGAGCTGCCGGAGGACGACAAGGAGCGGCTGCTGACGCTCATGAAGCCGGACGACGCGGCTGACGTGCGCCGTCTGCTCTCGTACGAGGAGCGCACCGCGGGCGGCCTGATGACGACGGAGCCGATCGTGCTGCGCCCGGACGCGACGGTCGCGGACGCGCTGGCCAGGGTCCGCCAGTCGGACCTGTCCCCGGCGCTCGCGGCGCAGGTGTACGTGTGCCGGCCGCCGGACGAGACGCCGACGGGCAAGTACCTGGGGACGGTGCACTTCCAGCGGCTGCTGCGCGATCCGCCGTTCACGCTGGTCAGCTCGATCGTGGACACGGACCTGCCGCCGCTGCGGCCGGACGCCTCGCTGCCGGTGGTGACGAGCTACCTGGCCGCGTACAACATGGTCGCGGTACCGGTCGTCGACGAGAGCGGCTCGCTGCTGGGCGCGGTGACCGTGGACGACGTACTCGACCACCTGCTGCCGGACGACTGGCGGGAGACGGACTTCCATTCCGAGGAGGCCGTGCGTGGCCACTGAGCGGGGGCGCGGGCGCTCGGAGCGCGGCGACGGGCCGCGCGGCGAGGCGGCGCGCGAACGGCGCCGGGAGCGGCGCGAGCAGACGCGGGACAGCCTCTCCGAACGGCTGGAGGCGGCCGAGCGGCTGCGGCAGGAGCGGATGGAACGTTCCGTCGAGCGGGCGAAGGCGGGCGCCCCCGCCGGGGCGAGCGCGCTGACGCGTTCGCGCGTCCGGCTGGACCAGCCGCGCCCGGCCCGGCGCCGGCTGCTGCCCGAGTACGACCCGGAGGCGTTCGGGCGGCTCTCGGAGCGGGTCGCGCGGTTCCTGGGCACGGGCCGCTTCATCGTCTGGATGACGATCGTCATCATCGCCTGGGTGCTGTGGAACGTCTTCGCGCCGGACCACCTGCGCTTCGACCAGTACCCCTTCATCTTCCTGACGCTGATGCTGTCGCTCCAGGCCTCGTACGCGGCTCCGTTGATCCTGCTGGCGCAGAACCGGCAGGACGACCGGGACCGGGTCAACCTGGAGCAGGACCGCAAGCAGAACGAACGCTCCATCGCCGACACGGAGTACCTGACCCGGGAGATCGCCTCGCTGCGGATGGGCCTGGGCGAGGTCGCGACGCGCGACTGGATCCGTTCGGAGTTCCAGGACCTGATCAAGGAGATGGACGAGCGGCGGCTGCTCGCGCCCGAACGTGACGAAGGCGACCGCTGACGGGCTTACCGGCGGCGTGCTACCGAGCCGTACCATCGGGTCATGGCTACCGACACAAGCTCCGCCGCTGCGCCCGGGCAGGACGCGATCCTGGACGCGCTGGCGACGGTGAACGACCCCGAGATCCACAAGCCGATCACCGACCTCGGCATGGTCAAATCGGTGGAGATCGGCGCCGGCGGCGCGGTCGCGGTCACGGTCTACCTGACGGTGTCGGGCTGCCCCATGCGCGAGACCATCACCAAGAACGTCACAGAGGCCGTGGAGCGCGTCGAGGGCGTCACCTCCGTCGCCGTCACCCTCGACGTGATGAGCGACGAGCAGCGCAAGGACCTGGCGGCCACCCTGCGCGGCGGCACCGCCGAGCGCGAGGTGCCGTTCGCCAAGCCGGGCTCGCTGACCCGGGTGTACGCGGTCGCGTCCGGCAAGGGCGGCGTGGGCAAGTCCTCCGTGACCGTCAACCTGGCGGCGGCGATGGCCGCGGACGGCCTCAAGGTCGGTGTCGTGGACGCGGACATCTACGGCCACAGCGTGCCGCGCATGCTCGGCGTCGAGGGCCGTCCCACCCAGGTCGAGAACATGATCATGCCGCCGTCGGCGCACGGGGTGAAGGTCATCTCCATCGGCATGTTCACCCCGGGCAACGCGCCGGTCGTCTGGCGCGGCCCGATGCTGCACCGGGCGCTCCAGCAGTTCCTCGCGGACGTCTTCTGGGGTGACCTGGACGTGCTGCTGCTGGACCTGCCGCCGGGCACGGGTGACATCGCGATCTCCGTGGCGCAGCTGGTGCCGAACGCCGAGATCCTGGTCGTGACCACCCCTCAGCAGGCCGCGGCCGAGGTCGCCGAGCGGGCCGGCTCGATCGCCGTGCAGACCCACCAGAAGATCGTCGGTGTGGTCGAGAACATGTCGGGGCTGCCCTGCCCGCACTGTGACGAGATGGTCGACGTGTTCGGCTCGGGCGGCGGCCAGAAGGTGGCGGACGGCCTGACCAAGACGGTCGGCGCGAGCGTGCCGGTGCTGGGCTCGATCCCGATCGACGTGCGGCTGCGCGAGGGCGGCGACGACGGCAAGCCCGTCGTGCTGTCCGACCCCGACTCCCCGGCGGGCGCCGCGCTGCGCGCGATCGCCGGGAAGCTGGGCGGGCGGGCCCGCGGCCTGTCGGGCATGTCGCTGGGGATCACGCCGCGCAACAAGTTCTGAGCGTGCAGGGCCGGGCCGGGCACCGCGGGGTTCCGCGGTGCCC